>CAJUKE010000003.1:0-113453 GCA_910587075.1 uncultured Muribaculaceae bacterium
CCCGACCCTCTGCTTGTAAGGCAGACGCTCTGAACCAGCTGAGCTAAGCGCCCTCTCGTTCCCAAAAGCGATGCAAAGGTAGGGAGTTTTTTTGAACCGGCCAAATTTTTCGGCCACTTTTTTCGAATTTATGTTTGAATATCCGTTTTTGGAGGCTTGTCGAGGGGTTTTCGGGGCGGGCGCTTCCGTTTTTTCCAAATTATGGCTCCGGCGGCAGGTTTTTTGCGCCGCGCGATTGTCCGCGGCTCGCGCTTTTTTGCTAATTTTGTCGGATAAGGTTTTTCCCGGAGGCCGGTTTAGGCCGCCCGGGTGGCCGCTAACAGAACAGAAAACAACAGTGCGAGTAAAGATATGGCCTTTTTAAAGTCGTTAAAACGGGCGTTCGGTTTCGACGCCGAGGAGATCGAGGATGATTTTCCCGAAGGCATCGACGCTACGGTGACCCCCCTGAAGGAGCGTATGGCCGCCGATAGGCAGCAGTCCGACGAAACCCCCGATGCCGAGGAGGCCCGCGGGGCCGAGGCGGATGCCGCCGAGCGCGAAGCCGCTGAGAAAGCCGACGAGGCCAACCGCCAACTGATATTCCGACACACGGTGCGGCTCATCAACGAGTCGCTCCCGCGGTTCCTGTCATCGGCTATCGACCCCGAGGAACAGGAGCGCTATCTGCTGAACGCCCTCGACGACGGCATGAAGCAGTACCTCGCCGACCTGGAGCGCCGCGCCCGTCGCGATTACGACGACCGCTGGGCCCGCGAGAAAAGCGCCCTCGACGGCCAGTTCGAGTCCCTGCGCGAGAAAGTGCGCAAGGGGGAGGTCGACGAGGCCGAGGCCAAGAAGCTGCAGCTCAGCGCCGAACGGCAGAAGCGGGCGCTAACTGAGCGCGTGCGCGACCTGGAGAAGCAGGTCGACTCCCTGCAGGCCGAGAACGAGCAGTATCTGCTGGAGAACAAGAGCCTGGTGAACAAGCTGCGCGTGTGCGCCGTGCAAGATGCCGGGGGCGACGGGGTTCAGGAGGCGTTGCTCGCCAAAGACGAGGAACTGACCCGTCTCCGCGATGAGAATGCCAAGATTACCGAGGCCCTCGAAACCGCCCGTAAGCGGATCGAGGAGCTCGACCTCGGGGCCAAGGAAGCCGTGGCCACCCACGACCTCTCCCAGGCGATGGTCAACGACCTTCAGAGCCGCGCCAAGGAGGCGCTCACCCGTGCCGAAGAGGCCGAGGCGAAGTTGGCCGAAGCCAACGGCGCGCGCGCCGAACTGACGGCCCGCGTCGAGGAGCTTTCGGCGCTTGCCGAGCAGTCGAGGGCCGACGCTGAATCGGCCCGCGCGCAAGCCGAGGAGTCGCACGCGCAGCTTACGAAGGCGCGCCAGCAACTCAAAGTCGTGCAGGAGGTGCGCGAGCAGCTCGGCTACCTCGAACAGGAAAAAATAGCCAGCGACAAGGAGCTCGAATCACTTCGCGACGCCGCCAAGGAGAACGAGGCGCTGCTGGAGGACCTGCGGTCCGACGTACGCCGCAAGAACACCGCCCTGGCCCAGCGCGACGCGTGCCTCCGCCAGGCCGAGGAGGAGAAGCGCCGCCTTGAGGACCTCACCGACTCGCTGCGTAAGACCATAGAGAACAACCTCCACCACCAGGCCCAGAGCGAGGCCCTGCTGCGCTCGGAAATTGACCGGCTCAAGAATCTTCCCGCCTCCGGGGCCGTGCCCGCCGAGGCGCCGGAATTGGCCGCGAGCGCTGACGCGGCGACACCCGCGGTAGTCGACAACGCCCAGCCTTCGCCGGGCTTCGCCTCGCACGACGGCGACCTCATACACGACTTTTCGGATTTCGGGGCGCTCCCCGATATGCCCTCTCCGCGCCGCGAAGGTCCCGCTTCCCAAGGTACTGATGCCCCGGCCGACATCCATCCCTCGGAGGAGGCCCCCAAGCCGCGCCGGGGCAGAGGGCGGAAGAAAAACGCCGACAAACCGAAAATTTCGGCCATCGACGAAACTCTCGACAGCACCAACTGGCTGATCGCCACCCCTCCCGCTTCGCGTAAAGCGAAAGCCGAGGCCGACGCGGCCGCCGCTGCCAACGAGTTCGGCTACCAGGAGCCTACTCGCCGCCAGCCCCCCGAGTCGCCGGCGCAGATGCTTCTTTGGTGATAACCCTGACTTAGCACATACATATAGATATACGATGAATATAAGGCAAACAACAGCCGCCCTGCTGCTCGCGGCGGCTTCAACGGGCTTCGCACAGACGATCCCGGTCGACGCCCTCTCCAAATATGTTTATCCGGCCAACCGCCCGGAAGCCCCCAAGAGTTTCGTGTATATGCCCGACGGGCTGAGCTACCTCTTGCTCGACAACGACGGCACCAAGGTGCGCCGCTTCGACACCGCCACCGGCAAAGAGCTGGAAATCGTGTTCGATGCCTCGCACACCCGCGAGTCGAGCATTGGCAAAATCACTGACTTTACCCTCTCGCCCGACGGCGGCAAGTTGCTTGTGTGCGGCGAAAAGACCCCTGTCTACCGCCGCTCTTTCAAGGCCCCGTATTATATTTTCGACATCAAGCGCAACATACTCCGCCCCTTGGGCATGGAAGGTGGGCTCCAACAGTCGCCCGTGTTCTCGCCCGACGGCCGTATGGTGGCGTTCGTTACCGACAACAACATCCACATCCGCAAGTGGGACTACAACACCGAGGTGCCCGTCACAACCGACGGCGCCTACGGCAAGATTATCAACGGCATACCAGACTGGACCTATGAGGAGGAGTTCTCAACCTCCTGTTCTATGGCCTGGTCGCCCGACTCGCAGACCCTCTGCTACCTCCGATATGACGAGACCGAGGTGCCGACGTTCACCTTCACCATGTACCAGGGATGGTGCCAGCCGAAGGATGAGTACGCGCTGTATCCCGGCCAGTTCAGCTACAAATATCCCGTGGCGGGCGAGAAAAACTCCGTTGTGACCCTCCACAGCTACGACGTCGAGACCCGCAAGACCAAGGGGGTGGACTTCAAGGACCCGCGGATCGAATACATACCCCGCATAGAGTTCGGCAATTCGCCGGAGCGATTGATCGTTAGCACCCTCAACCGCGCCCAAAACCGAATGGAGCTTTATTCGGTCAACCCCAAATCGACCGTGAGCCGCTCGCTGCTGGTCGAGGAGTCGAAGGCGTGGCTCGATCCCGCCCTCTACGAGGGGATGAAACTGGAGTCCGATGGCATAGCCCTCCTCTCGGAGCGCTCGGGCTGGAGCCACCTATATATATATAGCTACGAGGGTCAGCTCCTGCGCCAGGTGACGTCGGGCGACTACGACGTCACGGCATACTACGGCGCTGACTCGCAGGGCAACCGATACTATCAGTCGGTGCCCCGCCCGTCGCAGAAGTGCCAGACTCCGCGCGCGGCCAACCGCGTGGTGAGCCGCATTGACCGCCAGGGTAAGAAGACCGACGACCTTACTCCCGCCGACGGATGGGCCGACGCCGTGCTCTCCCCGGCTGCCAATTTCCTGACCATTAACTATTCAAACGCCGCCACGCCGCCGGTCTACACCCTTTACAACGCAAAGGGAAAATCGGTGAGGGTGCTGGAGGATAACGCTGCCTACGCCGCCCGCTATGCCTCGCTCCCCCGCAAGGAATTCTTCACAATGACCACCGGCGAGGGTGTCGCTCTCAACGGTTATATGATTCGTCCGCAAGGCGTTAACGGCAAGGCCCCGGTTATTATGTGGCAGTACAGCGGCCCCGGCTCGCAAGAGGTTGTGAACCGCTGGCGCATGGACTGGGACTACTATGCCGCCGCCGAGGCCGGCTTCGCCGTGGTGTGTGTCGACGGACGCGGCACCGGCGCCCGCGGCACGGCTTTCCGCGACATCGTTTACAAGCGCCTGGGCCACTATGAGACCATCGACCAGCTCGCCGCCGCGAAATACGCCGCCACCCTCCCGTTTGCCGACGGGTCGCGAATCGGCATCGCCGGATGGAGCTACGGCGGCTACGAGACCCTGATGGCCGCGCAGGCCACCGGAAGCCCCTACAAGGCCGCTGTCGCGATCGCCCCGGTGACCTCCTGGCGCTTCTACGACACGGTTTACGCCGAGCGCTTCATGCTCACCCCCCAGGAGAACGAGAGCGGCTACCGCGAGAGCGCCCCGATCAACTTCACCGACAAAATGAACTGTCGGTTGTTACTGATGTCGGGCACCGCCGACGACAACGTGCACCTCTCCAACACTATGGAGTACGTCGCCGCCCTGCAGGGCTCGCACCGCTACGCCGATATGTTCCTGTTCCCCAATATGAACCATTCGATTAACGGGTGCGAGGCCCGCGCCCTGGTGTATGGCCGCATGCTTGACTACTTCAAGCGGAATCTTTGAATCTGACTGACTTATGTTTCGATCCCAACTAAGGCGCGACGGAATGAGCGCGGCGATCTTCGGGCTATGGCGCAACTGGGCCGTGGCCGTAGGGTTGCTTACGGTGCTCGTGTTCCTCTCGCCGCTGATCCATCTGCAATGGCTCCCGTTGGTCAACGTGTCGTTCTACTTCGCCCTGCAGGTAGTGCGTCGCTACGTCACCTCCCGCCGGGTGCCTACCTGCGGGCGCTTCCTCCAGGAAGTGTCGGTGGTGATGCTTATAACGGCCCTGTTCGTCATCGCGCTTTTCTTTATGGGCCGACGGGCCGACCTTTACGAGCTAACCGGCCAGCCCTACGACGCTTCGGTGCCGGTGCTGGCAATATTGGTCACCGCGCCGGTCACGGTGATTGTCACCGGGCTCCATCTGCTGGTGCGCCGCGACCCGAGGGTATGTGTCAACTGCCGCGCCAGCTACGGCAACGTGGTCGAGTTCGGCTTCATCGGCGACCTCTACCAGCGCGAGTGGCGCTATCAGACGCGGCTGCTCTTCTGGCTCTCCTCGCTGCTGACGGTGGTCGACTGGGCCTATTACCTTCTGTTCTATGTGAATGTGAATCTCAACCGGGCCGACCACTTCTTCTTCCTGTGGATGCCGATGGTGCTGTATCTGTTTTCCCTGGTTTATCTCGGAAGCCGCTACTATTCGCTTTGGACCTACTACTGCAAAAACGATGAGGGGCATTATGTCGAGCAGCCTGGTACCACAACTCTGCGCTACCTCTTGCTGAGCGACGACCGCATCCTCCTGGACTCCATGCCTGAGGAAAAGAAGTTCGCCAACGGCTCGATAATCAAGTTTGTCGACACCCCCGTGGTGGTGAAGATTCCTTACACAAGCCGGGTGAGCGATATGGAGGCCGCCGAGCTGTTCCGCTCGCGCACCGGCATCAAAAATGCCGAGATCCGGCTCGCCTACAGCAGCCCCGACCCGGTGACGTTTCAGAACATACTCCACTACTTCGCGTTCCTCCCCGACGCCGACGAGGTGGTCGATTCGCGCGTCCGCGGTGAATGGTTCACCCTCGGCCACCTGCGCCAGCTCATGAACCAGCATATCGTGTCGCGCAATCTCACCGCCGAGATTCGCCGCATACACACCGTGGCCATGGCCTGGAAGACTTATGATGAGAACGGGCGCCGCCTCTACGGCATAAAGCATTACCGCCCGACGTTCCGCCTCCGCGACCTCCAGAAGTGGAATGTCGACTACGACGACGGGCGCTGGCTCGATGTGTCGATGCTTAACCAGGATTCGGCGCTGTTCAGGCTCAGGCGCTTATGGCGCAAGGTAACCAGTGTGTTTGTATGATTGGCCGCTATGGAGAATAAATTGCGCGACGTGGCGGCGGAGAGGCCGCTCATAGCCGTGGTCGGGCCTACGGCAACGGGGAAGACCAGGCGCGCCGTGAGCCTCGCCCGCGCTTTCGGTGGAGAAATCATTAGCGGCGACTCGCGCCAGGTTTACCGCTCGATGGACCTCGGCACCGGCAAGGACCTCGAAGAGTATGCCGGGGTGCCGTACCACCTTATCGACGTGGCAGAGCCGGGCACGAAATACAACCTCTACCAGTTTCTGCGCGACGCCGACGAGGCGTGCGCCTCGATACGCTCGCGCGGCAATCTGCCGATCATCTGCGGCGGCACCGGGCTTTATGTCGAGTCGTTCCTCAAAGGCATGGTGCTCCCCGAGGTGCCCGAAAACCCATCGCTGCGCGCGGAGCTCAGAGGTAAGGACCTTTCCGAGCTAAAGGATATTCTCGCTTCGATGAAGCAGTTGCACAACGTTACGGATGTCGACACTCCGCAACGTGCCGTGCGGGCCATCGAGATTCAGCGATATTATATCGAGCATCCCGAAGCCGCCGCGGGGGCGGTGGACCCGACTCCGCGCCCGGCGCTTGTGGTCGGGGTGGCCATCGACCGCGAGACGCGCCGCCGCCGCATCACCGAGCGCCTCGACGCCCGCCTGGAGGCGGGTATGGTCGCTGAGGTGGAGAGCCTGCTCGCCGCGGGGGTACCCGCCGAGAACCTTATTTACTATGGTTTGGAATACAAGTATCTCACTCTCTACGTCATAGGCGAAATTACCCGGGAGGAGATGCGCTCGCAGCTCGAAATAGCCATACACCAGTTCGCCAAGCGGCAGATGACCTGGTTCCGGGGTATGGAGAAGCGCGGCATACCGATCGCGTGGCTCGACCACTCGCTTTCCGACGAGGAGTTCGTCGGCGAGGTTCGACGCCTGTATGAAAAGCTTCCCGCGGGTATTCCCGCTGTTTGACCGATGCTATGTGGCGGGTTGTAAAAGTGTTACTGGTTGTGATAGCCGCGGCGGCTCCGTCGGCTATCTCCTCCCGGGCCGTTGTCGGCGAGAGGGGGACGACCCTCTGCGACCCGCCTGATTTCCGTTTGGAGCCGGGCGGTAGTTTCACCGCGGCGGTCGATACCGCGGCGGGGAGCGTGCGCCTGGGGCTGGCTGTTGATTTTCCCCGCAAAGCGTTGACGTCGTTTGGCTCCGCGGCTTCTCTTGCATTTTTGGACTCCGACAGTGTGCCGCTCTATGAGGCGACGCTTTCAATCGAGGAGGATCCCTCGCTCGCCGGGTTCGGGGAGCGGGCGCTCCGCCTGAAATTCGATTCAATAGCCCCCGGAGGTGGGCGCTTCACGCTCCTCGACCATTATGAGTCGAAGGCTGCGAACCAGTCGGGTGGTATCAACTGCCTGATAGCCGAGTTTGCCGATGGCGCCGCGTCGTTCTCGACCGGGGGCGACCGCATGGCTCCAGCGGGGAGTGCCCGATGCCGGGCCGGATTCGCCTCCGTGAGGCTTTCGGTAAACCGTCCGATGGAGGTGCGGCGCATGGAAATCAGCGTGCTGGAGGATTTCCCTGCTACGCTTATGACCGGGTGGACAGCTGAGTCGCTCGCCGACTATTTCGCCGCCTCAACCGACCCCCTGGAGGGGTTCTGGAGCTATCTCGACCGCGACAACGACCCGGAATGGGCCGTACCCGGCGGTTTCTACGAGCTTGCCGTGGTAAGGAACGCCGATACGGCGGCGTATGATATAATTTACCTCTCGGGTGCGGAGGTCGGGGGGAGCCGTTGGCGCCCCGGTATGCGCAAGGGGGCGCTCACGCCTACGATTTTCGCCGACCATTACCGGCTCGCGTGGACCGACGCCCGTTTCCTCTCCGACTACGCCGAGGCCACGGCAGACTTGTCGCTGTCGAATACCGTGCTGACTCTCAATTTCCCCCTGCACCGCTCGCAGCTGCGATTCTCCCGCCGTTTGGTTATAAGGCGCTGAATTAGTAACTTCGCGGCATATAATCTAAGACTAATGAGCAAAAAGCTACTGTCGCTTCCGCCAAACCTGGTCGGTTGCTTCCATGACATCACCGGTTTCTCCACATCGGAATATTTTTGTACGAACGACCCCGTAGGCTCCCGTCTGGGCAGCGGCGGAGGTACGGCGTGGGTGCTCGACGAGTGCCGTCGCTCCGAGGGAGAGGCCGACGCGGCCAGGAGCGAATGGCTCCCCCGCGAGCGCCGCATCATTATCCACGCCGGAGGGCAGGGGAGGCGTATGCCCGCCTACGCGCCTTCGGGCAAGGTGCTCACCCCGGTGCCGGTGTTCCGCTGGGAGCGCGGCCAGAAGCTCGGCCAGACTCTTCTCGACCTCCAGCTCCCGCTGTACGAGCGCATTATGGAGCGGGCTCCGAAGGGGCTGAACACCATGGTGGTCAGCGGCGACGTGTATATCCGCTCGGGTGCCACTCTGCCCGAGGTGCCGGAAGCCGACGTCGTGTGCTACGGCCTGTGGCTGCCGGCCTCGGTGGCCAAGAACCACGGTGTGTTTTACAGCACCCGCGAGAACCCTTCGGCTCTTTGCCGGATGCTTCAGAAGCCCTCGCCCGAGAAGCTCTCCGAACTGCTCCAGACCGGATATTTCCTTACCGACATAGGCGTTTGGCTCCTGAGCGACCGCGCCGTGGAGCTGCTCTGCCGCCGCTCTACCGGCGCCGACGGGAAGCTGAAGGAGTATGACCTCTACAGCGACTTCGGCCGGGCCCTCGGCTCGGATCCCGATGTGAAGGACGACGAGCTCCGCTCGCTGTCGGTAGCCCTGGTGCCCCTCGATGGTGGCGAGTTCTACCACTTCGGCACCGGGCGCGAAATGATTTCCTCCACATTGGCCGTGCAGAACATAGTCAACGACCAGCGGCAGATTATCCACCGCGACCGCAAGCCCCACCCCTCGCTCTTCGTGCAGAACGCGCGGGTTGAGTTCCCCTTCTCCTCCGATAACACCAACATATGGGTTGAGAACAGCCATGTAGGCAAGAACTGGACCCTCACACGCGACAACATTGTTACCGGCGTGCCGGAAAACGATTGGGCGCTCAGTATGGCCCCCGGCCAGTGTGTCGACATGGTTCCCATCGCCGACGACCGATGGGCGCTCCGCGTCTACGGCATCGACGACAAGTTTGCCGGTGAGGAGCAGACCCGCCCCCGGTTCCCGGTAAGCTCCTCGCTTGAGGAACTTGGCCGCCTGGCCGCCGCTATGCTCCGCGGCGAGGAGTTGCCCGAAGGACTGGAGCTGATCAGCGCCGAGCGCATTTCCGACATCGCGCGGCTTGACCGCCTCGTGGCGCAGCGCCGCCGGTTCCGCCGCGAAAATTGGAAGGGTCTCGCCGCCAACCACCGCCACAGCGTGTTCTATCAGACCGACCTCCTCGACGCGGCCTCTGAGTTCGCCTCGGGTGATTCGATGCTCCCCGAGCCGCTCGACGCGGCCACAGAGCCGCTGATAAAGCGCGCCACCGACGCCATGTTCCGCGCCGAGGTGCTCCGCGCCCGCGGCGAGAATCCGGCCGCGATGGAGGAGACCGCCTTCGGCCTTCTGCGCGAGGGGCTCACCGCCGACGCGCTTGAGCGCAAGCAGACCCCGGTGCGCGCCGTGTGCGACGACCAGATCGTATGGAGCCGTTCGCCCGTGCGTATCGACATCGCCGGCGGCTGGACCGACACCCCCCCTTACTGCCTCATCGAGGGGGGCAATGTCATAAACCTCGCCATCGACCTCAACGGCCAGCAGCCCCTGCAGGCCTATGTGCGCCCCTGCCGCGAGCCGCGCATCGTGTGCCGCAGCATCGACCTCGGGGCAGAGGAACATATCGACACTTTCGAGCAGATACTTGATTTCCACCGCGTAGGGTCGCCATTCTCGATTCCCAAGGCTGCCCTGGCCCTGGCCGGGTTCCATCCCCGTTTCTGCGGCCGCCACTACGCCTCGCTCCGCGACCAGCTCGCCGAGTTCGGCTCCGGCCTGGAAATCACCCTGTTCTCAGCCATACCCGCCGGAAGCGGCCTGGGCACGAGCAGCATCCTCGCCGCTACGGTGCTCGGCGCCCTAAGCGACTTCTGCTCCCTGGCCTGGGACAAGGCCGAGATTTGCCGCCGCACCCTCGTGCTTGAGCAACTGCTCACCACCGGCGGCGGCTGGCAGGACCAGTTCGGCGGCGTCACCGGTGGCGTCAAGCTGCTCCAGTCGGCTCCCGGATTCGCCCAGGAGCCGCAGATCCACTGGCTCCCCGACACCGTGTTCACCGCGCCGGAGTACGCGCCCTGCCACCTGCTTTACTATACAGGTATCACCCGCACGGCCAAGAACCTCCTGGCTCAGATTGTGCGCCATATGTTCCTAAACAGCGGTGAGCAGCTCCGACTGCTCCGCGGCATGAAGGAACACACCATGGAGATGTACGACGCCCTGCAGCGCTGCCGCTTCAGCACCGTGGGCAAACTCGTGCGCGAAACCTGGCGGCAGAACTGCCGCATCGACGCCGGCACTAACCCGCCCGAAGTCGAGCGTCTCACCGCCCTGGTCGACGACCTATGCCTGGGCTACAAGCTCCCCGGAGCCGGTGGTGGCGGCTACCTCTATATGATCGCCAAGGACCCCGAGGCCGCATCGCGCATCAGGAGCATCCTCTCGGCCAACCCCCTGCGCCCCAACGCCCGCATGGTCGACATGTCGCTCTCCCGCGCCGGCCTCACCGTCACCCGCAGCTGACGCCCCACCCATCGTCACCAATTTAACGCTAAGAACACACTTTTCAGTCCCTTTCGGCTTGAAAAGTGTGTTCTTCGTGTATTTCGGTGAGTAATTCAGGCACGGTGAGGTGCAGGGCGTTGGCAATCTGCCAGACGCTCTGCAACGATAGGTTCCGCTTTCCCTGTTCGATATTGCTTATGTAGGTAGGGTGCAGGTCGGCGAGTTCGGCTAACTGTTCCTGGCTCATCCGCGATTTCATCCGATAAAACCTTGTGTTGCGCGCGAGCAGGTTGAGTATCGGAGTGTTGGATACCTTTTTGCGTTTGTTGGTCAGCATATGCGCGAATTTATCGACTTGACTTTAAGGCCACCATAGACTTAGAGTAAAATTTGGCACATCAATTCTGCGGCTACCCCTCAAAATCCTATGCCTGCGGGGGCTCTTTCGCCACCTCCGGCTTGAAAAGTGTGTTTTTTGCGGTATAAATTAGCTTGAAAAGTGTGTTTTTAAGTTGCTTTTTTTGCCTGAAAAGTGTGGAGTATGGTGCGTATCTAAGTTTAAAAGGCTGAAAATGGGCATTTTGCAGAGATGCTTTATTCTTATGGCGCTCACTTGCTTTTTTGTTGAACTTTGTCGATAAAAACGATGGCGCTCCCATGTATGAATTGAGGGGAGCGCCATCGGTGTGAGTCCGTGTTTGACGGCGTTGGGCGGCAGTGAATGCGTCTGCGGAATCAGAGAAGGGTGGGGTGTTCGGTGATTTCGGCGTCGGTCATGGTGTAGCCGCCGAGGGAGCCCTCTTTGGCCTGGATGCAGATGTAGGTAAGGGGTTCGGCCGAGGTGCATTTGAGGTTGCGGTCGCAGTTGGTGGCGACGCGCACGATTGAACCCTCGGCGATGTCAAACACAGTGTCGTCCACCTGGAATTTGCCTTCGCCTGAGAGGATTATGTAGTTTTCCTCATTCTCTTTGTGCGAGTGGAAGAAGGGAACGGACGCGCCCTCGGGGAGCGTGCCGAAGGAGATTTCGCAGGAAGTGGCGCCGGTGGCGTCCTTCACGAACTGTTTGCCCTCGAAGCCCTTGATCGCGCCGATGGTCGCCACGGCAAATTTGTCGCCTTTAAGAATAGTCTTGATGTCGCTCATATTTTGAAGTTTAAAAGTGATTTGTTAACTTTGCGTAAGTAAGCCGCTTTCTTGTGGAAAGTGCTTTTTGACAACGCGAAGATAATAGCTATTTTTCGTTGGCGCAAGAAGTTACGGCGGCGAAAGACACTTACCTGAAAGTACGCCATATTGATTATGAAGTCCTTGGAACTGCAAGAAAATCTGAAAAAATATACCCGTGTGGCCGACTGCCCGGTGAGGAACGTGATATCACGCTTCTCGGGAAAATGGTCGATGCTGGTGCTCTGCGTGCTTGCCGAGAACGAATCCACGCGATTCAACGCCATCGGCAAGGCGATCCCCGACATATCCCCCAAGGTGCTTACCGAGACGCTGCGCAATCTCGAACGCGACCACTTGATTGCGCGGAAAGTATATCCCGAGATCCCCCCGAGGGTCGAGTATTCGCTTTCCCCTGTGGGGCGCAGCCTCATACCCCTCATCGCCGACCTCGTCGCCTGGGCCAACACCAACTACGACGCCATCACCCGCCCCTGATCCCCGCCCTCCCCGCCGCATTTATCGGGGAATGCTATTTTTTTGGGGAAAGGGGTGGATTATGGGAGAAAAATGCTAACTTTGCCGACATAACAACTAAATTTAACAAATCTATGAAAAAGCTCAAATGCTTTCTCGCCGCTATGGCGATAGCTCTCGGCTTCGCCGCGCAGTCGGCTTCCGCCGCCGGGCCTCTGAAATTCGGCGTTAAGGTCGGCACTGAAATCAACTCGCTCAAATTCAACGAGAACATGTTCAAGTCGGACAACCGCGCCGGCTTCACCGGCGGTCTGATGCTCCAGTTCGTGGCTCCGATCATCAACCTCGGTTTCGACGCGTCGGTTATGTACACCCACCGCTCGCTCCATATGTATAGCGCCGAGGACAAGACCCAGAGCGCTCACATCGGCAGCGACTTCATCGAAATCCCCATCAACCTGAAGTACAATATCGGCCTTCCCGTGATCGGCAAGTTCGTAAGCCCGTTCCTCACCACCGGCCCCGACTTCTCGTTCCTGGTTTCGAAGCGCACCGTGAAGGATATGAAGCAGAAGAACTACGACCTGGCCTGGAACTTCGGCATCGGCCTGTCGTTTGTCGACAAGGTGCAGGTAGCCGCTTCCTATGGCCTCGGCATCACCAACAACGCCTCCTCGGCTGAAAAGACCCAGGCACTCTACGACTCCAAGAACCGTTTCTGGACCGTTACCCTGGCCTACCTCTTCTAATCGACCTCTTCTATTCGAAGCGACATATTAGTTCGGAGACCTCGCTCGGCGTTTGGCCGCGCGGGGCCTCCGACTTTTATATATGTCTATGCGCGCGTTCAACGATAGCGGCATTATGGCGGTTGGCGGGTCTGAAAGGCCGATTCTACAAAACGGGAGTGATTTATAGGATATTAGGGGCGGTTTAAACAATTTTCGCGTCAAATTCAACAATAGAGGGGGTAGGGTGGGGGCTTTCGGGGCTAACTTCGCGATGGTGAAACAATACCTAAAAATCGCATACCATTTCCATATGAACAAACGCCTACAAGCTATCCCCGCGCTGGCCGCGCTTCCCGCGGCTTTCGCGCCTATGGCCGCGGCCGACGTCGCGGAGCAACCCAAGGAGGAACGCCGTCCGAACATCATCGTGATGATGACCGACGACCACACCTGGCAGGGTATAAGCTGCTACGGCAGCAAACTGATGCAGACCCCCAACCTCGACCGTATCGGCAATGAGGGGATGCGTATGGACCGCGCCTATGTGGCCAACGCTATCTCCGGCCCGTCGCGCGCCTGCATCCTCACCGGCAAATACAGCCACAAGAACGGATTCACTGACAACTCGCGCACTTTCGACGGCTCGCAGCAGACTTTCCCCAAGCTGCTCCGCGACGCAGGTTACCAGACGGCGATGATCGGCAAGTGGCACCTCAACTCGGCTCCCCAGGGGTTCGACACCTACAGCATCCTGGTGGGGCAGGGCGAATACTACAACCCGGTGTTCATCGAGGACGGGGTGGAGCGCACCGTGCCAGGCTACGTCACCGACATTATTACCGACAAGGCGATTGACTTCCTTGACCACCGCGACAAGGACCGCCCCTTTGCCGTGCTCTACTACCATAAGGCGCCCCACCGCAACTGGATGCCGGCCCAGCGCCACCTCGGTGCGTTCGACAACGTCACTTTCCCCGAGCCCTCCAACCTGCTCGACGACTATTCGGGCCGCGGCAGCGCCGCCCGCGGGCAGACTATGGAAATCGGCCGCGATATGTGGCCCGAGTGGGACCTCAAGCTGATGTCGCCCGAGGACCTCGCCAAGGACTACCATATCGAGAAGTCGGGCGACGCCAACAAGGACGACGTGAAGGGAGCCAACGACTGGCGCGCCAGCGTGATGCGCTACCAGAGCGTCTACAACCGCATGAGTCCCGAGGAGAAGGAGCGTTGGAACGCCGCCTACGCTCCCCGCATAGCCGAGTGGCAGAAGGTGAAAAACGGCACCAAGGAGGAGATTACCCGCTGGAAGTACCAGCAATATATGCGCGACTACTGCTCGGTGATCAAGGGTGTCGACGAGAACGTGGGGCGTATGCTCAACTACCTCGACAGCATCGGCGAGCTCGACAACACCATTATAGTATACACCTCCGACCAGGGGTTCTTCCTCGGTGAGCACGGATGGTTCGACAAGCGCTTTATGTACGAGGAGTGCCAGCGTACCCCGATGATGATCCGCTACCCGAAGGCGATCCCCGCCGGAAGCACCTCCGAGGCGCTCGCGATGAATATCGACCTCGCGCCCACGTTTGTCGATATGGCCGGACTCCAGGTGCCCTCCGACATCCAGGGGCGCTCGCTCCGCCCGGTGTTCGAGAGCGGCGGCAAGGTGCCCGAAGGGTGGCGCGACGGGGTCTACTACCATTACTACGAATACCCCTCGTGGCACTCGGTGAAGCGCCACTACGGCATACGCACCGCCGACTACAAGCTGATCCATTTCTACAACGACGTTGACGAATGGGAGCTTTACGATATGCGCCGCGACCCAGGGGAGATGAACAACGTGTACAACGACCCCGCCTACGCCGAAGTGCGGGCCGATATGCACCGCCGCCTCGAAGCGCTCCAGCGCGAGTGCGACGACACCGATCCCCGCGAACAGGAGTTCGAATTTTTCCAGGGGGTCGACAAGCTTTGACGCCTTCTGACACGCCAATAAACAATCAATATCACGAAAAATACTATAATTTATGGATAGAAGAAAATTCCTCAAAAGTTCGGGTTGGACCCTCTTAGGGCTGGCCGCCGCGGGTACCGGCTCATCGTTGTTCGCCTGCTCGCGCGACAGCGAGTCGCTCCCCGACGATATCAAGCGGAAGATGCCCTCGATGAAGGACTTCAAGGTCTTCTGGGGTGACATCCACAACCACTGCAACGTTACCTACGGCCACGGCGACCTGGCCGATGCCCTGGCAGCAGCCGAGCAGCAGCTCGACTTCGCCTCGGTGACCCCCCACGCCCTCTGGCCCGACATCCCGGGCGCCAACGACCCGCGTCTGGCCTGGGTGATCGACTACCATACTGACGCCTTCCGCCGTCTGCGCGAAGGGGGCTACGAGAAGTACCGCAAGGCCGTCGAGGAGGCTAACCGCCCCGGCAAGTTCCTGACATTCGTATCCTACGAGTGCCACAGCATGGAGCACGGCGACCACGTCGCCCTCTTCCACGACTTCGACGTGCCCCTGGTTGAGTGCACCTCGGTGCCTGACCTGATGGCCCGTCTCGCGCCCTACAAATGCTTCGTTACCCCCCACCATATGGGCTACCAGACCGGCTTCCGCGGCTTCAACTGGGACAAGTTCAAGGAGGGGGATGTTACCCCGTTCGTCGAGATGTTCTCGCGCCACGGTCTGGCCGAGAGCGACTCGGGCGATTATAACTACCTCCACGACATGGGTCCCCGCGTGTGGGAGGGCTCCATCCAGTGCGGCCTTGAGAAGGGTCACAAGTTCGGCCTTATGTGCTCCACCGACCAGCACGCCGGTTACCCCGGCAGCTACGGCGACGGGCGCATCGGCGTCTTTGCCGACTCGCTGGAGCGCGGCGCCCTCTGGGACGCTATGCGCGACCGCCACGTCTGCGGTATCACCGGCGACAAAATCAAGGTTGACTTCCGCATCAACCATGGCCGCTCGGGCGACGTCATCAAGGCCGACAAGCGCGAAATCTACGTCAACGTCGAGGGTATGTCGCAGCTCGACTACGTCGACATCATCAAGAACGGCGAGTGCATAGCCCGCCTCAACGCCCCGCAGCGCAACGTAATACCCGACACCGACACCGTGCGCGCCAAGGTAAAGGTTAACTTCGGCTGGAACCGCGAGGAGGAGTACGTTCACTGGCTTGGCAACCTCGCCCTCACCGATGGCCGCATCAACGATATGCAGACCTGCTTCCGCGGCGCGGCCTTCACCTCGCCCCAGCCCGGCGAGTCGGAGTTCCACACCCGCGTAAACCGTGTGACCGAGCGCGGCGACCGCCACGTCGGCCTCGATATGTATTCGTCGAAGAACCCCAACGTGCTCACCCCCGCCATGCAGGGTGTGATTCTCGACGTGGAGATGCCCCGCTCGGCCAAAATCGTGGCCGAATTCAACGGCCACAAGTACGAGCACACGCTCGACGAGCTGCTCCAGGGTGCCCGCGCCCACTTCCTCCGCGGCTGGCTTTCGGAGGCTATCCAGTTTGAGCGCGCCACCACCGAGGGTGGCTTCCTCGCCGGCCATATCATGACCGACGAGAAGCCCGAGCGCGACACCGACTACTACTACGCCCGCGTGCGTCAGCGCGACGGCCAGTGGGCCTGGACTTCCCCCATCTGGGTGGAGCGCGTCTAAGAAACTGTTTAAAAATTTTTTCATTGTGATTTTCTTCGGATTTTGAGGCTTTTTTGAGCGCTTTTTCCAATTCTCATCGGTCACGATGCCCGCATCGCTCCCTCTTCAAATTGAAAAAATCATCTCAAAACAGCTCTCAAAATCTTTCGGAAAAAATTTTAAACAGTTTCTGAAAAACTGACACATTCACAAAACCTAACCCTGTTGCGAACCGCCGCGGAATCAAACCTGACTCTGCGGCGGTTTTTCGGCACCGGGGAGTTGTCGCCATATTGGAAACGTTTCCGCCCGAAGAGGGTAACTTATTGGAAACGTTCCCGTTAGGATTGGAAACGTTCCCGCTGATTTTTTGGCCGGAATATTTGACAGCGGTTGTTTTTAATACCTATATTCGCGTTGTCGAACCGACAATACAACCTCAAATCTAACAACAAAAACAATACCATCCTATGAAAAAATTCTCCGCTCTTGTGATGATGTTCGCGGCATTCACCGCGGCCCACGCACAGGATTTCACCGTGCTCTCCGCTCCCGAGGAAGTACTCGCCAACTCCGTTGAGAACGAAGCCGGCGCGAAGGCCCAGTTCGAGGCCGTCCTCTCCAATGCCGAGGCTACCGAAGCCGAAAAGACCGAGGCCATGCACCTCTATATGCAGCTCGCCACCCCCGCCGCCGGTTACGGCTTCGACATGTCGTGGCTCCTGAGCTACAACGCCGTAACCGCTGACAATAAGGGCAAATATACCAAAGCCAAACTCGCCGAGGTTTATAAGACTGATGTAGATGGTCTTGTTTTCGGCCCTGAAACTGATACTTTCACAAACTATACTACCGAAGCTAATGGTACCTACCTTCGTGTAAATGATACTTCGGCTTTTAAGGCGGAAGCTTCGTTCGGTAAGTTCATCGTATATCAGAATGCCACTCTTAGCGCCGGTGAGTATCTGGTGACCGCCAAGGCTTTTGCTCAAGGGTCGGCAAACTGCGCCACCCTCTCAGCCGGGAATGTGGATGCTGCCAAGACCGTAGCCGGTAGCCCGATGAAGGATTACGAGGTAAGCTTCAGTCTTGCTGCTGAGGAAACTGTCAAACTTGGCTTCAAGCGTAATTCGAACGCCGGGAACTTGACCCAGGTAGCTTTCAACGACCTCTACCTCTACAAGGTGTCCAATATCGTTGAAATCAGCGACGCTTCCGGCGACCCTGTGGCCGCTACCGGGGTTAACGTTATCGTTAAGCGCGAGTTCGAGGCTGGTCGTTACTATCCTATCTGCCTCCCCTTCGTTGTTGAGAACTGGCGCGAAGTGTTCGCCGACCTTCTCCTTTGGAACAACTATGAGGATGGCAATCTCTCTTTCGCGACTGTATCCGGCGCTAACACTCAGGCCCGCAAGCCTTATATGGTGAAGTTCGACGAGGCTATCACCGCCGACAACTATCTGATGTTCAAGAATGTCACCATTCAGAAAGGTAATGCCGGATCTTGGCTTAAGAGCGTTGAGGAAGGTGCCGAGGCATTCCCCGTGAAGATGCAGGGCAACTGGGCCGCTACCTCCGTTCCCGAGAAGAGCTACGCCTTTGATGGCGCGCAGTGGGTGCTCGGCGGTGCCGACCTCTCCCGTGCTGCCGGCGAGCTTGAGGCTTACTCCGCCTATATCGACGCTTCCGGGCTCGAAAACTGCCCCGCCACTATGGTTATGAAGGTCAACGGCCAGGTTCTCACAGGCGTAAGCGTTGCCGAGACTGATGCGGCCCCCGCGATTGTCAACGTCTACAACATCCAGGGTATCGCCGTTAAGACCGGCGTAAGCGAGGCCGAAGCCCTCGAAGGGCTCCCCCGCGGACTCTACATCGTAAATGGTAAGAAGATAGTTAAATAAGGTTTTAAGTAGGTAATTAACATGTGTAAAGTCTTGCGGGATCGGCCTGACTCCGCGAGACTTTACCCGTTTTCAAGCTCAACGTAGTTATGATAAGTACCCGCGAATCGATAGCTGCCGTACTGATTTCGATAGCCTCCGCCGCATCGGCGCAAAGCTCATATCTCATTGAGGCCGAGGCGTTCCAGTTTAAAGGCAAGTGGGTGGTCGAGAAATCGTCCGACTGCCTGGCCACTGCTATGCTGCGGGTGTATCAGGATAATGACTATTCAGCCGAGTCGGACGCGCTGACCGTGGTCAACATCGGCGAGGAGGGGACCTACCAGGTGTGGACCCGCTCGCAAGATTACCTCGACTCACCCCGGCCGCGCACCTACACACTCTCGGTTGGTGGAAGCGAGATGGCTCCTTCGGGGGCTCACGGCTATGCCGGATTCCGTTGGGAGAGGGTAGGGGAGGTGACCCTCCCGAAAAAGCAGGCCCTCTTGCGGTTGCACGACAGCGGTGGCTATTACGGACGCTGCGACGCCATACTCCTTACCAAAGACGCCACCGTAGACCCCAACAAACTGACCAACAGCGAAGTTGCCCGCTGGCGCCGCTCCCCGGCGCTGATGGAGTGCGTCACCACCTCGGCCCCCGCGCTGGGCGCTCCGAGGGAGATCGGCGCGGGCTACACGGTGCTCGCGACCGCCTCGAACCCCGACCTGCGCCTCAGCTTCGTGCGCCTCTCCGACGGCTCAATCGCTTGCAAGACCGACTTCTACGCCGCCGGTTCCTGGCGCCGCTTCGTCTCATCCGCCGAGGATAACCGCGTGGCCCTCATAGGCACTACCGCCTCAACCGCGATTGACCATAACAAGTTCTACCCCTCCTGGGACGTATGCTCCGCGCGCCGAGAGTTCAGTTTCGAGGGGGTGACCTACCCTGTGTCGGCCGACGATGATGATTGCGACCCGTTTTTCGCCGGAGAGCTGACCGAGGCCACCCCGGTGGCCGTCACCAAAACCGATGCCTCGACCATCAAGGTCCCTTACGACTGTGGTGGGCGCGGCGAACTCATCGGCTATTGGTCGGTGCCCGAGAGTGGGAGCCACGCCTCGGCGCGATTGGTGTTCAACCCCGCTACCGACGGCACTTACACGCTTGCCCTCCACGCCCTTAAAGGCGTATCCGAGGCTGATGCCGCGGGGTGCCTTATGCCCCCTATGTTCGCCGGCAAGGCTTTCCCCGCCACTCCGAAGATACTCCTTACCTCGATGATGCCCCAGTGCCTCTCGGCAGTCGAAGCGGTTATGCCATTTGGGCGGGTGTCAGCGTTCGTGAGCGCCGACCTCGACGCTTTCAGTCAGGACTGGGGCGGCTATGACTACTCGCCCGCCGGTTTCACCCTGCGCAACAGTGCGGGGGAGGCGCAGCCGGTCGGGTTCGCGCCGGTGGCCGGTATGCCCGACTCCAAGGTCAAGGCCGGGCGCCGCGTCGAGGCCCGGTTTGTGCTCGGAGTTGTCGGCGGCGGTTGGGGCGACGCCCTCGCCTACGTCAGCGACAATGTTTTCGAGGTCCGCGACTACCGCCGCCAGGATTCCAAATCCCTGACCGCTACGATGGAAAACGTCGCGGCGCTGCTGAAGGACCCATCCGCCTCGGGGTGGAACCCCGCGATGAAAGGTTTCTGGGATATTGAGGCCAACGGGGCGGTTGCCCCGACCGTGGTGCAGTCGGCACCCCTGGCGCTGCTCGGAGCCTCGATGCTGACCGCCGATGAGGCGATGTACGAGACCCTCGCGCTCCCCTCCGTGGAGTATGCCCTGTCGCGCAACGGCTACCGCACGGTAGGTAGTAATCCGCAGAAACTCAATCCGATGGCATCGCAGTTCCCCACCACCTTCTATGAAGGGGTTAACACGCTTTCCGGCGGACTGAACCCGTGGATCGCCTCCCAGGCGCTCCCCACGGGGGAAACGCGCTCGGCCAACGGCTATTTCTCGACCGTGCGCCCCTTCCGCCAGGCGCTCTCGGCGTTCCGCCTTACGGGCGACGCCGCATGGCTCGACCGCGCCAAGGCGTTGGCCGACGAGTTCATAGCCGACCTTGAGAAGGGCGACGCGCAGGTGCCTGCCCATGGTACTTTTTATAACAGCCAAATCGCCCCCGACTGGACACCCCTGCTCGACCTGTACGAAGCTACCGGCGACGAGCGTTACGCCGCTGCCGCCGCCACTGCCGCGAGCCACACGATAGCCGGGGTGAAGAGCTGGCCCAAAGTTGCCGATGGTGAGCAGACCGTTCACCCCGGCGGCAAGTACGACGGGGTGACCACGATATGGTGGCGCGGTGCCGAGCAGTACCGCCTCGGGTTCCCGCGGCGCGATGGTGACGCTCCCGAGCACGAGGCCGACGCCTGGCGGGTGTCGGGCGTAGGGCTCGGCATGGAGCAGCCCGCGACATATTTCGTGCGCACCGCCGGCAAGAGTGTGCGCCCCGTATTCATGAACTCCTGGGCTCCGCGGCTGTTGGCGCTCGCCGGGGCGTCAGGTAAGGGACTTTTCGAAACTTACGCCCGCAACGCCGTGATCGGGCGCGCCGACAATTACCCCGGCTACTACGCGACCGGCTACACCGACATCAACCTCACCGAGCGCTTCCCCTATGAGGGTCCCGACATCAGTTCGATCTACTACCACCACATACCCGCCTATCTGGCGATGCTCCAGGACTTTCTCGTAGAGGAGTTCCGGCAGCGGAGCGGCGGTGAGGTCAATTTCCCCGCGGCCCGCCAGGAGGGGTTCGTATGGTTCGCCAACAATGTTTACGGCGCTGCCAAAGGGAGTGTCTACGGCAACGAGGCGCGCCTGTGGATGCCCGCCGGAGCCGTGACGGTAGACAACCCCGCTGTAAACGTGCTGACGGCGCGCGACCGCTCGCGCTTCTTCGTGCTCCTGACCTGCGAGGACGATGAGGACGCCACCGCGACCGTGACCTTTGGCGACCGCGTGGCCAGTCGCCTGGCCGACTCCTCGCCGGTTGAGGTGAAAGTGCCCTCGCGGGGCGTGAGGCTCATCACCCTGGAGGCCGACTGGGACGACTACGTCGAGGCACCCGAGCTGTCCGACGGCTTCGCCACGGTCGCGACCGGAACGTTGGCCGGAAACATCTACCTGTACCGCATCCGTTCGCCATTCGGGTGGGACTCGCTCTACGGTTTCGCCGACTGCGGCTCGGTAAGCGGTCTCGAAATCAGCGTTGACTGCGGCCAAGAGTCAGCGACCGCCGCAAGCTGGCCCTACGAATGGAGCTTCTGCCGCTTCGCCTACGACGAGTCCGCCACCATGAAGGTCACCATCCGACTGAACGGGCGCGACGTCAAAACCATCGAGCACACCTTCGATCCCCGCCGGTCGGGCGTGGAGTCGGTATTGGCCGACCGCCACGCCGATGCGCCCCGGGAAGGAATCTACACAATCGACGGGCGGAAGGTTGAGGATATGTCGGCGCCCGGATTCTACATAGCCAACGGTTACAAAGTAATTAAAAAATAGCGCCCAAACAGCGCTCCAACACCCTGTGGTTGCGAAATATTCGATATATTTGCAAACCAAATTTGATGCCATATGAGCAACCACATAACAATCAAGGATATAGCGAAAGCCCTGGGAATCTCGACATCCACAGTGTCGAGAGCCCTCTCCGATGCCTGGGACGTAAAGCGCGAGACCCGCGACCAGGTGCTCGCCATGGCGAAAAAACTCCACTACCATCCCAACCTCAACGCCAAGAACCTGCAGAACAAGCGCACGGGCACAATCGGCGTCATCATACCTGAATTCGTAAGCAGTTTCTTCCCCAACGTGGTGCTCGGCATTCAGGAGGTGCTCTATCAGGAGAACTACCATATGTTCATCACCCAGAGCGGCGAAAACCGCGAGCAGGAGATTGACAATCTGCGACTCCTGCAGGAGCATAACGTCGAGGGGATAATAATGTCGATAACCAACGAGGGGGGCAACGAGGATGTTTACCGCGAGGTGATGAGCGCGGGTATGCCGCTGGTGTTTTTCAACCGCTGCCCCAAAACCCTCGCCGCCCCGAAGGTGCTGATCAACGACTCGCTTATGGCCGAGAAGGCCGTAGAGCATCTTATAGCCACCGGGCGCCGGAAGATACTGCACCTCGCCGGGCCAATAAATTTGGAAATCAGCGCTATGCGCACCGAGGGGTTCGCCAACGCCCTGCGCCGCCACGGCCTTGACCCCGAAGGTAGGGCCGTGACCGCCGGGATATTCATCAACGACGGCAAGGTGGCTATGGAGAAAATCCTGGCCGATGGTGGCGAACTCCCCGACGCCGTATTCTGCTTCAACGACCCGGTGGCCATCGGGGCGATGAAAGCCTTGAAGAACGCCGGAGTGCGCGTGCCGGAGGATGTGGCTATCGTGGGGTTCAGCGAGGGGTCGATGGCTACTGTCGTCGAGCCGCAGCTCACCACGGTGCTTCAGCCGATGAGGGAGATGGGTCGCGAGGCCGCCCGCCTGCTGCTCGACGGACTGAAATCGCAGCGGCAGCTCGCTCCGCGCACGGTGTGCCTGGACGCTACGCTTAATATCCGCGCATCTTCGGGAGGGGGGATGCAAGGTAACTTTTAAGTGCTTGGCGGCTCCGTCGGACGAGTCGGACAGGTCGGACAAGTCGGACGGGTCGGACTTTGCTGAACTCACAAACAAAAGGGGGTTGATAAACTAAAGGGGCGCGCTTATAGGTGCGCCCGAGTCCGACTTGTCCGAACCGTCCGAAAAGTCCGACTCGTCCGACGGAGCCGCCATGCCAAAAAAATGGTGGCTTTTTCTTGAATCAAGCGGCGATTTATAGCCGGCGCGGGGTTGCGCCGGAGGTCGGAAACGTTTCCAAAAATTATCGAAAACGTTCCCGCTAATTTTCTTGTAAGTTTACGAAAATCACACGTTTATATTTTCTAAATTTGCATTGGACTTAAATCACACAAATACCCGAAAAACATGAGCAACGTTGATTTGATCACGATTCTACTCTTTTCGATCGGAGTGCTTTTCACCGGCATCGCTTTCTCGCGGACCGGCAAGGATATGAAGAGCTTCTTCGCCGGGGGCGGCAATGTGCCCTGGGGCATGAGCGGCCTCTCCCTGTTTATGGGATTTTTCTCCGCCGGAACCTTCGTGGTTTGGGGCTCGATAGCCTATTCCTACGGTTTCGTCGCGGTGATGATACAGATGACCATGGCCCTGGCCGGATTCGTGGTCGGCACCTGGATCGCCCCCCGATGGCAGCGCACCCATTGCCTTACCGCCGCGCAATACATCAGCGAGCGCCTGGGGGTTAACGTGCAGAAATTCTACACCTATATCTTCCTTATAGTGTCGGTGTTCACCACCGGCAGCTTCCTCTACCCGGTAGCCAAAATCGTCGAGGTGTCGGCGGGCATACCCCTCACCACCTCCATTCTGGCGCTCGGCGTGTTCAGTATGATATATGTGTCGATCGGCGGTCTCCGCGGCGTGGTGGTAACCGACGTGCTCCAGTTCGTCATACTCTTCTCGGCGGTGATAATAGTTGTGCCGCTGTCGTTTGAGAAAGTAGGAGGCGTGGAAAACTTCCTGGCCAACATCCCGGCAGACTTCTTCGAGCCGGTCCACGGGGAGTATTCCTGGTGGTTCCTGTTGGCGTTCTGCGTCTACAACTCCTTCTTCCTCGGAGGCAACTGGGCTTATGTGCAGCGCTATACCTCTGTGAAGACTCCCGGCGACAGCCGCAAGGTGGGGTGGCTCTTCGGATGCCTCTACCTGGTGAGCGCCCTGCTGTGGATGCTCCCCCCGATGCTCTACCGTGTATACGACCCCTCGCTCGCCGGTCTCGACAATGAGAACGCCTACCTGCTTATGTGCAAGGAGGCAATGCCCAACGGACTGCTCGGACTGATGCTCGGCGGTATGATTTTCGCCACGGCCAGCTCGCTCAACGCCACCCTCAATATCTCGGCGGGCGTATTCACCAACGATATTTACAAACGTCTCTCGCCCCGTGCCACCGATAAGACTCTGATGCGCGTGGCCCGCCTGTCGACCCTCGGCTTCGGAGTGCTCGCCCTCGTGGTCGCGCTCCTCGTGAAGAGCATGGGTGGCATCGTCAATGTTGTGATCAGCGTGGCAGCGCTCACCGGGGTACCCATCTACCTCCCCGTGATATGGTCGCTTTTCAGCAAGCGGCAGAACGCCCGGTCGATTCTCGCCGTGACGCTCATAAGCCTGGCGGTGAACCTCGCCTTCAAGTTCGTCACTCCGCTGTTCGGGCTTGAGCTGAGCCGCGGTGCCGAGATGGGAGTCGGTGCCTTCGTGCCGGTGGCGCTGCTGGTGATTTCGGAGATATGGCTCTATATCAAGGGGTATGAGGATCCGCGCTACGCCACCTACAAGGCCGAGGCCCGCAAGGATGGCGAACCCACTGAGACTGTTGCCGAAGGTAAGGAGGCCAACCGCTTCACCCGCCGCGTGCTCGGCCTGGGCATAATGGCCGCCGGGGTGCTGATCGTGGTGCTCGGACTTATGGCCGCGACCTCGCGGTACATCCCCGTGACGATGGGCGCGATAGTGCTCGCCGCCGGAACATTCATCAGGTACAGAAAATAATTTCAAGGTAAAAAGTATATAAAGAGCTTAATACGATATGAATAGCCAAGGATTTGTAACTTCCCGCGCCGCCCGCCGCGAAATGGTGTCGGCCGATGTAGTGGTGATCGGCGGTGGTCTTACCGGCGTGTGCTGCGCCCTTACGGCGGCACGCCGCGGCACGAAGGTAGTGCTTGTGCAGGACCGCCCCGTGCTCGGCGGCAACGCTTCGAGCGAGGTGCGCCTCTGGGCCCTCGGCGCGACATCGCATATGGGCAACAACAACCGCTGGTCGCGCGAGGGTGGGGCCATCAACGAAATCATGACCGAGAACGTGTTCCGCAACAGGGAGGGTAACCCGGTGATTTTCGACACGGTGCTCCTCGACCTGGTGATGCGCGAGCCCAACATAAAGATGCTCCTCAACACCGTGGTCTACAAGGTAGGCAAAAGCTCCGATGACGTGATCGACTACGTCGTGGCCTACAACCCCATCAACGAGAGCCGCTATGAGATCCGGGGCCGCTTCTTCGCCGACTGCTCGGGCGACGGCCTGGTGAGCTACCTCGCGGGGGTACCCTACCGCATGGGTGCCGAGGACCGGGCCGTATACGGCGAGGGGTTCACCCCCGACAAGCAGACCTACGGCGAGCTTATGGGGCACACCATCCTCTTCTATATGAAGGACACCGGCAAGCCGGTCGAATATGTCGCCCCCGATTTCGCCCTGAAGGAGGTCGAAAAGCACATCAGCAAGATTCATAACGACGAATATTTCTCGATACACCACCACGGCTGCAAATACTGGTGGATCGAGTACGGAGGGCGCCTCGACACCATCCACGACTCAGAGGATATTAAACACGAGCTTTGGAAAGTAGTCTATGGTATATGGAACTACATAAAGAACTCCGGCAAATTCCCCGAGATGAGCACCTACACGCTTGAGTGGGTGGGCACCATCCCCGGCAAGCGCGAGTCGCGCCGAATGCAGGGCCTTTACACTCTGACACAGCAAGATATAATAGAGCAGCGCACCCATTACGACGCAGTTTCCTACGGCGGATGGGCCATCGACCTGCACCCCTCCAACGGCGTTTACGCCGATGGCCGCGCCTGCAACCAGTGGCACTCCAAGGGGGTCTACCAGATACCTTACCGCTGCTATTTAGGGCCGAATATCCGCAATTTGATGTTCGGGGGGCGCATTATGAGCTCCTCGCATGTGGCCAATGGTTCGACACGCGTAATGTGTACCTCGGCCGGAGGAGGCCAGGCCATCGGCACCGCCCTCTCGCTCTGCGTCGAGAAGAACCGAATGCCCGCTGACTATGTGAGCCGCGACCTCATCGGCGAGCTCCAGACGGCGCTCGTTGAGGGCGGGCAGTACATCCCCGGCATAGAGGTTACCGAGGAAGGGAACCTCCTCAACTCCGCCACACTCACCGCCGTGAGCACATTCCGCTTCGGCGGTTACCGCGCCAACGGCACCTTCCGCCCCCTGAAATTCTCCACCGCGGCGCTGTTCCCCGTGAAGGGCCGTATGCCGAAACTCACCCTGCGCGTCAAGGCCGAGGAGGCTACCGAGCTGCGGGTCGAGCTCCGCACCGCCATGCGCGACAACGGCTATACCCCCGACCGCGTGCTCGAAACGTTGACCATCCCCCTCGCCGAAGGTGAGAGCGAGGTGTCGGCTGAGTTCGAAAGCTCATTCGAGGATAGCCGCTACATTTTCGTTTGCTTTATGGCCAACGACAAGGTGTCGCTCCCGGAGAGCGACGACCTGGTGACCGGCACCACCACCGTTCTCAACCAGATAAACCTCGCTGTGTCGAACTACGGGCGGCAGGATCCCCCGGAGAATATCGGCATCGAGAGCTTCGAATTCTGGTGCCCGCTACGCCGCCCGCAGGGGAAGAACGTGGCGTTCACCCTCGCGCCCGAGCAGGAAATATTCTCGCTCGACCTGCTGAAAAACAACCTGACGCGCCCTGTAGGCGCCACCAACGCCTGGGCCGGGGCTCTCACCGAAGAGACCCCCGAGCTTACCCTCGAATGGGATGAGCCTCAGACCATAAGCGAGCTGAAGCTCTTCTTCGACACCGACTTCGACCACGCGATGGAAACCGTGCAGATGGGTCACTCCGAGAGTGTGATGCCCTTCTGCGTGCGCGACTACGAGATAGCCGACGCCAAGGGGAACATCGTAGCGCGTGTGTCGGGCAACTATCAGGCAATCAATCATATCAAGCTCGAAAAAACCGTCAGCACCGACAAGCTCCGCGTGCGCCTCAAACACCCCTCTGACCGGGTGCCCGCCGCTCTCTTCCATATCATTGTAAAGTAACATCATCAATAATGAATACCAATCTTAAATCACATTCAGCCAGAAAAACATTCGTCGCTCTCTTGCTGGCGATGGTGGTGGCGCTCGGCGGGTTCGCCGCCTCGGCGCAGCACACTATCAGCGGCATAGTTGTCGACCTCGACAACGGGGAGCCGGTAATCGGCGCGACCATAGCCATAGGAGGCAAGGGGGCGAGCTTGATAACCGACATCAACGGCGAATTCACCTTCAGCAACCCCAAGCCGGAGGTTTCCATCGAAATCCGCTCGATCGGCTACGAGACCCAGACCGCCAAAGTTTCCGCCTCGAAGCGCAACAGCATCCGTATGCGCCCCTCGACCGCGCTCCTCGACGAGGTAGTGGTAGTGGGCTACGGCACCACCACCCGCAAGGACGTTACCGGCGCTGTGTCGAAGGTCAACGTCAAGGATATGCAGAAAGCGCCCGTCTCCAACTTCGAGGAAGCGCTGGCCGGCCGCGTGGCGGGCGTGCAGGCCACCAGTAGCGACGGCCAGCCCGGCAGCGACCTCAACATCGTGATCCGCGGCAACAACTCCGTGACCCAGAGCAACGCGCCCCTCTATGTGATCGACGGCTTCCCCCTGGAAACATCGCTCGGCAACGTGCTCAACCCCGAGGAAATCGAGTCGATGGAGATTCTCAAGGATGCCTCGGCAACCGCCATCTATGGCGCCCGCGGCGCCAACGGCGTAATCCTCATCACAACGAAGAAGGGTAAGGTGGGGCGCCCGGTGGTCAGCTACAACCTCAACATGGGTGTTCAGCGCGCCATCAAGCAACAGGAGATGCTCGACCCCTACGAGTTCGTGCGCTACCAGCTCGACGTGAATCCGACCCTCTACACCTCCATGTATCTCGGCTCGGAGAAGACCCTCGACGACTATCGCTCCGAAAAGGGTATCAACTGGCAGGACGAGGTGCTCCGCAACGCTTTCGTCATGAACCACAACCTCGCGGTGCGCGGCGGCACTGAGAACACCCGCTACTCGATTTCCGGGAGTGTGGCGCATCAGGACGGCGTGATCACCAACAGCGGCTTCCGCAAATACCAGGGTCGCCTCAACCTGGAGCAGAACCTCAGCCGCAAGGTAAAGGTCGGCCTGAACCTCAACTATACCTACACCAAGAAGTTCGGCACCGTGGCCGCCGAGCAGAACAGCTCGCCGACGGCCTCGATAATGTACACAATGTGGGGCTACCGCCCCGTGGGCTCCCTCTGGCAGGAGAATCTGCTCGACGACCTCTATGACGATTCGCTCGACTCCTCCCGCGACTACCGCATCAACCCCGTTATGGCGGCTGAGAACGAGCATAACCCGATGTACACCTCCACCTTCATTTCTAACGCTTTCTTCCAGTGGAAGATTCTCGACAACCTGGTGCTCCGCATCACCGGCGGCTACAACAAAATCAACCAGCGCCGCGAGATATTCAACAACTCGAAGTCGCGCCTGGGCCACCCCCGCACCAACGAGAAGGTAAACGGCTCGATTACCCACTACGAGCGCACCAACTTCCTGAACGAGAACACCCTCACCTACATCTTCAAGCTCAAGAAGGGGCACAACCTCAAGCTCCTCGGCGGTTTCACCCTCCAGGACAACCGCTACGCTTCCGACGGCTTCACCGCCATAAACGTGCCTAACGAGGAGCTCGGCATCGCCGGACTCGACGAGGGGACCGTCATCAAGTCGCCCGTGACCCGCACCGGCAACTCCCTGATGTCGTTCCTGGCCCGCGCCGACTATAACTACAAGTCGCGCTATATGCTGACGGTTTCCTACCGCGCTGACGGCAGCTCGAAGTTCCCCAAGGGTAACCGCTGGGCCTCCTTCCCCTCGGCCGCCGTTGCCTGGGGCTTCGGCAAGGAGCCGTTCATGAAGAACCTCACCTGGTGGAACTCCGGCAAACTCCGCTTCGGAGTCGGCTCGACGGGTAATAACCGCGTGAGCGACTACGCGGCGCTGACCTCGCTCGTGATTTCCCCGACTTCGGGCTACTCGGTAAGCAATTCGCCCCTCAAAGGGGTGGTGCCCTCCTCGCTGGGGAATCCCGACCTCAAATGGGAAACCACCGTGCAGTACAACGTTGGCCTCGACCTCGGTTTCCTCAACGACCGTATCAACTTCACAGCCGACTGGTACTACAAGCGCACCAACGACCTTCTGCTCAACGCGACCCTCGCCCCCTCGATGGGCTTCCTGAGCGCCTACCGCAATATCGGCAGCGTCTCCAACAGCGGTCTGGAGCTCACGCTCAACACCGTTAACATCAAGACCCGCGACTTCCAGTGGGATTCGAGCTTCAACATCTCCTTCAACCGCAACAAGGTGATTTCGCTCAACGAGGACGAGCCTTCGCTCGCCACCCGCGTAAACTGGGGCAACTTCAACAACGCCTACCCCTATATCGCCATCCCGGGCCAGCCGATCGCCATGTTCTACGGCTATCTCTTCGACGGCATCTACCAGTATTCCGATTTCGACAAGGTCGGCGACAACTATGTGCTGAAAGCCGGAGTACCCAACAACGGCAACGACCGCGCCAATATCCAGCCGGGCGACATCCGCTACCGCGACATCAACGGCGACGGGCAGGTCGACAGCTATGACCTCACCGTGATCGGCAACCCCAACCCGAAGTTCATCGGCGGTTTCACCAACAATTTCCGCTACCGCGACTTCGACCTCTCGGTGTTCCTCCAGTTCTCCTACGGGGGCCAGATCCAGAACGCCAACCGCATAGAGTTCGAGGGGGGCGACCCGACAACCCGCACATCGCTCAATATGTTCGCCTCCGTGAAGGACCGCTGGACACCCGAGAACCCCTCGAACACCCTCTTCCGCGTAGGTGGCCAGGGCCCGACGGCTTACTCCGACCGCACGATCGAGGATGGATCCTACCTCCGCCTGAAGACCGTTACCCTTGGCTACACGCTCCCCGCGGCGCTCACCAAGCGGGTGGGGATCACCTCGCTCCGCTTCTACGCCTCGGCCCAGAACCTCCTGACCTGGACCAAGTATTCGGGGCTCGATCCCGAGGTCTCGACCTACGACACGGCGCTCACTCCCGCTTTCGACTGGTCGCCCTATCCCCGCTCCCGCACAATGACCCTCGGCCTGGAGCTCACCTTCTAACCCCTTAAATCTGAATATAAGATGAATAGATATATATCGGCCATCGCGTTGGGGACGGCGCTCCTTTTCTCTTCCTGCGACGATTTCTTGCAGAAGGAGCCCGACTTCCTCAGCCCCGACAATTACTATAACACTCCCGAGCAGGTGGAGTCGGCACTCAACGGCGTGTACAACCGCCTGATCGACCCGAACGGCCGCATGTACTCCAAGGCCCTCTTCTCCTACTTCGCCATCAGCGACGAGGCGTTCTACAAGAATATCTCCATCAACAACATCCGCGTGATGCAGTTCGATGCCGGTAGCCTCGACATAGGCCGCTTCTGGGAAGTGCTCTACGAGGGCGTGAGCCGCGCCAACTACCTCATAGCCTGCACCGACGAGTCGGCGCTCGACACCCCCGCCGAGAAGGCCATGATGGGTGAGGCCCGATTCCTCCGCGGCTATTACTACTTCCTTCTGACCTCCTACTTCGGCGAGGTTCCCCTGAAGCTCACCCCGACACTCTCGCCGAATGAGAAACCCGTCGGGAAGGCCACGCTACGCGACATCTACGCGCAGATCGAGAAGGATATGCTCGCCGCCGAGGAGCTCTGCCTCGACATCGACGCCCTCGGCACCAACGAGCGCGTGTCGGTGACCGCCGTGCAGGCCGTGCTCGCCCGCGTGTACCTGAAGATGGCGGGTTACCCCCTCAACGACCAGAGCCGCTACGCCGACGCGCTTACCTACGCCGAAAAAGTGGTAAGTTCCCAAAAGCACTCGCTCAACCGCGACTATCAGCAGATCTTCATAAATCACAGCCAGGACATCAACGACCCGCAAGAGTGTATCTGGGAGGTCGGGATGTACGGCAACAAAATCGGTTCTGTCGACTTAGCAGGTAGCGTGGGTGTGGAGAACGGCATACTCTGCCGCGACATCAACGTCGGTTACTCCGGCGGGGCCATGCAGGTGACCAAGCGCCTTTACGACGCTTTCGAGGAGGGGGACCTCCGACGCGACTGGTGCATAGCCCCTTACTGCTACGAGACCAACAGCGACACGAAGGTGACCACCCGCAAGTACTTCACCGAAAAGCAAATCTACAACCGCAACCCGGGGAAATGGCGCCGCGAGTACGAAACCGGCGAGAAGGCGCAGTCCTACAACTCCACCAATTTCCCCATCATGCGCTACAGCGACGTGCTCCTGATGAAGGCCGAGGCTATCAACGCCGTAAAGCACGGCCCCGACGAGGATGCCTACGAGGCCATCAACCAGGTGCGCCGCAGGGCTTGGGGCCTGGATCCCGCCGTGGCTTCCGAGGAGTGCGACCTCAAAGGGCTCGGTGAACAGGAGTTCCTCGAAGCGGTGCAGAAGGAGCGCTTCCGCGAACTCTGCTTCGAGGGGCAGCGCAAGCTCGACCTTATCCGTTGGGGCATATATGTGTCGACTATGAACGACTATGGCCGCGAGGCAGCCGCTGACGGCGGCTCATTCTCCTACGCCGGCAACTCGGGCAATAATGTGACCGCCCGCAACGTGGTGTTCCCGATTCCCAACACCGAGCTCACCGTGAACAAACTTATGACCCAGAACCCCGGTTGGTAACCTGAAAAATTGAAAACGATGAAAATCTATAACATACTCGCCGCCTCGCTCCTTGCCGCGTCCCTGGCTTCGTGCGAGCAGGAAGCGCCCGACTCCAAACTCTCCGTAACCATCGCCGAGGGCGTATGCAAGGCCGGAGAGCCGGTGACATTCAACATAAGCGGCGACGCCGACAACATAGTGTTCTACTCCGGCGAGGTCGGCCACGAGTACGGACTCCGCGACCGCCAGTATGCCGACAACGACCTGATGGTCGATTTCGTGTCGTACACCGACCAGTCGACCGGCGTACACCCCAACTTCCAGGTACTTGTCAGCAGCGATTTCAACGGCGTGTATGACGCTGACAACGTTGCCGCCGCGACCTGGACCGACGTGACGGGCGAGTTCGCCCTCCCGTCGAAAACCTCGGCCAACACCCCCTCGGGCACAGCCAACCTCAAGCGCTTCGTGACCGACGAGGTCGAGGATCCGCTCGTTTACATCGCGTTCCGCTATTACGACCTCGATGGCGAGGCGGTGAAGAACCGCTGGGTTGTGCGCAGCATGAACATCCGCAAAGTATCCCCCGAGGGTCAGGAAACCCTGCTGGCCGACATCAAGACCGCGGGGTGGCAGAACGTGGCTCTCTCCGGCTCGATGAAATGGACGCTCCCCGGCACCCAGCTCCTCGCCGCGGGGAACGTCAGCACCAACGACAAGGATGCCTGGGTGGTTTCCAAGGGTTTCAAGCTCCGCACCGCCGAGCCCTCGACCGGGGTGGTGCTGAAGAATATCGCCACCGACCTCTCCAAGTACCGCTATGTGTATGAGAAGCCCGGCACCTACGAGGCGGTGTTCGCCGCCAGCTCCGTATGGTACAACAGTTCCTCGTCGTCGATTACAAAAGTAAAAGTAACCGTTACAGAATGAGCCGTATAAGCCACATAACTATCGCCGCCGCGCTGCTGCTCGCCGCCCCATACTCGTATGGCGCGGGGAAGGTGACTATCGGCAACGACAGCGTGTCGCTTACCTGGCGGAAGGGGGCAAAAGGATGGTCGCTCGCCGAGCTCCGCGCCGGAGGGCTCTCCACCGCTCCCGCCGCGAGAGAGCATTCGGTGCTCTTCAGCGCCACCAAGCCTTCGACCGAACCGCTCGCGCCCTCGGAGTTCGGAGGGGAGGAGGGGTTTCCCGAAGCCGAATACCGCTATGTGGTTCCCTCCTGGAAGGAGGCCACTACCCCCGCGGCCCTCAATAGGGCGGGGGAGGAGCTGAGCTTTCTCCCCACCACTGCCGAGAAGCTCGGAAGCGACGCCGTGCTGCTCAAATATTCGGGCGATGGATTCTCCGTTACAGAGGAATGGCGCCTGAGCGGCAGCGACATAAGCGTTACCATGGCGGTCAAGGCCGCCCGCGACGGCTGGTATTCGATAGCAACCCCCTCGGTAACGTCGGTGGGCCGCGACGAGGTCGATTTCGCCCTGATTCCGGGCGTGCTCCACGGCCACGAGGTTTCCGACGACTTTTCCCGGGCCTACGCCTACGGGTGGGGTATTCCGGCACTTCCGGTACTTTTCCGCGAGCGTTCGGTGTCGACCCTTACCTCGATGATAACCGATGAGGACGGACTCACCGTGGCCGTTACCGCCGAGCCGGGTACCGCCGCCGAGCCTTGGGGCACCGACAAACGCAACACCGGCGTCTGGCGGCTCGGTCTCTCGGCAATGAACCGAGACGGCGAGCTATCGCCCACGCTCTACCACCCAGTGTTGGGGGAGGAGGGTTCCTATATGAAGGCCGGCGAGGAGCGCGTGTTCTCGTTCCGCTATACGGTTGGCCGCGACGGATGGTGGCCGGTGTTCAACCACGTCGCCAACGATATTTACCGCTTCGACGAGTCGCTGGCGCTGCGCCGCAACCGCCGCTCGCTCACCGACAGGCTCTACGGCATTCACCGCTACGTCGTGAACGACAGCACCTCCAAATGGCACACCGAGATTTTCGAGGGTGACACCATCGGGGCACAGGAGTACCTCGGCGGGGTGTATCTCGCCAAAAAGGACGCGATGAAGAACGCCGACTACGGCGCTATGTGGATGCTTGGCGCGCTCACGGGCGACACGCTGCTCACCGCCAAGCGTCTGCCGTACGCCCTTAACTTCAAGAACCGCCAGCAGCATACCGCCGACGGCTTTATGCGCGGCGCTTCGAGGGGGCAATACTATCTGCGCGACCTGGGGCGCTTCGTCGAGGAGTGGGGACCGTACACCGAGCCAATCGCCACTACCTACTATATGCTTATGGACCTGGGCAACATCGCCCTCTTCGAGCCCGCTAACGAGGCGGTGAAAGCCCAGATACGCGAGGCTGCCGACTGCCTGCTCCGCTGGCAGCTCACCGACGGGAGTTGGGAGGTGGCCTACGACGACGCTACCGGCGCTCCGGCGTTCGACGACCTCAAGGATTACCGCCCGACCTTCTACGGGCTCCTTATAGCCTACCGTCTATTAGGTGACGAGAAGTATCTCGAAGCGGCCCGGAAGGGTGCCGACTGGCTCATAGCCAACGCCGTTGAGGCTGACCGCTGGCTCGGTGTGTGCGGCGACACCCGCTTCGCCGCCGACTTCGCCACGGCGCAGAGCGCCGAGGCGCTCCTCGAACTTTACGACCTCACGGGTGACCAGCGTTACCGCGACGCTGCTGTGCGCGCCGCCCGATTCTACACCACCTCGGTCTACACCAACCCTATCGCTTCGGAGCGCGATGTCACTGTAAAGGGCACGCCCCGCAAGCAGTGGGAAATAACCACCTCCGGCCTCTCATACGAGCATGGGGGAATCATCGGCTCGACGAACCTCCACGGCCCCATACTGCTGGCATCGCACGCGGGTATGTTCGTAAGGATGTACCGCCTGACGGGCGACCGCGTCTTTCTCGATATGGCCCGCGCGGCGGCGGTGGGGCGCGACGCCTTCGTCGATGATGAGACCGCCGTGGCGTCGTACTACTGGAACGCGATGAACCGCGGGGCGGGGCCGTATCCGCACCACGCTTGGTGGCAGATGGGGTGGATCACCGACTATCTGCTTGCCGAACTCGAACTCCGCAGCGACGGAGCCGTGACGTTTCCCGCCGGATTCATCACCCCCAAGGTGGGGCCGCACCGCGCTTTCGGTTTCGCTCCCGGCAAGGTGTACGGCGAGGAGGCCCGGCTCGCGATGATTCCGGGGTTTGCCACTTCCGACAATCCCAATGTGGAAATCCTTATGGCTCAGACCGACAGCGAGGTGATACTGATGCTTATGAACGACCTCGCCACTGAGCAGACGGCCAACATCTCCATAGCCTCGAACGGCGACCGCCCTGTGACTTTGGCTCCTTACGGACTTGAACTTATAAGAGTAAAGAGATGAAAATTAAAAATATACTTGCCGCTATGGCGGTCTGCGCCGCATTGGCGGCGCCAGAGGCTGCCTCCCAGGAGTCGGTGATAGTGACCCCGCCGCTGGCCGTGGGCCCCGAAGCCGAACGGGTGGCGTCGATCTCCAACGAAAACCTGCGCCTCAGCTACGTCCGTTGCGGCGACGGCAACCGCGCCCTGGCCTGCGTGATGGAGGCCAAGGTCGATGGGCGCTGGCAACCGTTCACCTCCTCGATGGAGGATAACAAGGTGTTCGTGATCACCGGGCCGGAGAAACTCAAACGCCCTAACTACAAGCAGTATTTCCCCTCCTGGACCTCTGCCGATACCCTGTCGATGAATCCGTTCGCCTCGGGTTCGGTTTGCGAGGCTGTACCTGTGGCCGCCCGCAATATCGGGAAAGGGGCCATCGAGGTGGAGTATATAACCTCCGGCGACCATAAGGTCCGCGGGGTGTGGACCCTCTCGCCGAGCGGCAAGAGCGCCGACCTCTCCCTGGAGTTCACCCCCTCGAAGGCGGGTTGCTACTCGTTGGGGGTTATGGGGTTGCACGCCCCGCTCCCCTCGGCGGTTACCAACGTGCTTCTGCCGCCGATGTTCCAGTACCGCCGCATCCCCGCCGACCAGCGGATGCTCCTGTCGGTGATGATGCCAACCCCGGTGTCGATGGTCGAGGCTGAGGCCGGAGGGGGGCGTATGACCGCCTTCGTCAGCGGAGACGACACCGTTTTCCCCCTCGACTGGGGCGGGGTAGACTACTCCCCGATGGGCTTCTCGCTGAAAAACCACCTGAACGTTGTTGAACCGACGGCTTTCTCACCCGTGCTGGGTATGGCCGACAGCAAGATGAAGGCAGGGCAGACCGTTACCCGCAAGTTCGTTGTGGGGCTTACCGCCGAACCCTGGAACGAGACCCTCGAACATGTGGCGCGGAATGTGTACGCGGTTAAGGATTATCGCCGCCAGGCCGACAAATCGCTGACCGAGACGATGTTCGGCATAATCGACCTTATGAACGACTCAGTGCACGGCGGATGGGATGCCTCGATGCGCGGTTTCTACGACATCGAAGGTAAGCCCACCAAGGCCCCGACGGTGGTGCATTCGGCCCCGCTGGCGATTATAGCAGCCGCTGTCAACGCCGCCGACGAGGATATGTACCTCAGCCGGGCGCTCCCCGCAATCGAGTACACCCTCTCGCGCAAGGGTTACCGCTGGAGCACGCGCACCACCGAGGACGGATACAACAAAGACCCCGAAACGCTGCGCCTCTCCCCTTTCGGATCGCAGTTCACCACCACCTATTACGAAGGGCTTAACCGCCTTTTGGGCGACCGCAACCCCTGGCTCCGCGACATAGCCCTCCCCGACGGCGACCTCCGCTCGCCCCGCGGCTATTCAACGCCGATTCTCTCCTGGGCGCAGGCTCTCGCGGCTTACCGCCTGACGGGCGACCAGAAGTGGCTCCGCCGCGCCAAGAGTGTGGCCGAGCGCGACGCCCGTATGCATATCTACGCCAACAGTGAGAAACCCCAGCGCTATCAGGCGTTCTATAACTCCACGATTTACGCCCCCTGGTGGGACTTCGTTGACCTCTACGAGGCTACCGGCGACAAGCGTTTCCTCGACGCGGCCCGCTACGGCGCGGCGCACACCATAGCCGGTATCCGCGCCTGGCCCGCCGTGAAGGATTCTGTGCAGACCATCCACCCGGGGGGAGTGTACAACGGCAACACCACTATGTGGTGGAAGGGCTCCGAGGAATTCCGCCTCGGATTCCCCCGCACGGAGGGTGACGCTCCCGAGCACGAGGTGGAGCAGTGGCGCGTGTCGCCCGTCGGGCTCGGCTTCGAGCAGCCCTCGACCTATTTCCTCCGCACCAAGGGGAAACTCACCCGCCCCGTGTTCATGAGCTCCTGGGCTCCGGCGCTTCTGCGCCTCAACACCCACACCGGGCTTGACATATTCGACACCTACGCCCGCAACGCCGTGATAGGCCGCTTCACCAACTATCCCGGCTACTACGCCACCGGCTACACCGACCTGACGATGAGCGAGGATTTCCCCTACAAGGGCCCGGATGTCAGCTCGATATACTACCACCACATACCCCCGCACCTGGCTTTCACCGCCGACTACCTCGTGAGCGAGGCCGCGCAGCGCTCGGAGGGTAAGGTATCGTTCCCCTACGGGAAACAGGAGGGGTTCGTGTGGTTCTCTAACAGGGTTTACGGCGGTGAGCCGGGCACTGTGTTCGACGATAAAAACGCCCGCCTCTGGCTTCGGAAAGGGCTGGTAGAGAGCGATAACCCCGAAGTTAATTATCTCACCGCCGTGTCCGACAAGCGATTGTGGATTCTGCTTTGCAACGAGAGCCGCTCCGAAGCTTCCACCAAGATCACCCTCGGAGGTGATGCCGCCAAGGTGGCCGACGCCGCCGGTGCCAAGTTGGCCGGCGGAAAGTCGAAACTGACCAATAACGGCGGGCTCGCAGTCACGCTCCCCGCCAAGGGGTTCGCGGCGATCGCCATACCCCTCGTGCCGGGGGCGGCTGAAAGCGAGGCTCTTGCCCCGATACTCGGCACGGAGCGGATTCCGGCGCTCCGCGACGGATGGAAAGTGACCGAAAGCGGTACCGCGGCCGGGAAGATCTACACCTTCCGCATACGCTCACCCTTTGGGTGGGATTCGGTGTACGGCTTCTGCGAGACACCCCCGGTCGATGGGCTGACGGTCGAGGTAGAATGCGCCGGGCGGAAAACCGAGGTAGGGGTGTACCCCTACGAATGGTCGTTCGCCAAGTTCAACCCCTCCGACAAGGCGCGCCTCTCAGTGAGCATCACCGAGCCCGACGGCTCCGTAAAGAAACACGACATAGAAATCTAATCCATTATGAAACGTATTATAACCGCCTTTTGGCTTCTTGCGGCCTCACTGGCCGCCGTGGCGCAGAACGCGCCGCAGACCTTCGACCGCGACGGGTGGGAGGATGTGAAAATGTATAACCCCGCCGAAGTGTGCAAGAAACACGGGCTCTGGAAGAACGTTGAGGCTGCCCGCGACTCGCGCATGAAGCAGTTCGCCGACAAGTTCGAGACCGTGATGACCAGCGGTCACCCCAAATCGACCCTCTCTTTCGCTTTCGACGGCGATATGTTCGGACTCTACGACCTCGGTGGCCCCGAAATGGCCGAGCTTGAGGTTTATATCGACGGCAAGATGGCCCGCTTCAACAAAGTGGAGAACGGCGGCAAGCCCTACTACGAGGTTGCCGACCTCGAAGGACCCCACTACCTCGACCGCCTTGCCGATGGGCGCGTGCTCCAGCACGCCCTGGTGAAAGTCGAGCCGGGTCAGCACCAGGTGACTCTGAGAATCGCCGAAACCCGGGGCGAGAAGGCGTATCTGATGCTCGGGCGGCTCCTCGTGCGCGGCGAAATCGCCGAGGCGCGTCCGATCAAAGGTCTCCCCAAAATGAAGCAGCAGCTCAAATGGGAAAAGAAGATTTCCGACTATATGGCCCGCAACGCCGAGCAAGCCGCGCTAAAGGACGCCACCCTCGTGGTAGGGAGCTCCTCGATTGATATGTGGAAGAGCCTCGAAAGCGATTTCCCCGGCAAGAACGTTATACGCCGCGGTGTTTCCGGCACCAAGGCCATCGACCTCTACAACTACCGCCATCTGCTTATCGAGCCTTTCAACCCCAAGCGTATCATCATCTACGAGGGAGACAACGAGATCGGTTTCAAATGGGAGGTCGACGAGATGATGGAGGCTATGAAGAAGCTCTTCTTCGAGGTGCGCCGTATGAAGCCTGGGGCTGAAATCTGCCTGGTATCGGTGAAGCCCTCGCCGGTGCGCGTTAAGAGTCTGGCCAAGATTCAGGAGTTCAACAGCCGCCTGAAGGAGTTCGCCCAAAGCCAGCCCGACACGAAGTATATCGACATACACACCCCGATGCTCGACGCCGAGGGTAACGTGCGCCCCGAGCTGTTCCTTAAGGACGGGCTCCACCCCGCGCCGGAGGGTTACGACATCTGGCGCCGCGAGTTCGGCAAGGTAATCAACGACTAAATAACCGAGGGCCGCTACCCCGCGGCCCCGAAATCCATAACGAATCATGCGTAAAACCACATTATCCGTTTCCCTGCTCGCACTCTGCGCCGCCGCTTCGGCGCAGGTGTACAAGGACCCCGCGGCCGACACCGAGGCCAGGGTCGAAGACCTCCTGGGCCGTATGACCCTGGAGGAGAAAATTGACTATATAGGAGGCTACAACAGCTTCTACATCAGGGCTATCGACCGCCTCGGCGTGCCCGAGATAAAACTGACCGACGGCCCTGTGGGCACCCACAAGGATGGCAAGAGCACGGCGTACCCCGCCGGGGTGCTCACCGCCTCGACCTGGAACCGAGGGCTGGTGTACGAGCTCGGCCGACAGCTCGGCCGCGACAGCCGCGCGCGCGGGGTGCATGTGCTCCTCGGCCCGGGTGTCAACATTCTCCGCGCCCCGATGTGCGGCCGCAACTTCGAGTATTTTACCGAAGACCCGTACCTCAACGCCGAGACCGCCTGCGCCTATGTCGGCGGTCTGAAGGACCAGGGTGTGGTCGCGACCCTCAAGCATTACGCCGCCAATAACCAGGAGTGGGACCGCAACAACGTCAGCTCCGACATCGACGAGCGCACGCTCCACGAAATCTATTTCCCCGCTTTCAAAGCCGCCATTCAGAAGGCTGGCGCCGGAAGCGTTATGGATAGCTACAACCTCGTGAACGGCGTGCACGCCACCCAGAGCGACTACCTCAACAACAAGGTGCTCCGCGACCAGTGGGGCTTCGACGGGGTGGTGATGAGCGACTGGTCGGCCACTTACGACGGCGTTGAGGCCGCCAACGGGGGCCTCGACCTGGAGATGCCCCGTGCGAAGTGCATGAACCGCGAGGTGCTCATCCCGGCGCTGAAGGATGGCCGGGTAAGCCAAAAGACGATCGACGACAAGGTGCGCCGCCTGCTGCGCCTTATTTTCGCCAACGGTTTCTTCGACAAGGAGCAGCTCGACACCACTATCCCTATGGATAACCCGCAGGGCGCCGCCGCGGCGCTCAACCTCGCCCGCGAGGGTATTGTGCTACTGAAAAACGAGTGTGACCTTCTTCCGGTCAAGCCTTCGGTGAAGCGCGTGGCCGTGATCGGGCCGAACGCCAACAGCTATATCTCGGGCGGTGGCTCCTCCTACACGTTCCCATTCCACAGCGTTTCGCTGCTCGACGGCATCAAGGCCCAGGTCGGCGATGATGTGGAGATACTCTACTCGCCCGGACTCCCGACTCTGCCCGAAACCGTGGCCTCGTCGGTGTTCTACACCGAGAGCGGGTCCGACCGCCGCGGCCTAAAAGCCGAGTTCTTCAACAACCCCAAGCTTAAAGGTGAGCCGGTTGAGACCAAAATCGACACCATCGTGAATATTGCCAACGGCTACCATATCGCGACCGAGCGCCGCGGCCTCCCCTACGACCATTGCTCGATGCGGTGGAGCGGGGTGGTGCGCCCCGAGAAGAACGCCGACTACCGCTTCGTGGTGCGCGGCTTCGACGGTTTCCGCCTCAAAGTGGGTGGCGAGCTGGTTATCAACGAGTGGCGCGACCAGGGTATCACCCGCAAGGAGGTGGTGCTCCCCCTCGAAGCCGGCAAGGAGTACCCCGTGGAACTGGAATACTTCGCCAACGTACACCCCGTTGACATCTCCTTCGGATGGCGCGAGGACAAGCTCCTCTTCGACGAGGCCGCCCGTATGGCCTCGGAGGCCGATATGGCGATCGTCTCCATCGGGTTCAACGAGAGCCTCGAACGCGAGAGCAACGACCGCCCCTTCGAGCTCCCCGAGTACCAGGATTCGCTGGTGAGCCGCGTTGTGGCGGCCAACCCCAACACCGCCGTGCTGGTCAACGCCGGTGGCAACGTCGATATGCGCCGCTGGCAGGACTCCGTGCCCGCGCTCCTCTACCTTTGGTATCCCGGCCAGGAGGGTGGCACAGCCGCCGCCGAGATCCTTTTCGGAAAGACCAACCCCAGCGGCAAGCTCCCCGTGACGTTCGAGAAGCGCTGGGAGGATAACCCGGCCTATCCCTATTATTACGACCCCGACGGCGACAAGCGCGTGGCCTACGGCGAGGGGCTCCTCGTTGGCTACCGCCATTATGACACCAAGGGCGTCGCGCCCAACTTCCCCTTCGGTTTCGGCAAGAGCTACACCACGTTTGACTACTCCGGCCTGCGGGTCAAGAACGAGTCGAAGAAGGGTAAGATTCTTTACCGCGTGACATTCGACGTGGCCAACACCGGCGCCGTCGACGGCATGGAGGCAGCCCAGCTCTATGTGCGCCCCATCGACCCGAAAGTGTTCTGCCCCTATAAGGAACTGAAAGGGTTCGACAAGAAAATGGTCAAGGCTGGCTCCAAGGAGCGCTACGAGATACTGCTCGACGTAGAAGCGTTCGCCCACTACTCCCCCGAGCTCGGGCGTTTCGTTGCCGACCCCGGCAAATACGAAATCCTCGTAGGCCCCTCCTCCGCCTCCACCCCCCTGCGCTCCACCATAACTTTGAAATAATCCCTACTGATGAGTCACCCCCCTCAGCCGCTGACCGGCTGAGGGGGGTGTGTTCAGTGGGCGCTACAGGTCGTCGTAGGCGGCCATCAAGAAATAGTAAACCTATAGGTTGCATTTTACGGATTTTTCCTTTAACTTTGCTGTCATAAAAATGTTTATAATATATGAAGTTCGCAAGGATTATTCCTGATTACGACCATTTATGGGCTGTAAAGTCTCCTGAAGAGGAAGTTGATGAGCTGACCCTATTGTTCCGAAAGTGGAACAATGCTGAGTACCTGCTTGATTTCTTTATGGAGAATTTTGATGACCTCAAGAGTTTCTTCAAAATTGAACGTATCGACCAAGCCGTTGAAGACACTTTTGAAGATGCGGAGGCTCTTGAAGAATTGGTCCTGGATTTCCCTTATACCGAGCACCTTGATGAGCTGTTCAAACCGTTGGATATCACCGATACCCGAATGTCGGAATTAACGAGGGAGAAAGCTCGAAATTGGGATAGAAACCGTCACGCGAGTTGGCTTCGGATCTATGCTATAAGATTGGAACCGAATGTATACGTCGTTACGGGAGGAGCGATTAAATTGAGCCGAACTATGCAGGATCGAAAGCACACCGCACTCGAACTCGACAAATTAAACCGCTGCAAGTCTTTCTTGAAAGCCAATGGCGTTTTCGACCAAGACAGTTTTGTGGAACTCACTAATGAAGAATAATATGGCAGGCAAAGCAATCTCATTTTTAGAAGCACACAAGAGTGACACACCTTCGCGCTTTGTGGAAGAGGCTGCATGGCGCAAAGAAAACGCGAGTTGGCTTCGTTGGTCGCGTCAACTTGCCGTAACCCTCATCGGTTATATGCAGGATCATGGTATGAAGCGTGCCGATCTCGCTTCGAAGTTGGGAGTTACTCCTCAATATGTTAGCAAACTGCTTTCGGGTACTGAAAATCTCAGTTTCAAAAGTATAGCCAATATTGAGGATAAGTTGGGTATTTCCTGTTTGGTAATATCTTGATTGTCATTTGACAATAGTAGACGTACGATAAAGCCAGGCAACAACTAACCATACACATGTATCACCCCCCTCAGCCGCTGACCGGCTGAGGGGGGTGATGCGTTCTGTGGGCGTTACAGGTCGTCGTAGGCGGGGGTGAAGGTGTCGCCCTGGAGCGGGTCGCCGGTGCGTATTCCCTTCGATAGCCAGGCCATTCGTTGCGAGGAGCGTCCGTGGTTGAAGGAGTCGGGCACCTCGCGTCCGGTGGCTTTCTTCTGCAGGTAGTCGTCGCCGATTTTCGAGGCGGCGTTGATGGCGTTCTCCACGTCGCCCGGCTCGATGGAGTTGAACATGGCGTTGTCGCGGTTGGCCCATACCCCGGCGTAGTAGTCGGCCTGGAGCTCCAGGCGCACGCTTATGCGGTTGGCCTCCTTTTCCGACACGCGGTTCATAAGGTCGTGGGCCTGCCCGAGGGTGCCGAGCAGGTACTGGACGTGGTGCCCGACCTCGTGGGCTATGACGTAGGCGTAGGCGAAGTCGCCGCCGGCGCCGATTGACTGCTGCATCTGCTTGAAGAAATCAAGGTCGAGGTACACGGTCTGGTCGGCCGAGCAGTAGAACGGGCCTGTCTGCGATGTCGCGTGGCCGCACCCCGACTGCACAGCGCCGGAGTAGAGCACCATCTTGGGGCATTCGTATTCGCCCCATCCCTGGCGGCGGAACTCCTCGGTCCACACGTCCTCGGTGCCGGCGAGCACTTTCGACGCGAGGTCGGCCAGGCGTTCGTCCTCGGCGTCGGGCTGGTAGTTTTCGGTGTAGAGTCCCTGCGACTGCTGCCCGATGACGTTCTGGAGCACGTCGCCCACGCCGCCACCTTTCATAAGAGTCACCACGGCCACCACTATCAATCCGATAATGCCGCCACCGATACCCGCCGTGCGCCCGGAAATACCGCGCCGGTCGTTAACGTTGTTGCTGTTCCTTCGTCCGTCAAGCCTCATAGTCAGGTATGTTAATGTATATATAGTTACAAACTATCTGCTCCGCGGGTTCACGGAACCCGTGGATAAAAGCTGGGGCGCGATGTTGGCGTCGCGGGCTATCGGAGGGTGACGATGGTGATGCCGGCTCCGCCGAACTGAACGTGCTCGTCGCGGTAGGAGGCCACGGAGGGGATGGTGTCGAGATACTGGCGTATGGCCTGGCGGAGCGCCCCGGTGCCGGTGCCGTGGAGTATGCGCACCTCGTCCTGTGAGAACTGAGTAGCGTCGTCGATGAAGTAGGTCACGGCCTGGATAGCCTCGTCGGCCCTCATGCCGCGCACGTCGATTTCGCGTTTGAAGCTGAGTTGCTTCTCGCGCATGGCGTCGGTGGTCGCGCTGCTCACGAATGAGGCGCTCTTCGCCCCCGACGACGGTTTCGACAGCGTGCGCTTCAAACGGCTGAGGGCGACCTGCGTTTTCAGCATTCCGAAGGCCACTGTGGCCTGCTTGCCCGATATTTCGAGAATGGTGCCAGGTTGCCCCTGCCCGTCTAGTTTCACGTTGTCGTTCACGGCCAACGGGGCCTCGGATTCCTGGCGGACCGCTCTCTCGGGTCTCTTTTTCGGCGCTTTTTTCAGCAGCGGGTTGGCGCTCTGTTTTTCGGCGAGCAGCTCCTTCTTCTCCTGTTCGAGGCGGCGTCGTGCCTGGAGGGTGCGCTCGCGTTCGGCCTGGCTCTCGCGGATCTCGCGCACAGCCCGCTCAATGGTCGCGTTGCTGCCGTCGAGTATCTTTTTGGCCTCCTCCTTGGCTTCGGCGAGGATTTCGCGGCGTTTGGAGCGGAGGGTGTCGGCGTCCTCTTCGTAGCGGGCGAGGGTCTGCTCGATTTTCTTCTCCTTCTGGCGTATTGCCAGGCGCTTGTTCTCCCAGTAACGTTTGTCGCGGGCTATGTCGAGCAGGTAGCGGTCCATGTTTATGTAGTCGCTCCCCACGATCTCCTGTGCGTCGGCGATGATGTTGGCCGGGAGCCCGGTCTTGCGGGCTATCTCCAGGGCGAACGAGCTGCCCGCGTTCCCGATCGAGAGGCGGAACAGGGGCTGCATCTGCTGGCGGTCGTAGAGCATCGAGCCGTTCACGAGCCCCTCGGTCTCCTCGGCCAGATGCTTGAGGTTCTGGTAGTGGGTGGTAATCACGCCCCACATACGCTTGTTGTTGAACTCCTTGAGGATAGCCTGCGCTATGGCTCCGCCGATCTGCGGCTCGGTGCCTCCGCCGAACTCGTCGATGAGTATGAGCGACGAGGCCCTTCCGTTTGATAGGAAGTGCTTCATATTGCGCAGGTGCGAGGAGTAGGTCGAGAGGTCGTCCTCGATCGACTGGTCGTCGCCGATGTCGATAAATATGTCGTCGAAAATCCCTATGTGGCTGTTTTCGTAGAGTGTCGGCAGCAGGCCGCACTGGGCCATATACTGCACGATGCCGACCGTTTTGAGGCACACCGACTTACCTCCGGCGTTCGGGCCGGAGATAATGAGTAGCCGTCGCTCGGGGGTGAGGGTGATGTCGAGCGGCACGATATCCTTACCCTGGCGGCGGAGCGATTCGAGGAGCACCGGGTGGGTGGCGTGGTACCATTCCAGCTCCCGTCCGTCGGCCATCGACGGCATGCGGGCGTCGACCTCGGAGGCGTACCTCGCTTTGGCGTGGATGAAATCGAGCCGCCCCATTACCGCCGCCGATTCGAGCATCTCCGGGATGAACGGGCGGAGCCGGGCGGTGAGTTCGCCAAGGATGCGCGCTATCTCGCGGCGCTCCTCCATCTCCAGCTCGCGGGCGCGGTTGTTGACCTCCACCACCTCGGCAGGCTCTATGAAGAAGGTTTTTCCCGAGGCCGACTCGTCGTGGACTATGCCGTTGATTTTGCGTTTGTTCATCGGCGACACGGGGAGCACCAGGCGCCCGTCGCGCACCGAGGGCGAGGCGTCGGCCTCCAGGTATCCGTCGGCCACGGCGCGGGCCATCACCCTGCGCATTATCGAGTTTACCGCCCCCGATATGCGGCTCAGTTCGGAGCGCACGCGGGCCAGTTCGGGCGAGGCGTTGTCGCGGATATTGCCGTTCTGGTCGATAACGCGGTCGATTTCGCGGGTAACCTCCGGGAAGGAGGCGAGGGTCTCAGCCTCGGAGCAGAGCACGGGATAGGGGGTACGCCCCTCGTCGTCGCGCGAGTGGCTTAGGAAGGAGCTGACGTCGGCAAAAGTCTGGAGCGTGCGGCGCAGTTGGCGCAGCTCCTCGACCGACACCGCCGAGCCCTCAACGCGGGCGCGTTTCAGCACCGGCGTGACGTCCGACAGCCCCCCGAGGGGGAACCCTTCGTCGGAACCGATTGCCGCCATCATCTCCGCGACACCGAGGAGCGCCCGCTCCACGGCCCGGAAATCGGTCATAAACGCCATTGCCTCAACCTCTTCCCGCCCAAGCGGGGAGGCACACAGAGCCGCGAGCCGCTTACGCACGGCCTCGAACCCAATTTTCCTTTCAAAACTGTCGGGGTAAATCAAAATCGCCTAATTAGCTGTTGTCTCCCGCGAAATTACGCAATTTTCCCCAATCGGCCAATCCGCCACCGAAAAGGCTGAACCCATTAACGAGTAAATTCTGCGGGTATTCAAAACGCTAAACAGGTTAATGCGTTTGGAATCCCCACAAGTGATAATTGTTGATTATTTATTCGAGTGGTATTTATATGTTTTTGTTCCAGATTTGATTATATAGAGGCCATGAGGAAGAGAATTTAAGCTCTCCGTAGTAACATTATTCGCTATCATCACACCTTGCAAATTATACACTGATAATCTTGGGCTCATTTTATTATCAAATATATCTTCAGTAGATGCTGAATCTTCAAAATGCACACATAACATCGTGTGAGATGACAAGCTGCCAAATAAAAGATGGTTATCTATTGGTATCGGTTGAGGTTGATTATTTATAAAAATGTTAGATACATGGTACCTTTCATTTGGAATTAATTCAATTTCCACATTGCTTCCTGAAAGCACTTCGAATGCTTGATAGCCTGAATATGAGATTCCGAATTTTTGCTTAATCTCCACATCGTTATATTTAACGCATCCATTCTCTCCTACACTAATAGAAAGTGTGTTATATACATCCAAGACCTCTTTTATGTCTTTAAATGCTCTCCAACCTTCTGCTTCCCAATATGCCTGCGCACTACCCTTGGGCACATACAGTGTGCCATTTGAAATATTAGTTTGGTTTATAAATGAGTTCGGGTATTTAATTACAGGTGGATTAATGGCGTAACAATGCATATCTGTAAGGTTTCCGCATTTGTAAATATCCGCATTGAATTTTTCAATGGACGATGGAATAGAGAGTGATGTCATAGCAAAATCATCCCATCCTCCAGTTAAACAACTGTAATCGATTTCTGTCGTTCCTGGTGGGATGGCAAGTTCTTCTAATTTATCGCAATGAAGGGTTCCCCCATTGGATATGACAGTACAATATTTGGGAAATCTCAATTTCGCAATATTTTTGCACCATCTAAAAGAATTTTGTGGTAAAATGTTATTGTCCTCAGTATAGTTATATACATTTTCCCAACCATTAAGATACCAGGGGCCTCCTGATACAAAAATAGCTTCTTTTAAATCTAAAATTCGTAATTTCCCGTTAGTTGGTTTATTATTGCAATCTGTTCCCGCCATATCTCTAAGTAGTCTAAGGCCTGCACCATTTAGTAAACCGATTAACGTTAAATTTTCAATTGCATATTTATTTGATTCAGTAATGTAGTTTCCTAACGTCCCAGCTTCTCTAAGATTTATGGTGAGAGTGTTGCTGGAATCCCAATTATCGTAGGGGAATATTGCACTCTCCGAATTCAATTCACTTCTTACGCGAACAGTACAGATTGCGGAGTTTGTTCCAAGGTTAGATTTCACATATACCTGTGTTGTCCCTTCAGACTTTGCGGTCACCTCTCCATTCTTGGAAACTGAAATTACGGCATTGTCATAACCGGTAAATTGGATAGATGGATTGATGTGTGTCGCATTGCTAAAACTCCAAGTCAGTTGTACTGATTCACCTACTTTTAAAATTTTGTTTGTTGGTGAAACAGAAATCTTAGTATCAGCGCATGTAAATGTCCACCTGCGTGTACGATTATAAGTGGTAGACCCTATTTGATCCTTATAGGAGCATGTGACAGTGGCTGTACCACCAAAATAAGCTTGCGCTGTGACGTGGCATAAAAAGCCAATAGAGGATAGATGGAGTGTGGGATTGTCGGTTGTCCAAATAGGCCCATATTCACCAGTAGTTGGTTCGAATGTGATGTCTGTTGTCTGCCCTGGATAAATCATCCCAGCCTGAGCTGCTGAAATGAACAGAGAGAACAGAAAAGGTAAAAAACCTTTCATATAAGTTATTTTCCCTTATGGCTCATTCGGGCTTTGTGGTTACAAGAGCGTGAGCCAACTTCATCACATCTCCGAAAGAAGGTCCTGAGAAAACCCTGAATGCGAGATATGAAGCAGCAGCCCACGCTATAGCGTGAGAACCGCTTTGTTATCTCTTGCATTCATTGAAAATTTCTCAGGTTTTCTTTCGCAAGATAAGCAAAACGCTCTCCTTTAATTCGTAAATCTTGAATAAAGCATTGTCTATTCAGTCACAAAGTTAGCTAAAAAATATGGCCACAACAAATAAAAATATTATTTTGACTACAAGATACTTGTTAACTTTACGTGTTAAAACGCATCATAGATTCTACGAAGGGGATAAAAAGCGGGGGGCGGATATAATAAGCGGGGCGGGATTACGTTTTTAATATGAGTCGGTTTGATGCCGACCGTCGGGACGCTGTGTAAAAATGCACTATGCGGTTTCCAAGAGTCAGAAACAGACTTAGAGCTTGTTGTTGCAAACTCATAAATACTTGTCCGAAATTTGATGATTTTGAGATATTTGGGGCGCGTGGGCGCCTTTCTGCGGCGTAAGAAGGCCGCGACGCTTTGCCGCGCCGCGGCTTTGGCGGTTGTGGCCTCGGCGGCCCCGGCGGCTTCGGCGCAGTTGGGCTCTACGGCCTATAACTATCTCGATGTCACGTCGTCGGCCAGGATTTACGGCCTGGGCGGGGTGAATATCACCGCCGTCGAGGACGAGCTGTCGGTAACCGACCAGAACCCGGCGCTTTTGGGCCCGGAGATGGACAACCAGGTGCTTTTCGACTATATGCGCTACGTCGGCGAGTCGAATTTCGCCGGGGCGCGCTACGCGAAGGCCATCGGCGAGCGGGGCGCGTGGGGTGTAGGGCTACGTTATTTCGGCTATGGCGAAATCAAGGCTGCCGACGAGACGGGCGTGATCACCGGCACTTTCTCCCCGAAGGATATAAACTTCTCGGGCTCTTTCTCCTACGACATCACCGACCGCATACGCGGCGGCATCACCGTGAAGTTTCTTTACAGCGCCTACGAGCAGTACTCGGCAATGGCCGTGGCGGCTGACCTGGGCCTGAACTACTATGACCCTGACCACGATTTCTCGGCCTCGATTGTCGGGGCGAATCTCGGCGGCCAGGTAAAGCGCTTCAACGAGCAGAACGACCGCCTCCCGATGGACCTCCGCATCGGTCTCGCCAAAGGGTTCTCCGGCATACCGCTCCGCATTTCGGTGACGGCCTGGAACCTCACCAAGTGGCACCTGCCATACTGGGAGAGCGGCGACGGCACCTCCTCGGAGCCGTTCAAGAAGAAAGACTCGTTTACCTCCAACCTGTTCCGCCATCTGGTTTTCGGCCTGGACTTCGCTCCGAGCGACCGCTTTTTCGTGGCGCTCGGCTACAACTATAAGACCCGCACCGATATGTCGACCTACAAGCGCTCCTTCCTCAGCGGTTTCTCGCTCGGGGCGGGGCTCAACCTGCGCAAGGTTAGTCTCGCGGTGGCGCTGGCCCAGCCGCATACCGGGGCTACAACGTTTATGTTCAACCTGAATCTCAATTTGCAGGACCTTCTGCATTGATATATCACATTATGACTGAGAATAAGAAAATCATAATCGCCATCGACGGCTTCTCCTCCTCCGGCAAAAGCACCATGGCGAAGGCATTGGCGCGCCGTATCGGCTACCGCTATGTCGATACCGGGGCTATGTACCGCGCTGTGACGCTTTTCGCTATGCGCACGGGGCTGATCGCTCCCGACGGCACCGTTGACGCCGAGGCGCTCGCCGCGCGTCTCCCAGAAATCGCAATCTCGTTCGCGCTGATGCCCGACGGCTCGCAGCACACCCTGCTCAACGGGGAGGATGTCGAGGCTGAGATCCGCGGCATGGAGGTGTCGAACCGCGTGTCGCCCGTGTCGGCCATCGCCGCCGTGCGCCGCGACCTCGTCGCGAAGCAGCAGGCCTTCGGCCGCGAGCGCGGCATAGTGATGGACGGCCGCGACATCGGCACCACCGTGTTTCCCGACGCCGAGCTTAAAATCTTCCTCGACGCCCCGGCCGAGTGCCGCGCCGAGCGCCGCGTGAAGGAACTCCGCGCCAAGGGCCAGGAGGTGAGCTACGACGAAGTGGTCGCCAACGTGAAGTCGCGCGACCATATCGACCAGACCCGCGAGGAGAGCCCGCTGCGCCGTGCCGCCGACGCCATCGGCCTCGACAACTCCTCCATGACCATCGAGGAGCAGGACGCCTGGCTTATGGAGCGCTTCAACGAGGCTGTAAACCAAGCCGGGGCCTGACCATGGCGCGCATCGAGATTGACGCCGACTCGGGCTTCTGCTTCGGAGTGGTGACGGCCATCAACAAGGCCGAGGAGGAACTCGCCAAGGGGGAGGGCACGCTCTACTGCCTTGGCGACATCGTGCATAACTCCGACGAGGTGAGTCGCCTGGCCGCCAAGGGGTTGCGCATCATCAACCACGACGACCTCCGGGAGCTTAACGGCGCGAGGGTGCTTCTGCGCGCCCACGGCGAACCCCCGTCGACCTACCGTGCGGCCCGCGAGCGCGGCATCGAGCTGATCGACGCCACCTGTCCGGTGGTGCTCCGCCTCCAGCGCCGCATCAAGGAGTGCCACGACCGCCCGCTCCCCGAGCGGCCCCAGATCGTGATTTACGGCAAGCTCGGCCATGCCGAGGTCAACGGCCTGGTAGGGCAGACCGACGGCGAGGCGATCGTCGTGGAAAGCGTGGCCGACCTCGACCGCGTCGATTTCTCCCGCCCGGTGGCGCTCTATTCGCAGACTACCAAGCCGATTTCCGGCCTGATGGAGATTTCAGCCGAAATCGAGCGGCGTATGGCGCCCGGGGTGAACTTCGAGAGCTACGACACAATCTGCCGCCAGGTGGCCAACCGGGTTGAGAAGCTCCAGCGTTTCGCCCGGGGGCACGACGCGGTGATTTTCGTTTCCGGCAAGAAGAGCAGCAACGGCAAGGTGCTGTATGCCAACTGCCTGGAGGTTAATCCCCGCACCCATATGGTGAGTAACCCCGAGGAAATCGACCCCGAGTGGCTCGCCGGAGCGGAGACAATAGGCGTGTGCGGCGCTACCTCGACCCCCCGATGGCTTATGGAGCGTGTAAAGGAAAAGATTGAGAGCCTCCAGGGCTGATTACTGAGAACCTTGATAAGCAATGAGACGTTTTACACTTATGATCGCCGCCTCGGCGCTTCTCGTCCTCGGCGCCGCGTCGTGCGGCGAGTCGGAGAAGCAGAAGCGCGAGGAGACCACGGCCCGAGTGCTCGGAAGGGCGCAGGCGCTCGAACTCTCGGCCGACCTGCCGCTTGACTCCATAGAGATGGAGAAGCTGCTGATCGACGTACGCTCCCGCGAGACGGAGCTCCGCCGCCGGGGTCACGACCGGGTGGCTGACATCTACCTGGAGTCGTTTCTCGCGGCTCTCGACTCGGTGAATCCGGCCCTCGCCGCCGAGATACGCTGACACCGCCCCCCTCGCCCCCGCCGTTCCATCTTTGCTCTCTTCCTCTCCTCCTCCCTCCCTCCTCTCTCCGCAACCCTATCGATTCAACTATCTGTTTATGGACAAATTGACTTCGCATCTCCGAGAGGAGACTACCGGCGTCTTTTATGCCGCCACCCAGGCTATCCGCCGCCACGCGTCGGGTAGTACAGTTCTTATCGTGGCCACGGTTGCCGCGCTCGTGATCGCCAACATCCCGCAGTTCAACCACCTCTACTTCGAGTTCTGGGAGCAAGAGGTGCGTCTGCAGCTCGGCTCTTTCAACATCTTCTCGCACGGAGGCCATCCGATGACGCTGCTGGCCTTCATCAACGACACGCTGATGGCGATTTTCTTTTTCACTATAGGTCTGGAAATCAAGCGCGAGATATTGGTCGGCGAGCTGTCGTCGTTCCGCAAGGCGCTCCTCCCCATCATTGGCGCTTGCGGAGGTATGATAGTGCCGGTTGTAATATTCACGCTCTTCGGCCGCGGCACTGATTACGCCCAGGGCGCCGCGATACCTATGGCCACCGACATCGCCTTCTCGCTCGGCATACTGTCGATACTCGGCAGCCGCGTGCCAGTGGCGCTGAAAGTGTTCCTCACCACCCTGGCGGTGGTCGACGACATCGGCGGCATCATAGTGATCGCGACCTGCTATTCCACCGGCATCGAGTATGTGCCGCTCCTGGTGGCCGTCGTCGTGCTCGGTATTCTTGTGCTCGGCCAGCTTATGCGCATCCAGAGTAAGATTTTCTACCTCACGCTCGGCGGAGTGGTGTGGTTCCTGTTCCTGAACTCCGGGCTCCATCCCACCATCGCCGGAGTGCTCGTGGCGTTCTGCGTGCCCGCCAAGCCGGTGTTCAACCCCAAGAAGTACATCCAGCTCATCCGCGACTCGATAGGCCACTTCCGCGCCGAGGACGACGAGACCCTCAACCGCCGCTCGATCCTCAGCCACCAGCAGATGGACTGGCTCAAGCAGGTCGAGAGCGCGTCCGACAAAGTGATTTCGCCTCTCCAGGAGCTTGAGGACTCGCTCCACCCGATTGTCAACTACTTCATCATACCCCTCTTCGCCTTCGCCAATGCCGGCATATTCCTGCTCGACATGGATCCCGCGAGCATCGTCGAGGGTGTGTCATTGGCGGTTATTGTCAGCCTCGTGGCCGGTAAGTTCATCGGCATCTTCTCCTTCTCCTGGCTTGCCGTGAAGCTCGGCATCGCGCCCAAGCCCCACGGGGCCAACTGGATAATGATGGCCGGGGCCGCGATGCTCGGCGGTATCGGTTTCACCGTGTCGCTCTTTATCGCCAACCTCTCGTTCGGCACCCCCGAGCAGATCGACCTCCTGAACCACGCCAAGCTCGGCATCGTCGGTGGCTCGCTGATAGCCGGCATCCTCGGCTTCCTCATCCTCGCCCGCTCCCTCCCGGCCCACGCCCCCCAGGAGGGCGAGCCCTACCCCGCAGCGAAATAAATCAGAACACTTTACCAAACAGCAATCCCCCTGAATCCGAGCGCGGTTTCAGGGGGATTGCTATGTTTCGCGGCGGTGGGCCGGGAGGTCAGTCGATCGAGAGATTGGTGACCCCTTCGCCCTGGGTGTAGGGCTCCTCGGGGGTGTCGATTGCCACGTTGTTGAGGGTGAGGCCGTCGGTGTAGGCCATATGGAAACCCTTGGTGGCCGAGAAGCGCGAGTTGGAGAGGGTGATGTTTTGCACGGGCATCTCGGGGAGTCCGTTGAAGTGGGCGGCGCGTCCGGCTCCGCGGCAAGAGATGTTGCTCATATGTATATTGCGGAACTGGGGTGTCTCCTCGCTCACGGGGGGCACGGGCGCGCCCGGCTTGATGCCGTAGTAGAGGTTGAAGGTGAGGGCGTCCCCGGCGATGTCGGTCATTTTGATGTCGTTGATGTGGATATTCTCGACAACGCCGCCGCGGCCGCGGGTCGATTTGAAGCGGAGCCCTACGTCGGTGCCGATGAAGAGGCAGTCGTTGACCACTATGTCGCGGCAGCCGCCCGACATCTCCGAGCCGACGACGAAGCCGCCGTGGCCGTGGTAAACGGTGCAACCCTCGATGAGTACGTCGCGGCAGGGAACGCCGCGGTCGCGCCCCTCTTTGTCGCGCCCGGCCTTGACGCATATCGCGTCGTCGCCCACATCGAAGCGGCTGTTGACCACCAAAACGCGGTTGCACGACTCAACGTCGAGTCCGTCGCCGTTCTGGGCGTACCAGGGGTTGCGGATGTTCACGTTGTCGATGATGAGGTTCTCGCACAGCAGCGGGTGTATGTTCCAGGCCGGGGAGTTTTCGAAAGTGGCGTCGCGCAGAAGCACGTTCTCGCACTCGATGAACGAGAGGAGCACCGGGCGCAGAAAGTCATGGAAATAGGCCAGGCGGGCGCTGTCGGCGGTGTGGATCTCGTTCTGGAGCGCCTTGTCGGAATAGACCTCGCGGACGCGTTCGTTGGGGAACCATACGTCGCCCTTCTCATTGACGCAACCTTTGGCGGTGAGCGCCGCCCACTGGGCCGAGGTGGTCTTGGCCCTCTTCACCGGGCGCCAGCACTGGCCGTTGCCGTTGAAGGTGCCGAAGCCGGTAATCGCGATGTCGTGCTTGCCGCGTGCCGAGAGGGGCGACTTCGCGCGGTAGGTGGGAACACCTTCCCAGTCGGAGGGTGACACGGGATAGTCGGCGAGGTTCTCGCTGAACATAACCAGGGCGCCGCGGTCGAGGTGCAGCTCCACGTTGCTTTCAAAACTGATGGGGCCGGTGTGCCAGATTCCCCCGGGCACGTTGAGTTTGCCGCCCCCTTTTTCGGCGAGGTGCGCCATGGCGCGGGCGAACGCCTCGGTGTTCATAGTCACGCCGTCGCCCACGCCGCCGAAGTCGGTGATCGAAACCTCGTAGGAGGGTATCGACGGTTCGGCTACGGGTGTGAGCTTCACGGGGTGCTCCCGGTCGTAGTACTTGGAATAGTCGGCGGCAATCAATGCTGCGGGAAGAACTAAGGCGCAGGCGGCCGCGAGGATTCTGTTAGTTGCGGAATGTGTGAGGTTGAGTGTCATATCGCGTAGTGAATTCACGGTAGATTTGTATGCGAAAAATAATGTATGCAAAACAAATTTACCGAACTTCGGCCTCACGCGCAACCCTCCCGGGCTGAAACGTCATAAATACCCCCGTTTCCCCACAATTACTCCCCCTCGGATTATCCTCCGCGGGACGCTCGGATACTTGCAATGAAGATTCTTAGTCGATGTCGGCGGGAGCCACCGGCCCCTCGCGCAGTATCTCGGGCGCCTTCGGGTCGAGCAGAGAGATGATGGCCGAGTCGGCTCCGGCGGGCGATTCGCCGCCGTCGATCATAAGGGCTATGGCGCTCTCGCGGCCGTAGCGGTGGGCTATGGCCTCAGGGTTGGCGAGCTCTTCGGGTTCGGCATCCTCCCAGTTGGCGGTGGCCGAGAGGAGGGGATTGCCGAGCGCTTCCGCCAGGCGGCGGGCTATGGCGTTGTCGGGCACTCGGGTGCCTACCTCCTTGCGCCCCTTGAAAGCCTTGGAGAGGCGGGTGGAGGCTGGGAGAATGAATGTGAACGGCCCCGGCAGGTTGGCGCGCATAATTCGGTAGGCTTCGTTGTCGATACGGGCGTAGTCGCTGGCCTGGGATATGTCGGCGCACACCATCGAGAGCCGCTGCTTGTCGGGGTTGATACCCTTGAGGCGGCATACGGTCTCCACTGCGCGGTTGTTGAGCGCGTCGCAACCGATGGCATAGTTGGTGTCGGTGGGGTAGAGGATCACGGCGCCGCGGCGCAGCTCGTCAACGGCTTGGTCGATGTAGCGCTCGTTGATGCTGCTCGGGTACATTTTCAGGGTCTTCATGGGTATCGGTCTTGGGCTGTGTGGGGAAGGATTGTGTCAGATAACGCGGCATTTGAGCCCCATGGCTTTCAGGGCGCTCTCTACCTGGGCGCGTTTGTCGCCCTGGATGAGGATTTCGCCGCCGCGCGACGAGCCTCCCGTGCCGAGTTTCTTTTTCAGTTCGGCGGCGATGGCGTCCACGGCGTCGTCGTCGACGGTGAAGCCGCACACGATGGTCGCGGCCTTCCCTTTGCGCCCTTTCTTGTCGAGCAGTATGTCGAGCCGCGCGGTCTCGGCGGCGGTTCCGGCTGCGGGTGCTGCCTCGGGGGCGGTTTCAGCCGCCGGTTCTTCGGGGAGTTCGGCCATAAGAGAGGCCAAGGAGTCTTTCCAGTCCATAAACCCTTGATTATTCGTTGCGGCGGTGATAGTCGTAGGTAACCCCCTGGCGGTCGAGCGAGAGGGTGGTTTCGTTGAAGGCCTCCACCGGGTAGGCGATGCGGGGTGCCACGGTGCCGACCATGGCGGGATCCCCCTCCTCGATGGTGATGCTCGACGGGTCGGTGGCGATCACGAGGGTGTCGCCGCTGAGCTCCCACCGCCCGGCCACGCTGTAGGTGAGCTCGCCGGGACGGATGGCGCGGACCACCGCCGAACGGTCGTTTTTCAGCTCGAACATCGGGCGCGAGTCGGATACTGCCGGGAGATAGTAATTACCGACCATCTTTTCCTCCTGTTCGGAGAGACCTCCGCAGGCTGAGAGGATGGCGGCTGCCGCCGATGCGGCGAGTGTCGGTAACGCTTTCATATGCTGTATGTTCGGGGTGAGGTGCGGGTCAGAGGTGCGAGGGTGAGAACCGCGCGGCCAGGGGGGTATGGTCGCCGGGGAATTTGCCGCGGTTGTAGGCCAGGTCGCCGTTCACCCAGGTCTGTTCTACCTTGAAGCGCAGGTGGGTTCCCTCGTAGGGGGTCCAGCCGCAAGGGCTTATAACCTTCGATGCGTCGAGGGTGTAGTCGGCGTCGGGATCGACCACGGCCAGGTCGGCCCAGTAGTTGGGGCGGATGAAGCCTCGGCGGTCGATGTTGAAAATGCGCGCCGGGTTGTGGGCCATCTTCTCCACCACGTCCTCGTAGGTGAAGCATCCGCGGTTGGCGAGCTGGAGCATCAGCGGGAGCGCGAACTGGGCCGAGGGCATCCCTGAGGCGGCCTTGAGGGCGTTGTTGACGCGCTTCTGCACGAGCTGGTGCGGGGCGTGGTCGGTTCCAATGGTGTCGATCACTCCGTCGGCCACGGCGTGGCGCAGCGCCTTGCGGTCGGCGGCGTCCTTGATGGCCGGGTTGCATTTGGTGAGTCCGCCGGTGGCCTCAACCGACTCGTGGTCGAAGTATAGGTAGTGAGGGCAGGTCTCGGCGGTGATGAGTTTCCCCTCGACGGCTCCGGCTGAGAAGAATTCGAGCTCGTCGGCGGTGGTGATATGGAGCACATGCAGGCGCGCGCCGGTTTCGCGGGCGAGCTCCACGGCGCGGCGCGTGGCCTCGACGCAGGCTTCGCGGGAGCGCACCAAATGGTGCAGCCCGACCGGGATACCCTCCGGGTACTGCTCCGACAGGAGCGCTTTCTGCCGGGCGATTTCGCGCTCGCTTTCGGCGTGCACGGCTATGACTCCGGGATATTCCTCGAATAGGCGGCGTATTGACTCATCATTGTCGACCAGCATATTCCCCGTCGACGAGCCCATGAAGAGCTTCACGCCGGGTATGCGCGTGTGGTCGGCTTCGAGCAGTTGGTCTATGTTGTCGGCGGTGACGCCGAGGTAGAAGGCGTAGTTGGCCATCGACGACTCCGCGGCCCGCTCCATCTTGTCGCGCCACGCTTCGAGGGTTGTTGTCGCGGGGATGTTGTTGGGCATGTCGAAGTATGTGGTGACCCCTCCGGCCACGGCGGCCATGCTCTCGGAGTGGATGTTCCCTTTTTCGGCGAAACCCGGCTCGCGGAAGTGGACGTGGGTGTCGATGAAGCCGGGAAGCACCATCTTGCCCCTGAGGTCGTAAACCTCGTAGTTCTCGCGGGAGATCTCCGCCGGGTCAATGACGCCACCCTCGACCTTGCGGATAAGGCCGTCGACTATGGTGATGGAGCCCCGGAAGCGGAGCCCGTCATTGAAAATAAGTCCGTTGCAGAGTATCTTGGGTTTCATGGCGGTAGCGGTTAGGAGGGGGCGCGCCCCGGGAGTCAGGCTCCGGGTTTGCGGGGGTATTTGCGTCGCCAGGAGTCGATTTTCAGCTGAATTACCCCGAAGAGGGCCTCGCCGAAGATGCCTGTCGACATTTTCGATGTGCCGAGCACGCGGTTCACGAACACGATGGGCACCTCGCCTACGCGGAAGCCGCATTTGTGGGCGGTGAACTTCATTTCGATCTGGAAGGCGTAACCCTTGAAGCGTATTTTGTCAAGCTCCATGGTGCGGAGCACCTCGGCGCGGTAGCATGCGAAACCGGCGGTGGTGTCGCACACGGGCATGCCGGTGATGAGCCTTACGTATTTCGACGCGAAGTAGCTCATAAGCACCCGGCCCATAGGCCAGTTGACCACGTTGACCCCGGTGAGGTAACGCGACCCCACGGCCATATCCATCTCGCCGGAGGCCACGGCTTCGCGCAGTTTGAGCAGGTCTTGCGGGTTGTGCGAGAAGTCGGCGTCCATCTCGAAGATGTACTCGTAACCCTCGTCGAGGGCCCGGCGGAACCCTTCGATGTAGGCGGTGCCGAGGCCGAGCTTGCCGGCACGTTCGATGATCATAACTCTGCCGGGGTGGCGCTCCATCTTCTCCTTGACGATGGCGGCGGTGCCGTCGGGCGAGTTGTCGTCGACCACCAGCACGTCAAACCGCACGGGGAGTGCGAGCACGGCCTCGATAATGGCCGCGGCGTTCTCCCGCTCGTTGTACATCGGGATGATTACGACGGAGTCGCTGCCGCTTTTGGCGGCGGCTCCGGCGGTGGCTGGTGTCTGGTTGGTGCTCATTCAACGCGAAGTTACGAACCTATTTCAACAAGGCCAAATTATCTACTCTGTTTTTTGCCCTCCGGGGGTGTTTCGAGGCTCGCCAGGGTGGCTTCCACCCCGGGAGTGGGCCTTATCTCGAACGCCCGGCGGAGGTACCCGGCGGCGAGTTGACGCAGCCCCGCGGCCTCCGGCCCGGCTGCTTTCGCGGCCCTCAAGGCGTAGAGGTTCCCCAGTTCGAGCAGCGCGTTGTAGTCGGCCGGGTCGAGTTCGAGCACCCTTTGGTATGTCGCTGCCGCGAGGTCGGCGTTTCCGGTGAGCATCTCCCCCTGGGCCTTGGTAGAGAGGAAGCCGATGTTGTCGGGCGAGCCCTGGAGCATGATGTCGGCGTAGGCAGTCATATTGGGGCCGTCGCGGCGGAATTCGTAGTAGCGCAGCAGGTAGGCGTTGACCGTGCGCCTCATCCAGGGGTGCTCCTCCTTGATGTCGAGCAGAAAGTGCTCGTAGAGGTCGGAGCGCCCCAGCCCGAAGCTCGTTGAGCGCACGTTGGCGAACACCGAGTCGAACGGCACATGGTGGTCGAGCGCCATATCGAACAGGCGCGCCGCGGCTATGGTGTCGCCGGCCATGCTCCCGGCCACGATGGCCCTGCCGTAGGTGCGGGCCACCCGCGGACGCTCGTCGAGCATCAGGTCGTAGGTGGCGGCGGCCTGCGCCCACTCGCGTTGGCTGAAGTAACGGTCGGCCTTCAGTTCGAGCTGGGGGTAGGGGCTTACTGCGAAAGCCGCGGCTGAGGCCGCGAGCAGTATGGCTGAGAGCGATTTGCGGAGTGATGTCATGGCTTGGGCATATGCGCGCTTTCCGAGGCATCGTTTGGTGGCCGCGGAAAGAGGGATTACTACTATAACAAACGAGCGGTTCGTTTGTTCGGCGAAGTTAAAAAAATAATCGCAAATTCTTGCTTCTGGGAGCGAAAAGTGTTAACTTAGCGTCAACATACTACAATCTGATCAAGACATCAACTCCCCATGGTTAATACTCACCGTTATTGTGTGATTATGTGCGGAGGCATCGGTAGCCGTTTCTGGCCCTACAGCCGCGCCTCCCGTCCGAAACAGTTTATCGACTTCTTAGGCACTGGGCGCTCGCTGCTCCAGATGAGCTACGACCGCATTCTCGACATAGTGCCCCGCGAGAACGTGGTGATCCTTACCAACGAGCAGTACGCCTCGCTGGTGCGCGAGCAGCTCCCCGAGCTCCGCGACGACCAGATTCTCCTCGAACCGGCGCGCCGCAACACCGCTCCCTGCATCGCCTGGGCGGCTTACCATATCGCCGCCCGCGACCCCGAGGCGAGCATCATCGTGGCTCCGAGCGACCACCTCATAACCCGCGAGGCCATGTTCCGCGAGTCGGTGCTCGCCGGGTTCGATTTTGTCGAGGCCAACGACGCCCTGCTCACCCTCGGCATCAAGCCTACCCGCCCCGAGACGGGCTACGGCTATATCCAAGTAGGCGCGCCTGTGAGTGGCGACATCCATAAAGTCAAGACTTTCACCGAGAAACCCCATCTGGAGCTCGCCAAGGTGTTCCTCGAAACAGGCGAGTTCTTTTGGAACTCCGGCATTTTCCTCTGGAAGGCCGAGACGATTATCAAGGCGCTCAGGGAGCACGCTCCCGACGTGGCCGGCACGTTCGATGCCGGGGCCGCGGCTTTCGGCACCCCGGAGGAGACGCGCTTCATCAGCGAGAATTTCCCCGGCTGCATGAGCATCTCCATCGACTTCGCAGTTATGGAGAAGGCGAAGAACGTATATGTGGAGTGCGTTGATTTCGGCTGGAGCGACCTCGGTACCTGGAGCGCGCTCTACGACAACTCGCCCAAGAACCCCGACAGCAACGTAACCCAGAACTGCAGCGTGATCGCCTACAATTCAACGGGCAATATCTTCGCCGTGAACGGCGAGAAGCTCGTGGTGGTCGACGGGTTGAAGGACTATATAGTCGCCGACGCTGGCGACGTGCTCCTGATTTGCCCCAAGGCCGAGGAGCAGCGCATCAAGCAGATGGTTAACGACGCCAAGCTCGCCTACGGCGACAAGTATCTGTAACCTCCGAAGGATATAATACGCGAGTGTCAGACACTCTTCCCCTTTGCCGGGCGGAGTGTCTGACACTTCGTCTATTTTATGATGCGTGTTAGTTTTCGCCGAGAAGTTTCGCCAGGCGCTCCACTCCGGCGGTCGCGGGGAGGGGAATCACGGTTACCCCGGCAGGCACCGCGGCCGGCTTGGGGTCGATGTAGTACACGGGCACCCCGGGGCGCACATAATGCAGCAACCCGGCGGCGGGGTACACGTTGAGCGAGGTGCCGATAACCACAAACACGTCAGCCTCCTGTACCAGTTCGATAGCGGGCTCGATGTTGGGCACCGCCTCCTGGAAGAACACGATGTGGGGGCGCACCAGGTGGCCGTCAATCATCGTCGCGGGGGTGGTTTCGAGCGCTTCGGGGCGCAGGGTGTACACCTTTGTCTCGTCATCGATAGCCCTGACCTTCATCAGTTCGCCGTGGAGGTGGAGCACGTTCTTCGACCCGGCGCGCTCGTGCAGGTCGTCGACATTCTGTGTGATCACATACACGTCGTAATCCTTTTCAAGCTCGACCAGCCCGAGGTGTCCGGCGTTGGGTTTGGCCGCGATCAGGTCGCGGCGGCGCGCGTTGTAGAAGTTATGCACGAGTTCGGGGTCGCGCACGAAACCGTCGTGCGAGGCCACGTCCATCACGTTGTAGTTTTCCCACAGACCTCCCGAGTCGCGGAAGGTGCTGATACCGCTTTCGGCGCTCATTCCGGCGCCGGTTGAGATTACGAGTTTCTTTTTCATGGCGAAGTGTGTTGTAGGAATAACTCTTTACAGGGCACCCGGGTTCAAATTCGCGACAGTGCCTGGCCCAGGAGGGCGAAGGCGAGGTAGAACAGGCAGAGGTGGCTGACCACCAGCAGTGCCAGGATAATCCACGTCATATAGGTGCGCCGCCCGTAGCACTGCCAGGCCAGGAAGCCGGAGCAGAGCACATAGCAGGGGTAGAACCATATGAGTCCGCGGGCTATGGCGTCGGCCCGCTCGGCCACCTGCAGAATCCAGGGGAACGAGAGCCCGGGAACCATGCAGAGCACTATTATGACCCACATCCACCAGGGCACCCTTGGCTTTTTATCGGTAAGGTCGCTCATCGGTTTTTCGCTTTGTTTTTCTCTTCGAGGTATGCCTTCACGGTGGCGCGGATGCCGTCGCGGAGCGAGAAGCGCGGGTCGAAGCCGAAGTCGCGCTTGGCGTCGGAGATGTCGGCGTTCCAGTTACGCTGGCGCATGATTTTGAATTTGTCGCGGTTGAGGGTGGAGGGCTTGAGCCGCGCCTGCCCGATTTTCTCGGCGACGTACGACGCGATCCACACCAGCGGCATTGGGAGCCGCACTGGAATCACGAACTTCGCTCCGAGCTCCTCGGCCACGATGCTCCGGAACTCCTTCTGCGTGTAGGCCCGGTCCTCGGAAATGATGTATTTCTTCCGCTCTACTCCCGATTCGAGGGCGCGGAACATGGCTTCCACGAGGTCGTCGACGTAGATGAAGGTGAGCATCTGCTTGCGCAGCCCCACCGAGAAGTCGAAGTGGCGGTCGATGGCCTGGATCATCATCAGATAATCCTTTTCGTGGGGGCCGTAGACCCCCGTGGGGCGGAAAATGATCCAGGGTATCCCCGAGAGGTGTTCGAGATACTGCTCAGCTTTGATTTTCGACAGGCCGTAGCGGGTATTGGGTTCGGGCACCATGTCGGAGGTCAGCGGCGCGTAACCTTTCTCGTCGCCGGGGCCCAGGGCTGAGAGCGAGCTCATGAACAGGAGGCGCCGCGGCACCTTACCGGCGGCTTTGAGGGTCTCGACAAACGCGCGCAGGTACTCGAAATTCACCTTGTTGAATTCCGGGAACCCTCCGGCGGCCTTGGTGGCCCCGAGGTTGTAAATGATGTAGTCCCAGGGTTCTGTCTCGGCTATGGCGCGCTCCATCTGGGCCTTGTCGTCGTAGTCGAGCACCAGGAACTTGAACGCGGGGTTGTCGAGGTAGCGGCGCGAGGTGGTTTCGCGCACGGCGGCGGTAACGTCCATTCCGCGGCGCGCCCCTTCGGCGCATATGAATCCGCCGATGAATCCCCCGGCGCCCACTACGAGGAGCCGCTTCCCTTCGAGAGAGATTTTAGGGGTGTGGGTATGGTTATTTTCTTGCATTGTATTCGGCTATTGCTTGGCGGTAGACCTCCATTGTCTGCCGGGCCATGTCGGCATCGTTGAACCGCCCGACGTAGGCGCGCCCTTCGGCGGCGACACGGGCGCGTTCCTCGGGGTAGTTGAGGAAACGGGCGGCCACGCGCCCCCAGGCTTCGGCGTCGTCGGGGGCGATCGCGGGGGCCGAGGGGCCTCCGGCCTCTTCGAGGCATGAGCCGGTGGCCACGATGGCGGGGGTGCCGCAATAGAGGCTTTCGATCACCGGGATTCCGAAACCCTCGAAACGCGATGTGTAGGACGAGCATACCGCCCCGGCGTACAGCGCCGGGAGGTCGGCAAACGGGGCGTTGTCGATAAACCTCACCCTCGCGCCGAGGTTGTTGTCGGCTATGAAGCGGTCGAGGTCGGCCTGGTATTCGGTCTGCCGCCCGACGATTACGAGCGACAGTTCCTCCGGGGCGTGGAGGAGCCCCTTGATGGCCAGCAGTTGATTCTTGCGGCGCTCGACGGTGCCGATTGACACGATGTAGGGTCCCTCGATGCCGTACTTGGCCAGCACCGCCGCGGTGTCAGCGGGGGAGGGGGGAGTGTGGAACTGCGAGGCGCACCCCTGGTATACGATGCTGATCTTCGCCTGGTCAACGCCGTAGAAGTCCACTATGTCGCGGGCAGTGCACTCCGATATGGCTATTATCCGGGTCGCGTTGCGGGCCGCGCGGGCGAACTTGTAGTCGTATATGGCCCGGTCGATGGCGGCGTAGCATTCGGGGAAGTGTCGGAAAATGACGTCGTGGATGGTCACTACCGAGGGCTTGCCGAGCGCGTCGATGTCGAGCGGCAGCTCGCCCGAAAGCCCGTGGTAAAGGTCCACGCCGTCGCGGCGCGCCTGGGCGGTGACCCCGCCGCGCACGCGCCACACCCCCGGAAACGCTTTCCAGGCCCCTTTGTCGGGGGTGCGGAGCTCGACGTTGGCAAGCTCCCTAACGGGCTTTAGCCTGGGGTTGTCGGAGAGCGAGGGGGTGTAAAGCAGGTAGCGGTTGTCGGGATAACGTCCGGCAAGGAGCTCCACGGCCAGGCGCGAGTAGTTGCCCAGCCCGGTATTGTTTTTCACGGCTCGTTTGCCGTCGTATCCGATAATCATGGCTTAGCTGGCAGGGGTGTTTGGTTGGTTATTCCGTGCGCAGGGGTATGGTGCGGTATATCGAGTTGTCGAGCGAAATGAGGGTCTCGGTGCCGGTAACGCCCGGAATCATCTGTATCTTGCGGTTGAGAAGGTCCATGAGGTGCTCGTTGTCGCGCACGAAGAGCTTTACCATCATGGTATAGGGACCGGTGGTGAAGTGGCACTCCACTACTTCGGGAATCTTCTCCAGTTCGGGCACGACGGTCGAGTAAAGGGCGCCGCGTTCGAGGTTCACCCCGATGTAGGTGCAGGTCGAGTAGCCGAGTTTCTTGGGGTTCACGGTATATCCCGAGCCGGTGATGATGCCGAGGTCGATCATGCGCTGGATGCGCTGGTGGATTGCCGCGCGGGATACGCCGCACTCCTGTGCCACGTCCTTCGAGGGGATTCGGGCGTTGTGCATGACGATCGAGAGTATCTTTCGGTCGAGGTTGTCGATATTGTCGATTTTTTCCATAAATGTATGTGTGCGAATTTTCCGCAAAATTAGCAAAATGCCGCCAAATAAGCAAGAAAATGCGCCCAATGGCTCGTTTCGTAGAGTGAATCACCTCATTTGTTCAGCGATTTACCGCAAACGGGGTGATTTCTAAAGTTTGTTAAACCGCCTCCGGCGCCTCTTTGCGGAGCGGGAGGTCGATTTCGAACGAGGTGCCTTTGCCCGGTTCCGACCAGGCCACGAAGATGCGTCCGGCGTGGTACTGCTCGATGATGCGCTTGGCCAGAGTGAGCCCCAGCCCCCAGCCGCGCTTCTTGGTGGTGAAGCCTGGGTTGAACACCGTTTTCTGGTTTTTGCGGGGAATCCCCTTGCCGGTGTCGGTTACGGTCACCCGGGCTTTACCGCCGTCGGTGGAGGTGGCCACTGTTATGGAGCCGGTACCCTCCATGGCGTCCACGGCGTTCTTTATGAGGTTTTCCATGACCCATTCCACCAGTGGCGCGCTCAAACTTACGGGGAGGTTGCCGTCGCACAGTTCCACGGAGAGGTTTATGCGCGACGAAATTCGGGTGGCCATATACGAGGCGGCCTTGAAGACTGTTTCGTTGAGGTCGGCGTCCTCCATCTGCGGTTGCGAACCGATTTTGGAGAAGCGCGAGGCGATGGTCGACAGTCGGTTGACATCCTTGTCCATCTCTGCCACCATTTCGGGGTCGGCGCCCGATGCGCGCATTATCTCCATCCAGGCCATCAGCGACGAAATCGGAGTGCCGAGCTGGTGGGCGGTCTCTTTCGACAGCCCCACCCACACCTTGTTCTGTTCGGCCCGCTTGGTGGAGCTCACGGCGAAATACACCACGGCGATGAAGGCGAGCATCACCAACAGTTGCACATAGGGGTAGTAGCTGAGCCGCCTGAGCAGCTTGGAATCATCGTAATAGAGGTGTTGCAGGTTGTCGGCCGAAATTATGATGTGTATCACATTCTGCCTCCCCTCCAGGTCGGCCAGCTTGCTTCGGAGGTATCGCTCGTTGATTGCCGAGAGGTGGTACGCGTCGAGGGTGTCCGGGGGCTCCGGGAGGTCGAAGTTGCGGTGGTCGAGTATGTTGCCGTCGTCGTCGGTGAGGATTACGGGTATGTTGTGGTTGCGCTGTATTATGGAGAAGAGGAAGTCGATGTTCTCGGCCTGCGCGTCGCCCCCGGGCATCGAGCTGATGTCGGCGAGCTGCTTGGTGGCGTCGGCCCATATCTCCATGCGTTCCCTCTCCTGGGCGGCGAGGTCCTTTACCAGGTTGTTCGATACATATAGGAAGTAGGCCACCACCCCGACGGAGATCGCCAGGAAGAGCGCGGTGCCGTATTTCCGTATGTCGTAAATATTCATTGTGGGGCGGGGGTTAGCGTCGGCCTTGGCTGGCCATGTCGTCGAGGATGAAGCGGGCCACCGAGTGGGCGGCGTTCGACCCGATTGTAACCGTGGCTTCCGAGCGCACCTCGGGGAGGGCGTTCTCCACGGCCACTCCCATTGTGGCTATCCGCATCATGGGCAGGTCGTTGAGGTTGTCGCCGAATACCACTATGCGGGTGGCGCCGGTCTGCCTCGCCATCTCGGCCACGGCGTGGGCCTTCGACACTTCGGGCGCGTATATGTCGATCAGGCCGGTGTCGGGCGTTATCACGTCGCGGTACCACGATACGGCGCAGTCGGTGACCTCGCGCAGCTTCGCACAAGCCTCCTCGACGAGCTTCTCCGGCCCGGTGGCGAAAAACAGGGCTACCTTGTCGCGGCGCGCCGGGGTCTGTCCTAAGTGGAAACGCTTGAGGGTGAGGTGGCGGCGCTCCTCGTAGAACGATGCCTCGCGGCGGCTCATCACCTTCGAGTGGTAGACGTTGAGAAACGAGTCGCCCGACACGCAGTATGTGAACGGGCGCAGGCTGCCGCGCTCGAACGCCTCGGCAATTCGGTCGGCATCGGCTTCGGGAATCGTGGTCACCGAGCGGAAACGCTGTGCCGCCAAGTCCCACTGACCCGCCCCGGTCATCACTATGGCCGGGAGATTCATCCTGACATCCCGCAGCAGGTTCTGCACCGTGGCCGGGGTGCGGGCGGTGGCCACGGTGAACAGGGCGCCATTGGCGATCGCCTCGTTGAGCATCGCCGCGGTCTCGGGCGACACCCGCGACGCGTTGTCCAGAAGCGTCCCGTCGAGGTCGCTGACGTAAAGAGTCTTTTCTTCCATATCCATCACAAAGTTACACCTTTTTCCCGAATCCACCCTCCTCAGCCCCCAAACTTCATCATTCCGGCAAGGCTGACAAAGTAGTCGTTGCTCCATATGTCGAGTTCAGAAGGGTTCTTTATGAACGGAAACACATCATTTTTAACCATATTTATATCCGTTGAGCCAAGGCGGGATACTAGTAGGTCCATAAACTCATTTTGGGATAGGTCAGCCCCGTCAAAATCTATGGCTCTCTGCCTGAAGTGTTCGAAGTTCAGTGGCACGCCGTTGCGGACATACCACTCGAAGTCGTACCAATCGCGCCCCTTGACCCTGTGGCCCCATTTGCGGAAAATGAGCGCGTGCATCTTTCCGGCAAACAGGTCGGGAAGGGCTACGCAGCGTGTCATAAATGAGAACGGCAGTAACGACAACTTCTGCTCCGTTTTGAATCCGAGCGGAGGTTTGGTGTCAACCTCTATCTTTATTTTCAAGCTTTTCTCGGTTTGAAAAGCCAGATTGTATACATCGGTGTCATCTTTGAGAAACGCGGATTCGACTTTCCCGAAATTTCGCTTCTCCTTTTTAGTTATGACTACGTCGCGCCCCAGCGCTTTGAATTCCGCGATAATTGCCGAGAAATAGCTTTCAAGATCGAACGACGGATCCTCCTTGAGCAGCGAGAAATCCATATCCTCGCTGTATCTGCCGAGGTTGTGGAAAATGCGCAGACAGGTGCCTCCGTAGAAAGCTGCTTTCTCAAAGAATCCCCCGCGTTGCAGCCCCGCGAGAGTTATCTGCTGCATCACTTCGTAGACCGCGTTTTTTTTCGAGGTGGAGGTCGACAGGTCGTAAGAGGCCAGCATCTGCTCAAATATTCCGCTCATTCTCAATAAATTTAATCAGTTGGAGCAACATTGTCTTTTTTAGCGACACCTCGGCGCATTCTCGGATTATTTCGATATCCAGGGAGTCGAGCTCATCCATATCGAACCGTATATCTTCTTCAAGGTATTCCCTTATCGCGGTTTGGAAGCGCGGGTTTAGGTTCGGGGTGTAAACCATAAGGTCGCATAACGCCTTTGTCGGCGACGCTATCATAAACGATGACCCTGCCTCATCCATGATAGAAACTCCGATATTATAATACGGAGCCGGAACGTGGATGTATCTGAAAGTGCCGAGGTTGTTGGAGTATTCTTTGGCGATCCCGGTAGTCATTGATTCCACGGCGTATACCGCCTCGGGTATGAGTCCGTAATGGCGCAACGCGGTGCGCATCGACACATACGAGGGGCCGTAGATGTGGTTGGCGAGAAGGAAGGGAGATAATTCTGCCTTACTGACTCTCGGATGAACCACATACATCCCCTTTTTTAGTCGTATTGTCGAGCCTGAGTCTTCCAGCCTCTTAGCCTTAGCCGCCAGGTTAGCGCAATCAGGGTATACGGAATTCAAATTCCGCATTCTGAAGGGGGTATTTCTGAAATCTTCAAGTGTCATCGGCTTTTAAACAAAAAATAAGGCAAAGTTGTGATTGGCCACATCGCGAATATAGTAAAAATTTTGATGGGAAACGCGGTTTTGTGATATTATCTGTTGAAATTTTTGCGGTTTTTGGCGGGGAGAGGGGGCTAACCGGGGGCCGGGAGGGGGCTAACCGGGGGATGAGAGGGAGTTGATCGGGGCGGGCCGATGGAATTAGCGATGGAATTTGGCGGGCGTGTTGGGTAGTGTGGGGGAATTTGATTAAATTTGTTGGTTCAATAGTTTAACCGGGGTTGCCGGCCGGCGTCGCGCCGTCGGCGACCGTGAATCTGTACAACGACTTTTCGCCATCATATGGATCTCGATTCCGATTACAACCAGATAAAGGAGGAGCCGCGCGAGCCGGCTCCCGCGCCGGGTAAGCCGCTGTGGAAGCGCTTGTTGAAATGGCTCGGTATAACGGTAGGGGCGCTCGCGGGCCTGTTTGTGCTCGTCTGCGCCTTGATCGTGTGGATTCTGACTCCGGCCAGGCTCACGCCGCTGGTCGAGGAGCAGGCCGGAAAATTTATCGACGGCACGCTCGACATCGAGCGGGTCGAGCTAACGTTCTGGCGCTCGTTTCCCCACCTGATTGTCGAGGTTGACTCGCTGGTGCTTACCTCCGGGTCGCTCGCGGGGTTGCCCGATTCAGTAGCGGCCAAGCTCCCGGCTGACGCTTCGAAGCTGTTGTCCATAAGGTCGTTCAAGGGGGGAGTCAACGTCCCTGCGCTGCTCGTTGGGAAAATCTCGCTTTACGACGTGGCCTTCACCGGACCTCGTGTCAATCTTGTACAGGCCACTGATTCTGTGGCCAACTTCGACATATTCCCGCCGTCGGCTCCCGACGAGGCGCCGCGGGATGAGGGGCCGCTCTCGATACCCAAAATCACGATCAACAGTTTCTCGATAACCGACGCGGTGCCGGTGAGATATGTGTCGGTTCCCGACTCGCTCGACGTCGCCGTCTCGCTGCGCAATATGAGCCTCGAAGGGAGCAAGGCCCCGTTCTACGCCCTGAGTATCGACGGCGGCGTGGCCTCGCCGCTGCTTGAGGAGTTTGATTTCAAGTCGGTGGGCTTCAGCGCCCTCGGCAATCTCACCTGGGACGCGTCGGACCCTCTGTCGCTCGCGGTGGAGAATCTGGAGCTGGCCCTCGACGAATTCCGCGTGAGGGTCAACGCCACGGTCGACGCTTCCGAGTCGCCGCTGATCAGCGAGTTGCGGGCCCGTGCCGAGGGACTCAGCGTGGAGCGTATAGCCCGCCATGTGCCCCGCGCCTACGCGTCGCTCGCGGAACCATTGAAAACGGATATGGAGGTCGGCGTGACGTTCAGCCTGACCGCTCCCTGGAATATGGCCGACAGCGTGCCCCCCTCGTTCATCGCCGCCATAGAGATACCCCGCTGCGCCATACAATACGAGAACGCGCGCATCGACGAGTTCGAGGCCATGCTCACCGCCCGCTATGACGGCGTCGCGCCCGACGATTCGGAATTCGAGCTTGAAAAGCTTCGGGTCAAGGGTCTCGGGGTCGACCTCAGCCTTGAAGGGGTGGTGTCCCGCGTCGTAAGCGACCCCAAAGTCAAGGGTAAGTTCAATGGCCGCCTGGACTTTGGCGCCATTCCTCCGCGGCTCGCCGCGCAGCTACCTGTGGAGCTTTCCGGCGTGGTGGAGGGTAACGCCGATTTCAATCTCGCCGCGAGCGATTTCTCGGGCGGACGTTTCCACCGTGCGAATATCGCCGGCGACATCACTCTACGTCGCTTCCTTGCCGAGGGTGACAGTATAGGCCGCGCCTTCGTGGAGCTGGCGACCCTCGATTTCGGCACCAATGGCAAATTCTTAGCCCCCGACGGAGCCAAGGTTGACTCGCTCCTTCAGGTTTCATTTAAGGTTGACTCCCTGTCGTACACGGGTATGGGGATGGATGTCGAGGCCCGCGGCTTCATCGCCGGGGCCGGGACAATGAACCGCGGCAGCTCGGCCGACACTACTGAAATCAATCCTTTCGGATTCCGCATAGCCGTTGACCGGCTCAAATTCGACTCGCCCGCCGACACGCTCAGGGCGCGGCTGCGCGACGCCTCTATAGCCGGAGCGCTCCGCCGCTACAAAGGCGATGCCAAGGTGCCCCAGATGGGGCTCCGCGTCGAGGCGGGAATGATGTTCCTGGGGCAGTCGCTCACGAAGGTGGCGATGCTGAAGTCGAATATGGACCTCACGGTGCATATGCGCCCGTCGCGTCGTATGGCTGTGGCCGACTCGATTGTCGCCAAAACTCGTGCCCAAGCCGCGGCGCGCCGCCCCGACTCGGCCGCCATCGCCGCGGCTACCGCCGGAAATATCGACCTGCGGCTCGACGAGAAGGAGCGCTCGCTCCTTCGCCGCTGGGATTTCAGCGGACGCGTCACAGCGCGCCGCGGGCGACTCGTCACCCCCTATTTCCCCCTCGACAACCGATTGAGCCATATCGACCTGCGGTTCAACTCCGACTCCGTGGTGCTCTCCAACCTCTCGTACCGCGCGGGGCGTAGCGACTTCCTGGTAAACGGCACGATTTCCAACCTGCGCCGGGCCCTCACTTCGCGGCGCGGCAACACGATACGGGTGTCGCTCGGTGTGCGGTCCGACACAATCAATGTCAACGAGATAGTGCAGGCCTTGTTCGCCGGGCCGGCGCTTGCGCAGCAAGCCGATTCGGCGATGGTGTGGAACGACAGCGAGACCGACGACGGGGGGCTGGCCCAGATGGCCGACACCGTGGCCACGGGACCCCTGCTCGTGCCCCGCAATGTGGAGGCGACGCTCGGCATCCGGGCCGACAATATATTATACTCCGACCTGGCACTGCGCGACTTCCGCGGCGACGTCATGGTGTTTGATGGCGCGGTGAATCTCCGCGACCTTTCAGCCTCGACCGACATAGGCTCGGTGGCTGTCGACGGCCTCTATTCCGCACCGAACGCCGACGACCTCCAGTTCGGCCTCGGAATGAAGGTGCGCGACTTCCGTCTCAACCGCTTGGAGTCGCTGATACCCGCCATCGACTCGCTGCTCCCCGCGCTCAAGAGCTTCGGAGGTATCGTTAACGCCGATGTGGCCGTAACCACCGACCTTATGCCGAATATGGACATCGACATTCCGTCATTGAAAGCCGCCATCAAAATCGAGGGGGATTCGCTGGTGCTCCTCGACCCGGAAACGTTCAAGACCGTATCGAAGTGGCTCCTTTTCAAAAACAAGAAGAACAATATGATCGACCATATGGCCGTCGAGGTGGTTATCGAAAACTCCAATATCGAGCTTTACCCCTTCCGGTTCGACATCGACAGGTACCGCCTCGGAGTCATGGGGCACAACGACCTGGCGATGAATATGAACTACCATGTGTCGGTGCTCAAATCCCCCGTGCCGTTCAAGTTCGGCATTAATATAAAGGGCACGCCCGACAAGATGAAGATACGCCTCGGTGGCGCCAAGTTCAAGGACCGCATGGTGGTTGAGCGCCAGGCGATAGCCGACACCACCCGCGTGAATCTCGTGCAGCAGATCGACCGCGTGTTCCGCAGCGGCATCTCTAAGGCCCGTCTCGGCAAGCTCGAATTCCCTGGCGCCGACCGCGGGACGGCTGAGGCCGCAGCGGGTGGAGCGTCGGCCCCGACGCGCTCCGAGGGTAGGCGCAAGCGCCTCGACCGGGCGTCGGACGTAGCCGCGCCCGCTGCCGGAATCAACGGCTCGGAGGCCCTCACGCCCACCGACTCCCTCATAATGATAAAGCAGGGGATGATCGACAACCCCGGCAATGGTCGTTTCCCGCTTTCGTCGCGTCCGCCGGAGGTCCCGGTGCTTCAGGACGCGGAACCGCGCAAACATAAGTAATAGCCCGCGATGATAAAGACTTTACGCGCCGCCGCGGCGCTTTCAGCGGCAATCTTGCTTGGCACCGCTACGCCAAGCGCCGCCTTTACCGTCGAAGGGGTGGAATACACCCCCTTGTCGGGGGCCGAGGCGGAGCTGACTGGAGCTCCCCAAACCCTCGCGGGCCGTGTCGCGATACCCGCCTCGGTGAGCCATGACGGCGCGACCTATGCGGTTACGGCGGTGGGGGAGGGGGCTTTCGAGGATTGCTCGGCGGTTACCTCTTTGGAGATACCGGGAAGCGTGGTGTCAGTGGGCAACGACGCTTTCAGTTTCTGCTCCTCTCTCGCGGAGGTGGTGATTGCCGACTCTTCCCGCCCGTTGACGTTAGGGTACATACCGAACCTCAACGCGGGCATTTTTGCCGACGCGCCACTCGCCAAACTATACCTTGGCCGCGACATATCCTACAACACCCGACGAGGGCATTCCCCCTTCTCTGGCTCCGTTTGCCTAAGTGAGGTGTCGATAGGCGCGGAGGTGTCGAAACTTGGAGAGCGCCTGTTCAGCGGGTGCGAATCATTGAAAAGCATAGCGTCATCCGCCGCGGTGCCTCCGGCGGTCGGTGCCTCGGTATTCGACGGGGTCGACTCTCAAGCGTGCCGCGTTACGGTGCCTTCCGGCACGGTTGAAGCCTACGCTTCGGCGCCGGGATGGTCGGCATTCTCCAATATCACCGACGGCGCGCAATCGTCGGTCGGCGCGCCCGAGGCAGACCTCCGTTCGGTTATCACTTTTGACCGCGGCCACCTTTCCATATGGCGGCTGCCTCTCGGTGCTGTCGTCACTATTTGCCGTGCCGATGGCGGCGAAGCGCGGTCGGTCAGCGGAGGCGGGTGCGACATCCCGCTCGCATCGGGCGTGTATATAGTGAGTGTCGCCTCCGGCACTTCCATGGAAGTTGTAAAAGTCTGTTTATAAATAAGCAGCGATGGGTATGTTTCGCGTTATTGTACTGGTGCTTGCCTCGGCGATGGCTCTTGCCGCTTTCCCCGCGGGAGTGGTCACACGCCATTTCGGCCCTGAGGAGGGGCTGGCCCACGACCATGTGCGCGACATCACCCAGGATTCGCAAGGGTTTATGTGGTTCGCCACCTGGACCGGGGTCGACCGCTACGACGGCTACGAATTTCGCAATTACCGATCCTACCCCGGCGATTCGGTGAAGCTCGACAACAACCGCGTGGAGCGTGTCGAGGAGGACGCCGAAGGGCGTATGTGGATTATGACTTACACCAACCGCGTGTACTCCATCGACAGGGTCACGGGGCACTTCTCCCTCGCCACGAGCGCCGACTCGGCCCGCTTCGTCCGTCTGAGCCATCCGAAATGGAAAGTGCGCGGCGAACTGGCCGACGTCGAGGTAGAAACACCGCTCAGTTTCACCGACCGCGACGGAAATCTCTGGCTCGCGAGCCTGACCCATGGCATCGACTATGTGTCGGCGGCTCCAGAGGCTTTCACTTTTTTGGACAGCCGTCCCCTTGAGCCGGTTGGTGCCGACATCCATACCCTCTATTCGGCGCCAGACGGACGCTTGTGGGCCACCTCCCGCGACAGGAGGGTGATGGTTTATGATGCGGCGGGTAAATATATCGGCAATCTCGCCGCCGATGGCCGCGTGGTCAGCGACCCTTCGGCTGATTCGGGGTTGAAAGTCTACTCGGTTTTCACCGACCGGCGCGGGCGCGTATGGCTCGGCACCAAGCAGAAAGAGCTCGCAGTGCTCACCCCCACGGGGCCGGGGAGATACTCCGTGAAGCGCTACCGCGAGGGGGAGCGGGGGCTCCGATGCGGCGACATATACGCTTTCGCCGAGGATGCCGCGGGCAACCTCTGGATAGGTACCTTCGGCGGCGGCGTGGCCAAGGTCGGGGAGGGGGCCGACGGTGAACCGCGGTTCGTATTCCCCGCCCGATACCCCGCGGAGAGCGCCGGAAGGGTTCGCGAGCTCGTGATGCTCGACAACGGGCTTATGGTTGGCGCCACCACCCGCGGTGTCGTGGCGTTTGACACTTCGGACGACCCCGACAGCATCCGTTTCAGCTTCCATACGACTGATCCGTCGCGCGGCGGCGCGCTGAGCAACAACGATGTGCTCGACATACTCCCCGCCGCCGATGGCTCGCTTTATTTCTCGGCTTATTCCGGCGGTATCGACCGCCTCGCCTCGCCCGACGAGCTGATGGCCGACACCCCGGAGTTCTCCAACCGCAACATCCGCGACGGCCTCGCCGTCGACCCTGTGCTCTCGGTCACCCAGGACTCCGTTGGGGGTTTCTGGGTGGTGTCGCACAGCGCCATTGCCCGATATGACGGCGATTGGAACCATATAGCGACCTATAACGCGGGCAATGTCGGCAGGCCGTTGCGCCTTACCGAGGCCCGGCCGCAGTCGCTCCCCGGAGGCAGGTTCGCGTTCGGTGTGCGCGGCGGGGTGCTTTTCATCGATCCGGCGGCGATTGCCAGTCGCGGCGTGCCCCGTTTCGCAATAACCGAGATCGAGGCGGGAGGTGAGCGTCTCGCCGGGCTCCCCGCCGACGGCGTGATACGGCTCCCCCGGGGCGACCGTGACCTTACCGTGCGTTTCGCGGCTCTGGATTTCGCCGGGGCGTCGAATATCATGTACGCCTACCGGCTTGACGACGGCGACTGGATTCCGCTCGGCCACGAGCGCGTGGTGCGCCTGTCGAGTCTCCCCTCGGGCACTTCGCGCCTGTGGCTTCGGTGGACCGACGCTTATGGCGTGTGGGCCGACGAGCCGTTCGAGTTCGGCATCGAGGTGCCCCGCTCGTGGCGCGAGATCGCCGGTGACTGCGCCATCGCGTTGTGCGCCGCGGCGGCGTTGGCGGCGATACTGTTCGCCCTTATCCGCGAATACGGGCGCCGCAAGTTGCGGCGTGCCCTGGAGCGTTACATAGCCGCCACTCTTGGGGGCGGCCCTGCCGAAGCGGGCGGTTCGCCGACCGCCGACGTGATGGCGGGGGTGTGCCGCATCGTTGGCGAGCGCTACCCCGACAGCGCCCTCCGCGCCGAGGATGTGGCCCGCGGCGTTGGCGTGGGGCGCGGCGAGCTGAGGCGCGTGGTGAAAGCCGCCGCGGGCGTGTCGATCGAGGATTTCATCAGGGCCGTGCGCGTGCGCGCCGCCTCGCGGCTCCTCGCCGAGGGGAAGCTCAACGTGGCCGAGACCGCCTATAAGTGCGGTTTCAAGACTCCGCAGTATATGGCCATGCTTTTCAAGGAGCATACGGGGCTTACCCCGTCAGAATACGCCTCGCGTCGTGGGAAAAAAGTTGTAAGTAATTAAGATTTACAAAAACTGGCGGCAGTTTTCGCTCCTTCGGGCGGCAATTTTTGCTCCCTCCGAGGGGCGATGAGTCTATAATTTCGCGGTAAAACCAATCAACACAAATGGATTTTACCATGAAAAAAATTAAAAGGTTCTTATTGTCGGCTTTGGTGGCCGCGCTCCCCGCGGGGATAGCGGCAGCCACGCTCTACACCTGTGGCGACAGCACCATGGCCGACTACGCGACCGACGGCTCAACTCCAACCCGCGGCTGGGGCCAGTATTTCGGCGCGTTTTTCAACGATGACATCACCGTTGTTAACCGCGGCAAGGGTGGTATGGATGTGCGCGGGTTCTACGATGGCGCCGCTTATTGGCCCACCATTAAGAAAGCGCTCCAGCCCGGCGACTATGTGCTGCTCCAGTTCGCCCACAACGATGAGAAGAACGGCGGCATGGACGGCCAGCAGCTCTACGACTATTATATCGCGAAGGGCGACCAGACCGCCGCTGCCGCTGTTGACAAGCGCGGTTCCATACCCCACGATACATATGTGAAGACCCTCCGCAAACTGGTTGTGGAGATCCGCGAAAAAGGGGCTACCCCGCTCTTCGCTTCCTCGGTTTGCCGTATGAATTTCTCCAACGGCGACATTCGCCGCGCCGGGCGCCACGACCTTGGCGACAGCTTCAGCCTGCTTACCGCTAACGGCCCCACGACGGGCAACAAGGTGGCTGCCGACGACCATTCGATGGACTTCCGCTGGCAGATGGAGCAGCTCGCCGCCGAGCTTGACGTTCCCTTCTTCGACCTTACCGAGTCGACCCGCCAGCTCTTCGTGAAGTACGGCGATGCCAAGTGCCACGAGCTCCTCTCGGACGGCAACGGCTCGACACACCTCAGTGTGGCTGGCGCGGCCCTGATTGCCCGCCAGTGCGCCGAGATGATGAGCAAGCAGGGCGTGCTCGCCGACAAAATCAATATCAGCGACGCCGGACTCAGCGTCACTCCCGCCGACGGCAACCTCGGTGAGGCTTACACCGGCAATGTGCTGACCAAGGAGTTCACCATCACCGGCTTCGGCCTCGCGCCCGAGAGCGGCAACGTCACCGTCAGCTCCGACGGCGCGTTCGAACTCTCGACCGACAAGGAGCGCTGGACCAACTCCATCGCGCTCTCCTACGACGGCGGTACCCTCATAGGCACCTTCTTCGTGAAAGCCTCGCTGAAGAATCCCGGCGCCCTGCAGGGCACCCTTACCGCCTCGGCATCGAACTCCACCGTTTCGGTTCCCGTTTCGGCTACCGGGGTGGCGATTCCCGGCACCGGCGCTGTGAGCGTGGTCTGGCCCCTGCTCTCCGATATGAACTACGCTCTCGACGGTGAGGCCGAGGTGGTGGCTATGAACCTCGTCGGCATGGAGGCTGTCGGCTTCGACGGCGGCATCAACCTGCTCCCCGCCGGTGGCAACTGGCCAGCCGGCGACATCGACGAGTCGCCGACACGCTACATCGAATTCGGCATCAAGGCCCCCCAGGGGAAGACCATCCAGGTAAACAAGATGGCCCTCAAGCTCGGCGGAATCTCCACCGACGCGATGCAGTGCCATGTGAGCTACTCCAAGGAAGCCGGATTCGGTTCGCCGAGAACATTCTACAGCCCCTCGGCTATGGCGAAGGACGTAATGAACGACGTTTCGACCGCCGACCTTGTGAATGTCGGCGAGGGTGAGACCCTTCTGCTCCGCGTTTATCCCTGGACCACCGGCGCCGTTTCCAACGCCCCTCTGCGTATTGCCGGAGTCGAAATCAACGGCTATGAAAGCAACGCCTCGACCACCGTGTCGCTCGCGTGGCCCCTCGACAAGGGTGCCTCTAACCCCTCGTCGGCCGATACCACCAGCGACTCATTCTCCTTCACGAGCCATTCCGTAGGTTCGGAAATCACCGCTACCGGCACTTCGAAACCCGCCGACCGCACCGGCACTATGTACCAGCCCGCGGTCAACAACCAGAACGGCTACACCGAGGCCGGTTCCATCGCTTTCTCCCTCCGTCCGAAATACGGCATCACTTTCCAGCCTAAAAAGGTCTCCTTCTGTGCTACCCGCAACGGCACCGACGGCGGCAAGCTCAACTGCGTGCTCGACGTTGACGGCGCCACTACCGAACTCGGCAAGGACCTCGAACCGGTGCGCAACAACAACGAGGCGCTCGGCAAGCAGAAATACTTCGAGTTCGACGTCAACGGCGTGGTTGTGTATAACAACACTATGACCCTCCGCATCGGCATCTCCGCCCTGGGCAACACCAAGACCATCACCATCCACGACGTTGTTGTCGAAGGTGAGGTTTCCGGCCAGGAGATTCCCGTGCCCTCCTATACCATCACCGCCGTGCCCTCGATTGCCGAGGCCGGCACCGTGACCATCACCCCCAACACCCCCACTATCGAAGAGAATGTGGAGGTTACCGTAGCCGCCACCGAGAATTTCGGTTACCGCTTCACCGGTTGGAGCGTGGGTGGCGAAACCGTTTCCACCGCCAACCCCTACAAGTTCTCAGCCGCCTCCGACCTGGCGCTCGTTGCTGACTACGACCGTCTGACCGTTTATCCCCTCGAACTCGCCATCGAAGGTGGCGCCAACGACTATATGGTGAACGTGGCCCCCGGGGGCCACGTCATCGACGGCGTGCGCTACTATGAGGCTGGTACCGAGGTGGTGCTCTCCGCCTCCAACAACCGCGTGGTTACTTTCACCAACTGGGAGGATAACACCACCGCCCCCGAGCGCGGACTGCGTATGGACGCCCCCAAAACTGTTACCGCCACCTTCTCGACCGACGACTTTATCGTCGGCTGGGACTTCCGCAACGACGAACCCGGTTCGGAACGCGCCGCCGACTTCCGTGCCGAGTCGGACAACGCGGGCCTGATGTCGCTCCACAACGAAAACGGCGAGACTTCGAGCTGGCTCCCCCGCGGCGTGAACCGCGGCGACGAGAATGGCCGCTACGCCGCCCGCATCTGGAAGGTGCGCACTTCGAAACTCTTCTTCGAGGCTTCGTTCTCAACCAAAGGCTACACCGACATCACCGTAGGCTCTGCCCTCAGCTGCTCCTACAACACCTACAGCCGCTTCTTAGTGCAGTACTCGCTCGACGGCAAGGAGTATAAGACCCTCGGCGAGATGACCCCCGGCAACCGCGTATGGACCGACGCCGACTTCAAGCTCCCCGCCGACGCCAATGACTTCGGCCGCGTGTATGTGCGCTGGTATCCCGACTTCGATTCCGAGCTGATCGGCAACGCGACCGACTACGACGGCCTGGCCATTACCGATGTGTTCGTGCTCGCCTCACCCCTGGCCGCCGACGATAACGTGGCTCCGAAACTCACCACTTCCATCCCCGCCGACAACGCCACCGGCGCTTCGGTCAACGGTTCGGTAGTGCTCACCTACGACGAGAAAATCATCCTCGGCAGCGGCGCCGCGACCCTCGACGGCAAGTCGATCACCCCGACCATCTCCGGCAAGAGCGCAGTGTTCCGCTATACCGGCCTTGACTACAACACCACCTACACCTTCAGTATGCCCGCCGGAGCGATCACCGACCGCGGCGGCAACGCAGCCCCCGCCGTCACCCTCACGTTCACAACTATGGAACGCGTTCAGCCTGAGGTGCGTCTCTTCGACGCTGTTGTGGCTATCGACGGCACCGGCGACTACGCTTCCGTGCAGGCCGCCATTGACGCCGCCCCCGCCGGCCGCGTGAAGCCCTGGCTGATTTTCGTGAAGAACGGCAACTACAAGGAGCACGTTGACATCCCCGCGACCAAGCCCTTCATCCACATCATCGGCCAGGACCGCGAAAAAACCGTGGTGCTTGACGACCGTCTCAGCGGAGGCGACAACGCCGTGCACGTCAGCATAGGTGCTACCGTGGTTGTAAACGCCAACGACTGCTTCTTCGAGAACATCACCCTTGAGAACTCCTACGGCCACGAGCAGCAGAACGGCCCCCAGGCCCTCGCTCTCAACACTTCCGGCGACCGCACTATTTTCAACAACGTCGCCATGCTCTCCTACCAGGACACCTGGATCACCCCCGGCAAGTCGGCCTACCGCGCATATGTCAAGAACTCGCTGATCGAGGGCGCCGTCGACTTCATCTACAACAGCGGCGACATCTATGTGGAGAACACCACTCTGCTCATCACCCGCGACTCGGGCGGCTTCATCGTGGCTCCCTCGCACGACAAGGATGTGGCCTGGGGCTATGTGTTCCGCGACTGCGTGATCACCGCGCCCGGCGACCCCTCGAAGACCACCGTTTGGCTCGGCCGCCCCTGGCACAACTATCCCAAGACCGTGTTCCTCAACACCCGCGCCGAGGTGAACATCCCCGCTACCGGCTGGTATGACCATATGGGCGGACTCCCCGTGATCTGGGCCGAGTGGAACACCACCGACGCCAACGGTAACCTCGTTGACCTCTCGCAGCGCCGCGACACCTACTACCGCGAGGAGAACGGCCAAAAAATCTACGGCACCGCCAAAAACCGCCTTACCGACGAGGAAGCCGCGGAATACACCGTGGCCAACGTGCTCTCAGGCAGCGACTCCTGGCAGCCCGCCATCAAAACCGAGGCTTGCGCAACCCCGCGCCCCGTGGTGAGCGGTTCGATGATTGAGTGGGAAGCTGTTCCCTACGCTATCTGCTACGTTGTGACCGACGGCGACACCGTTGTCGACATCACCACCGACACTATGGCTGAGCTTCCCGCCGGCCGCGCCAACGGCAACTATGCCGTGCAGGCTGTCAACGAGTTCGGCGGACTCTCGGCCAAAGGCCTCCCCGGCACCACCGGCATCGGAGCTGTAAACGCCGAGGATTGCGAGATTGTGGCAGTTTACGACCTCCAGGGTCGTCCGCTGGCCCGTCCGACCCGCGGAGTCAACATCGTGTGCAAGCGCTCGCGCTCCGGCGAAACCTTCGTCGAGAAGCTGATTCTCAAATAACCGCATAGTCAGGTTTAGATATTATAGGTCCGCAAGGCGCCGCGTCGGTTAATCCCGGCCCGGCGCCTTCTTCTTTAGCCGATTTTAAATGTTAAAAGTCGTATATCTGGAGCTGAAACTGTATATTTATAAGTTTTGCATCATTATTTGAAGATTTTTATTTACGTTTGGCGATTTTTGTTTACCTTTGCACCGAGTTACCAATTGTCGGAGTTTCAATTGTACCACAATCACTAATCAATTATATTTCTTCATCAATGTGTAATTTTACTGCCAAAATTAACACGTTAGGCTTGGCGTTTTTGCTGCTTGGGGGAGTAAACTCCTCATATGCGAGCGATTACGCTACGTTTAACGCGGCGGTTTCGTATCCGCCTCAATCGGTCGGTATCTACGAGTTCACAACCGAGTCCTACAACCCGACTCAGATTACCCGCAACGTGTACGCCAGCGGTGGCGGCATCGCCTACGACGGTTACTACTATGGTGTCCGCTTCGAGGTGATTTCGGGTATTGCCGGAGTCGCTCAGCAGAGCTTCAACCTCAAGACCTGGGCCGAGGAGGACAACTATTCCGGGACTATCGAAGATGTGGCCACCGCCATCGCCTATAATCCCGACCGCGACGAAACCTTCGGATGCTATTACAACGAGGACGGTCAGTCGTTCCGTTTATGCTCCGTGAATGTGCCTTACTGGGGCAAGACCAAAATCGCCGACCTCCCCAAAGGGTGGGGCGCGTGCGCGTTCGACAGCGAGGGCACTCTTTGGGCCATCGACGAGGACGGTGCCCTCTTCACCGTCAACACCAAAACCGGCGAGCTTACTCCCAAAGGTGACACCGGGCTCGCTACCGAATGGATTACCGGCGGTTTCTACGACAAGGTTTCCGGCAAGCTGATCTACAGCGTCAAGACCTCTGCCGAGGCCGCGCTCTACTCCGTGGACCTCGCCACCGCTACCCCCACCAAGCTCTACGACTTTGCCAACGAGGAGCAGGTGGGCGGTTTCTATATTCCCGAGGCCGAACCTGCCGCCGGGGTTCCCGCGGCTGTGTCGTCGGTTAACCTCAGCTTCTCCGGCACGAGTCTCACCGGCAAGGTGCAGTTCCAGATGCCGCGTTACAAGTACGACGGCACCCCCGGCGAAGGTCCCCTTACATGGCACGTCTATGCCAATGGTCGCGAAATCGCTACGGGCGAAAGCTCGTTCGGGGCTTCCGGCTACCAGGTCGCCGAGGTGACCCTCACCGAAAGCGACACCTACAGCTTCGCCGTGACTACATCCAACGCTGCCGGCGAGAGCCCCCGCAAACGCGCTTCCAAGAAATTCGTCGGGGTCGACACTCCGAAAGCTCCCTCGTCGGTTACCGTCAGCGGCTATGCCGACGGCAAGGTAACGCTCCGCTGGGGTTCCGTTTCCAGCGGCCTTAACGGTGGCACGATCGACCGCGCCAACCTGGTTTACCGCGTGACCCGCTATCCCGAAGGGGTTGTCGTAAGTCCTGCCGACCTTACGACGTATACCCTTGAGGATCCGCTCCCGCTCCCCGAGAACCGCACCGAATATTACTATACGGTGGAGGCCGTGACCGGCGACCTCGTTTCGCCTGTGGCCAAGTCGGCTACATTCCAGCTCGGAGCCATCGAGCCTCCGTTCACTACCGGATTCCCCAACAGCAGCGCTCTGTTTGGCTGGACTCAGGTCAATGGCAACACAAAGACCTGGAGCGTCAGCAGCAACGCCGCATATGTGTCGACCAATTCCAAGCCCGCCGACAACTGGCTCATACTTCCCCCGCTGAAAGTGAAGGAGGGTTGCTCCTACGAGGTCAGCGTCTCGGTAAAAGGCTACAGCGCGTCGTACACTGAGACATTTGAAGTTATGGCCGGCGCTACCCCCGAGGCTGAGGCGATGACCAATACCGTTATCCCCTCTACCGAGGTGCGGTCCGGGACCTACGCCCCCTATAGCGGCGCGCTCCTCGCCGAGGCCGATGGTATGTGCTATATGGGCATCCACGCCACTTCGGCTTCGGGAGGATACCTCTATGTTGAGAGCGTCACTATCCGCGAAGGTGTGTCAACCCTCTCGCCGGGCGCTGTCGCCGACCTCGTTGCCGTGGCCGATCCCTCAGGCGCGCATTCCGCTACCATCAGCTTCACACTCCCGTCGGTCAACCTCGTGGGCGACCAGCTCGACGCGGTTACCTCGATCGAGCTTCTCCGCGATGGCGAGGTGGTGAAAACCGTCACTGAGGGTTTTGCCGTGGGACAGCCTTTCAGCATCGTCGACGACACCGATCCCGCGGGTGGCAACCACGCCTACTCGGTTGTGTGCTATAACCGCCATGGCGCCGGAGGCTCCGCTTCGACCGAGGTCTACATCGGTTTCGCCGCTCCTCTGCAGCCCGCGTCGGTTAGTATGTCGGAAACCACCCCCGGCCATGTGGTGGCTACCTGGGAACCAGTGACCAAGGATGTCGATGGCCGTACGCTGGGCGAGAACGATGTCACCTACCGCGTGTCCAAATATATGAGCGGCGAGCAGATCTTCATCGCCGAGAATGTAAAGGGCACCACTTATGAATATGACGCTCTTGACGCCGACGGTGGTCAGAAATTCGTGCAGACCCTTATTGAGGCTGTCACCGAGGGTGGCGCGGCAAAGCCCAAGGCTTCGTCGATGACCGCCGTGGGGCAGGCTTACGCTACCCCCTGGAGCGAGTCGTTCGCCAACGGTGCGGTTACGTCGCTCGTCGGTTACGAAATCATGGAGGGTTCGGACCGCTGGAGCCTCGTCAGCAATCACGACGACTACGGCGTGTACCCCGTCGACGAGGATGGCGGTATGATGTTCTTCGAGGGTTACCTTCCGGCCAAGTGCGCCCTGCTCACCGGCAAAATCGACCTCGGCGACCTCGGCGCTCCCGCGTTCATCTTCTACGTCTACAACTTCAAGACAACCAGTGACAACCTCAATCTCATCGAGGTAGAGGTCAATGGCGGAAGCGGCTATCAGAAGCTCTACTCCTCGACCGTTGCCGAAACCGGCGCTGAAAACCAGTGGAACAAGGTTGTTGTGCCTCTCGACGATTTCGCCGGACAGTCGGTGCAGATACGCGTCGTGGCCACCACCAAGCAGTATGCCTTCCACTATATTGACGCGCTGCAGGTAACCTCCTACGCCGACCATAACATCTCGCTCCGCTCGCTCGACACCCCGGCCTCTATCGACCGCAATACACCCTTCGATATCGCCGCCAACCTTACCAATATGGGCCAGAACCGCGCCCTCGGCTATAAGGTCAACCTCTATATCGACGACGAACTGATCGAATCGAAGGGTGGCGACGCTCTCGACCCCGACGCTTCGACCATCGTGAAGTTCAACCACTCCTTCGACATCTACTCGCCTGACGCTGTTACTGTGAAGGCCGAGGTCGTTTACGGTCCCGATATGGTCGAGGGTGACAATGCCAAGACCGCTGTTATCGAGGTTCGTAACAACTCGCTCCCGAAGGTGGCCGACCTCGTCGCCAACCCCGCCGACGGCAAGGTTGAGCTGAGCTGGGGCGTGCCCGCAGGACTCTCCTCGCAGGTTGCCGCCGAAACCCACAACTTCGATGATCCCGCGCTTTCGTGGAACACCTCGATACCCGGCTGGACCTTCTACGATGGCGACAAGGCTACCATCGGCGGTATCGGCAGCAAGACCCTTCCCGTCAGCGGACGCCAGTCGTTCTTCGTCATGGACAACACCTATGCCGCGATCCAGGGTTCGCAGTTCGCCGCACACTCCGGCAACCAGTTCCTCTGTTCGATGTATGTCATGCAGGGTCAGAAGATGATACAGAGCGACGACTGGGCCATCTCGCCCGAGCTCACCGGCGACCCCCAGACCATCTCCCTCTGGGCTTCCAGCTTCAAGGCCGACCCCGACCAGACCCAGTATCTTGAAACCTTCGAAATCCTGTATTCAACTACCGGCACCAATGTCGAAGACTTCAAACTCGTCGAGGAATTCAAGGCCATACCTCCGATGTGGACCGAATACACAGCCTATCTGCCCGAAGGCGCCAAGTATTTCGCCATCCGCTGCACCAGCTACGACCAGTACATGCTCTTCGTGGATGATGTCAAATTCCGCGCCAAGAACGGTCCGCTCGAATCAGTCGACCTCACCGGCTACAACGTTTACCGCGACCGCGTGAAGCTGACCGCCGAGCCCGTGGCAGTCACGGCTTACACCGATGAGGCCACCGACGGCAAATCGACCTACACCTATGCCGTGACAGCGGTTTATCCCGCCGGTGAATCGCACATCTCCAACGAGGTGGTTGTCGATATGAGCCAGTCGGGTCTTGACCCCGTTGAGGTAGGCGGCTTCGCCATCCGCGCCAACGACGGCGCTGTGGAGATTCTCGGCGCCGAAGGCAAGAATGTGGCTGTCGCCGCGCTTGACGGCACCACCGTTTACTCCGGCATCGGCGCCGCGGTAACCCGTGTGCCCGTTACCCCCTGCCTCTACCTCGTGACGGTAGCCGACACCACAGTCAAACTCCTGGTGAAATAACCGGGATACCCCCCACACATAAGCCCTAAGCAGGGGGAGCCGCGCCGCGGCTCCCCCTGCTCTTTTTGCCGCTCGCCCGGCCCCTGCGCCTTAGGAAGCCGCTCGCTTACGCTCGCTCCACCAGACGCCCCTTATTTTTCCTTTATTTCCGATGCTGTGCCGTCGGGTGGAGCGAGCGTAAGCGAGCGGCTTCTTATCTGTTAAGGCGGAGAGATAAATGTGCGCTTTGTGCGGCGATAGACGAAGCCAGGTCGTTTAGTCTGAGGCACCGCGCCCTCGAAAGCCTGGGCTCGCGGGTGGTGTAGGCAGCGGGTGCGATTATGAGCAGGCGCCCTTCCGCGCAAAGGTCAAAATCGCGCCCTGTGGGTTTGAATCGCTCTGGTAGTCCGTTGGTTGTAAGTTGTATAATATTGGCGCCCCGCTCGATAGCGTTTTGCCTGACAGCTTTTTCGGGGACGCTTATGAAAGGGGATACGAGAGCGCCCCCTGAGCCGATTGTTTCCTCCCACTCACGTTGGCGCTCTTGAAGCTCTATTTGAGAATAGGAACGGCTGACTCTTACGGCTGAAATCATATGGCGGCGCAGAAGTAAGAAATTGCCGTAGAAGGCGTGTGGCACGCCATCAATCGATATATTGCCGACTCGGCTGAAGTACTCTGGGTGTGTTTTCCTTATCAGATATCGCCGTGGGTTATCATCGACATATCGCCGGAAATTTTCCAGTTGCCCCCGGCGATATACTATGCCGTCGTTGAATCCTTTTTGAAAGAGCCCGTTAGCTTCGATTGTTTGGCGGAGAATGCCATCTGAGGCCAATGCGGCCTTGAAGCAGTTCGCTTTAAGTGAGGCGATTATCTGACCGAGAGTTTTATCAGTTTTCTCTTTTACGAAAACCAGCAGATGCACATGGTCTGGCATCACGCACGAGGTTATGACAGAAACAAATGGAAAGTGCGATTTCAGATTGTCTATCTCGGCATTTATGATGGCACCGATTTCAGTAAGTTCACATCGTGCGGTTGCGACTTGTCCGGGTGTGGCGGCCACGACGCTTGAGAAAGGGGAAACGCCTCCTACGGCGTTGAATGTCACGAGGTAGATACGGCGCCCATTATAGTCATTCCATCGGGCGCGGGCGAGTCGGTCAGGATTTTTGCGGCCAATATAAGGGGAGGCCATCAGTTGGGAATTATTGGTTTGGTTTTTTAGGAGATGGGAGAGGCCGCTCGCTTACGCTCGCTCCACCCGACGGCGGTGCCGGAGCCAATGTGATAGGAGTGCGGGGGTCAGATGGTGGGGGATTCGCGGATGATGAGGAGCGAGTCGCCGGGGAGGAGGCGGCGCTTGCCGTTGGGCACGATGTAGCGGTCGCCGCGGCGTATCATCATCACCAGGCTTCCCTCGGGGAGGGTGATTTGGCTGAGGGTGTTCCCCGAGGCGAGATCCTGCTCGCTGAGCACCAGGGTGTGGAGCGAGGTGGGGTGCTCGTCGGCGAGTTCCACCCCGAAGTCTTCCTCGGTGGGGGCCGTGTCCTCGATCAGGCGCAGTTTGCGGGCGGCGGCTATCACGGTGGTGCCCTGGATAAGGAGGGAGAGGAGGGTGACGAAGAACACGATGTTGAAAATCTGCGAGGCGCCGGGCACGTCGGCCACCACGGGGTACGTCGCGAAGATTATAGGCACGGCGCCGCGCAGCCCTACCCACGACACGAATGTTTTGGCCTTAAGGTTGATGCGGCGGAAGGGGGCGAGGCATAGGAACACGCTCAGCGGGCGCCCTACCAATATCATGAAAATGCCGATGAGGAAGGATACGGCGGCCACCGACACCATCTCATGCGGATTTACCAGCAGGCCGAGCATCAGGAAAACCACGATTTGGGCCAGCCAGGTCATACCATCCATGAATTTCGCTATGCCGCGGTGATGGGGCAGGGGTGAGTTGCCGAGCACTATTCCGCATATGTATACTGCCAGGTAGCCGTTGCCCCCTAAAGCGGCGGTTCCGGCGTATGTGAGGAACACTGAGCCGATCACGAGTATGGCGCTCATGGCCGTGGCTTGCCCGGCGTCCTCGGTGTTCCCTCCGAGGCGGCGATAGAAGTTCACGAGCCAGCGGGCGGCGAACCCCATGGCCACACCCGCCGCTCCGCCCACACCAAATTGCAGGGCGAGCTGCCCCAGCAGCATTCCCCCCGAGAGCGAGCTTCCGAGCGTTATGGCCTCGATGAGGATTATGGTGAGCATATAGGCCATAGGGTCGTTGGAGCCGCTTTCGAGCTCCAGCATCGGGCGCAGGTTCTGCCGTAGCCCTATCTTGTGGGTGCCGAGTATGCCGAACACTGACGCCGAGTCGGTCGACGACATCGTGGCGGCCAGCAGCAGCGACGGTATCAGGGCGAAGTGGATGTTGGTCCAGGGCATCCCCGAGAGCCAGAATATGAAGAAGCCGGTGAGCAGCGCCGTCAGCAGCACGCCGACGGTCGACAGCACCAGCCCCGGCGCGAGCACTGGCTTGATGGACGACAGGCGTGTCGACATACCGCCGGAGAAGAGGATTACGCACAGGGCTATCATGCCGATGAACTGGGCGACGTGCATATTGCCGAACTGGATTCCGAGCCCGTCGGTGCCGAAGCCCATCCCCACCAGGAGGAACACAAGCAGCAGCGGGAGCCCGGTGCGGTAGCTTGTCTTGCCGATCAGTACGCCGGCTATCAGGAGCAGTGCCCCGGTGATGAGTATATTTTCGTCAGTCAGTAAGTGCATGGCGCGAATATAGCGATATTTCGGGGAATAATACTTATCTTTGCGTGACGCGAAAATCGTGACGCGAATAAATATGCCGCCCATGGATAACACCATCCCCCACATAATTAACCTGCCGAAGCACCTCGACCGCAGGGGCAATCTCTCCTTTATCGAGGAATACAGGCAGATACCGTTCAAAATCGAGCGCGCCTACTGGATTTACGATGTCCCCGGGGGCGAGCACCGCGGAGGACACGCCTACCGAGAGAACGAGGAGTTCATCGTGGCCCTTTCGGGTAGTTTCGACGTTGTGGTCGACGACGGCAGGGAGGAGCGCCGCTTCTCGCTCAACCGCTCCTACTACGGCCTTTATGTGCCCAAGGGGGTGTGGCGCGAGATGACCAACTTCTCGACCAACTCGCTCGCGCTCGTGCTGGCGTCGACACCCTACACTCCCGGCGACTATATCCGCGATTATGAAGAATTCAAATCTCTGGCCCGATGAAAGACGCTCCCTCGGTATTTGATTGCTCGGTATTGGAGCTCCCCCGCATTGAGAACCGCGCGGGCAACATCACGCCCATCCATAGGTTCACCAACGTGCCGTTCGACATCAAACGGGTGTTTTATTCCTACGACATTCCCGGCGGCGAGGCCCGCGGGGCGCACGCCCACAAAACCTGCCACCAGCTCCTGGTGGCTGCCAGCGGCAGTTTCGAGGTGGTGCTCAGCGACGGGGTGAACACCCGCACGGTGCTGCTCAACCGCCCCTTCTACGGGTTGCACATCCCTCCCGGCATATGGGCCGCGGAGCAGAGTTTCTCGTCGGGTTCCATATGCCTGGTGCTCGCCTCGGAGGGGTATTCCGAGGATGACTACATCCGCGATTACGAGGAGTTCGCCCGGCTGCGCAAGGGGGAGTGAATCATTACCAAGCTATTTAGCGGTTTCTTGAAGCACGTTCCGCCGGAATTCGACGGCCGACACTCCGTGCCTGGTTTTGAACACCCGCTGGAAGTATTGCGGGTCGGAGTAGCCGCAGAGCGCCGAAATGTCGGCTATTGAGCGCTCTTCGGGTTCACTGAGCAGTTGCTCGGCCCGCTTCATACGCGCCTCGGTGAGCAGTTGAGCAGCCGAAATGCCTAATTGCGAGCGCAGATGGCGGTTCAGGGTCGAGCGGCTTGCCGCCGCTGCCGCCGCCATATCGTCGATATTTGCCTCCGGGTTGTTGATATTCTCCTCTATATAGCGCCGCACCCGGTTGAGAAACGGGGTTTCCTCCGGCTTCTCGGGCAATGCCTGTCGCTCGGGGGCGCCCCCGTTCGTTATTTCAATTACCGGCTCGGGAGCGGTATCTGCTTCGGGCGATTCCTCTGCGGCTGTGCTCCCCGAGGGCGTGCCGGAGCTTATGAGCGCCATATATTTTTCGAGAAGTTCGCGGCGTTGCCGGTTGACTTTGCGGATGTACACGCAGGTGTACGCGACCGCTCCGGCAGCTCCCAGGCCGAGGAGCGCGAAGAGAAGCGCGGCCCACCAGGTCTCGTACCAGTAAGGCGCGACGTTGATTTCGAGCTTACGCGTATTGTCGACCCAGCGGCCATAGCGGTCGGTCGACTGCGCTTCGAGTTCATGCCGCCCCGGCGATAGGTTGAAGAGCGTCACCCCGCGGTCGCTGTCGGCGGTTGTCCAGGGGGAGCCGTCGACCCTCGTGCGGTAAAGGATGCCTGAGTTGTCGACATAGTCGATTGCGGCGAAGCGTATCGTGGCGTTGCGGCCATCGGCGGGAAGCTCCACTGAGGCAGTAGGCGCCAGGCGGAACTCCTCGGCACCTCCGTTTATCGCGATGGTGGTGAACACGATCGGCGGTATGTAGCCACGGCTGTACAGATTGTGGGGTGTGGCGAGGAAGGCCCCCTCTTCGGCTCCGAAAATCCAGGAGCCGTCGGGGAGTTTGATTGGAGTGGTCTCGGCAAAACGGCACGAGTCGCTCCAGAAGCGTCGGCTGAAGTTCACTGTAAGGCCGCTCTCGGGGTTGAATGCCATCACGTTGTCGCTCCCTACCACCATTATCAGCGTGTCGGAGTCCAGGGCCATGGCCTTGCACATATCCGAGGGGAGGGTTGAGTTGCCGCGGTTGAAGTGGGTGAATTCCGGGTCAGGGGCGAGAAGGTCTGATTCGCGCACCCGGTCGATGCCCGAGCTTTCGGTGGCGATATAGATGAATCCCTTCGAGTCGCGGGCGAGCGCCATGGTTGAGTTGCTGCATAGGCTCCGCGGATTGTGGCCGTCGCGGCGTATCGGGCGCAGGGTGGTGTTTCGGAAGTCGTCGTTGTCAATCCGGCCCGCGAGAAGGCCGTCGGTGGTGGCCGCCACGAGTATGCCCCCGGGGGTGATCAGCAGTTGCCTCACTCGCTTCCCCCCGAGCGATGCCGAGAGGGTGGGGCGCTCGCTCCCGGGGTCGGGGCAGCACTTTACGCCGTCGCCGAAAGTGGCCACCCACAAACGTCCCCTCGCGTCCTCTTTGATGTCGTACACGGCGTCGTCGGTGATGCTCTCCCGGCCGTTTCTCGACAAGCCCCCCGGTTTGCACCCCACCCACAGATCGCCCGACCGCGTTTCGTATATGGCGTACGGGGCTGAGGATAGCGCTGTCGCGGCGACAAGGGAATCAGGCGCCGCGTATCGGCGTAGCGCCCGGTCGCTCCGCGAGCCTATCAGCAGTTCACCTTTGGAGTCGAGCAGCAGGGCGCGGGGGTGCGTCCCCTCCGTGCCCGCGATCACCCGTGCCGGATGGTGCGTGCCCGACAGCTTTCTCAGGCACGTTCCGTCGGAGCTCCAGCGGTTCCCCTGCGAGTCGGAGAAGTCGCGCCACGGCCTACCCATTATTGCGCGGAGCGAGTCTTTCCGCTCGGGCGCGATGTCGTTGAAGCTGTAGGTCGCGAGGTCGAACTCGAAGAAATCGTCGTCGGTATGGCATATTATATTACCGTTGTCGGTAAGTTTTATGTCGCGTATGCGGTCGGTGCCGATCGAGGAGTTGTCGCCCGGTTTTATTTTCACCCAGTGGAAGTCGTAGCCGTCGTAGCAGTTGAGGCCGTTCCATGTCGCGAACCACAGCAGTCCGTCGGGAGCCTGCACACCACCGCCGACCAATGGGCTCGACAGCCCGTCGGCAATACCGTAGCGGCGTTCCGCGACATTGACGGCCTGGGCCGCGAGGGTGGCGCAGAGTATGAAGAAACAAAGAGCGAGGCGAAGCGGTCTCATATCGCGGATCATTCAAATTTGTGTCAAATTTAGCGAGAATTGCCGAAATTCAGGGGGTAAAACTTGATTTTGACCCGTTTTTCAGCCCGATTGAGCCGTTTTTCCCATCCTCTCGACGGGCGCGTTATTAAATTCGCGGCATCAACATTAACCTTGAAAAACTGATGCTAACCAAGAGAAGACTACTTCAGGCATGCGCCGTCGCGCTGTGCGCCCTCCCCGCCGCGGGAGCCGAGCAGACCGTCGCCGCCCACTGGGAATTCACCACCGGCTACGATGAGTCGAAGTCGGGAACGGAGGTTACCTACACCCCCAACGAGGCCGGATGGGCCGCGACTTCCAACGAGCGCTGGACTTCGCGCCAGCCCTATTTCCTCCCCAACTCCAGCGCCCTGCCAAGGGAGGAGTGCAAGGTGTCGCTCCGCACCTCCGACGGCAAATGGCAGCTCACCTCAAGCGGCTCTAATCCGAGCTATCTGCTGCGCCTCAACACCGCCTCGACAACCAATTTCACCCCCAAGGCCGACTATGCCGACGGCTCGAAGCACGACCAGTACTTCGAAATATCGATGCCGACTACGGCGCTGAGCAACGTGCGCCTCAATTTCGCCATCGGCGACGGGTCAAGCTCGGCTACCTCGTTCGGCGTGGTTTACTCCGTCGACGGGGGCGACACCTGGACCATTCTCGACGATTACAAGGCGGCCAGTCACTGGAACAGCTACAACGACGCCACATACGACCTCAAGGCCGACAACCGCGAGCGCCTCATCGTGAGGATGCTCATACAGTCGGCTACCAAAACCAGCAATTACAACCTCAAGTACGTCAATATCCTCGCCGACGACTTCCAGGCTCCCGAGCTTATCGAATCGGCTCCCGCCGACGGGGAGACCGGCGTGCCCACAACCGGCAAAATCGTTCTGCGTTTCAACGAGAGCGTGAAGCTGGCCGACGGCGCTTTCGGCCTCCTCACCAACAACGCCACCAAGGCGACCACGCGCCTGACTCCGACTTTAAGCGACGCCAAGGTATCCTTCCCCTACGAGGAGCTCGACCTTTCGGCCACTTATACCTTCTCTGTAGCGGCAGGTTCTTTCTCCGACCTCGCGGGCAATGTCAGCGACAAGGAGCTGAAAACCGTATTCACCACCTCCGACAAGCGCCCCGTGCCCCCGCCTGTGCTCGACAGCAAGAACCGCCTGTGGTACAACCGCCCGGCATCCTACTGGGAGGAGGCGCTCCCCCTCGGCAACGGCCGTCTGGGCGCCATGGTCAGCGGCAGCGTCGCCAAGGATACCATACAGCTCAACGAGGACACGTTCTGGGGCCAGTCGCCCAACACTAACTATAACGCAAACGCCAAAGGGGTGTTGAAACAGGTTCAGGACCTTATTTTCAAAAAGGACTACGTCGAGGCGCAGAAACTCGCCATCGCCAACTTCCAGTCGCAGGGCTCCCACGGTGCCCAGTACCAGGCCGCCGGTTGCCTCCTCCTGGGTTTCCCCGGCCACCGCTACTCCGATGAGGAGCCGGGCGCCACTGCCGGCTCGCGCGACGTGGAGGCTTATGTCCGCGACCTCGATATGGGGAGCGCCGTGGCAACCACCTCATATGTAGCCAACGGGGTCACCTACACCCGCGAGGTGTTCACCTCCCTGGCCGACAACGTCACCGTGATCCGCCTCGAAGCTTCCGAGCCGGGCCGCCTCAACTTCGATGTGTGCTTCGCCGCGCCCATTAAGACCAATATGGCCAAACTCGGGGTTAACGAAATCACCTCCGACGGTATGATCAAGGCATCGCTGATTCCCGCGAGAGCGCAGTCGGAGAATGTTGACAACAAACTCAACTGCTTCACCTTCATAAAGGTTATCAACGACGGAGGTACCCTCTCGACTACCAACCGCCAGAACGTGGTGCAGCAGGGTATCGTGGCAGGTAACTCCGCCGCTCCGACAATCGCCGTAGCCGGTGCCACGAGCGCTACCATCATCGTCTCCTCGGCCACCAACTTCGTAAACTACAACGACATAAGCGCCGATGCCGAGGCCAAGGCCCTCGGTTATATGACCGACTACCTCGCGAAGAACAAGGATTACGAAACCGCTCTCGCCGACCACGTTGCCAAATACCGCTCGCAGTTCGACCGCGTGAGCCTCGACTTGGGCTCCAACGCCTCCAAGGAGGTCAAGGACACCGAGACCCGCATCAAGGAGTTCTACACCGACGGCAACGACCCCGGCCTGGTTGCCAACTACTTCCAGTTTGGCCGCTACCTGCTGATCTCCTCCTCGCAGCCCGGCACCCAGCCCGCCAACCTGCAGGGTATCTGGAACCCCAACGCCCGCCAGTATCCCGCCTGGGACTCGAAGTACACCTCCAACATCAACGTTGAGATGAACTACTGGGGTGCCGAGGTCGGCAACCTCTCCGAATGCCACGACCCGTTCATCACTATGGTGAAGGAGGTGGCTGTCACCGGCGCCGAGACCGCCGAGCGTATGTACGGCGCCCGCGGTTGGGTGCTCCACCACAACACCGACCTTTGGCGCACCACTGGTGCGGTCGACAACGGCTCCGTCGGCATATGGCCCACCTGCAACGCCTGGTTCTGCTCACACCTTTGGGAAAAATACCTCTTCTCCGGCGATAAGGAGTATCTCGCCGAGGTCTACCCGGTCATGAAGGGGTGCTCGGAGTTCTTCCAGGATTTCCTGGTGAAAGACCCTGAGACAGGCTATATGGTCGTATGCCCCTCGAACTCGCCTGAAAACCACCCCGGACTCTTCTCCTACAACAAGGAGGATGGCTCGAAGATGAACGTGGCCCTGTTCGGCGGCGTGGCCATGGACAACCAGATGGTATACGACGTGCTGAAGAATACCGCCGAGGCCGCCCGCGTGCTTGGCAAGGACGAGGCTTTCGCCGCGTCGCTCGACGAGCTAAAGGCCAAACTCACTCCTTATAAGATTGGTAAATACGGCCAGGTTCAGGAGTGGCAGGAGGACTGGGACCGCGAGAACACCTCGCACCGCCACCTTTCACACCTCTGGGGTGCTTATCCCGGCAACCAGGTATCGCCCTATGAGAACCCGACTCTCTTCCAGGGTGTTCACAAGTCGCTCGTGGGTCGCGGCGACGCCGCCCGCGGATGGTCGATGGGTTGGAAGGTGTGCGAATGGGCCCGTATGCTCGACGGCGACCACGCCCTGGCCATCATCAAGAACCAGCTCCGTCTCGTTCACCCCGACATCACAATGTCGGACCCCAACGGTGGCACCTATGCCAATATGTTTGACGCCCATGCCCCGTTCCAGATCGACGGCAACTTCGGCTGCAGCGCCGGTATCGCCGAGATGCTGCTGCAGTCGCACGCCGGATTCGTGCACCTGCTCCCCGCGCTCCCCTCTGACTGGGCCGACGGCGAAGTGCGCGGCCTCCGCGCCCGCGGCGGCTTCGAAATCGCCGACCTCCGCTGGAAAAACGGCTCCGTTGAGAGCGTGACCATCAAATCGACCCTCGGCGGCAACCTGCGCCTGCGCTCCGGCTCGGTGCTTCGCATGGCCGACGGCTCACCCCTCTCCGAGGCCGAGGGAGATAACGCCAACGAGCTTACCCGCCCCTACAACATACCCGCCCCGATAGTGGCCAACCCCGACAAGATTCCCGAAACCCGTTTGCCCCGCACCTACCTCTACGACATCCCGACCGAACCGGGTCAGGAGGTGACCCTCACAGCCGGAACCACCTTCATCGACGAAATCGCCGATGAGGCCCCCGTCGCCACCGGAGAGTGCTACAACGTGCTGGGCCAGCGTGTCAGTAGTGGCTACCGCGGAATTGTAATCAGCGACGGACGCAAGTTCGTCAACCTCTGACCCCTCCACAGCGACAGATCCCCATCATCAATAGCCAAAAAGGCGCGTCCGCATTGCCGGGCGCGCCTTTTTGGCTTATCGCGCGTGTTGGAGGTTCGGCAAAGTGTCGGTCGTTGGCCACCATATCGGTTCGGTTGGCCATTTTACGATGACGCTCCGCGACGCGCTGACGGCATAATCGCTTATTTTCGCGGTGCGAAATCATAGTCTTAAGTGGCTCGAATAAATGAGTTAATGTTTATTTCGGAAGGATTTTGCGATGGATTTCGCAAGTTGAAGAGGGAGCGATGCGGGCATCGTGACCGATGAAACTTGGCGAAAGACGCGCAAAAGACGACGAAAGAAACATTTCTCAAAAAAGCCACTGAATACATTAAATCATTTATTTGAGACACTTTTTATAATGAATGTAAAGACTTTCATCGACCGCCCTATTCTTGCCGGGGTCATTTCGGTACTTATCGTGATACTCGGAGTGCTGGGGTTGTCGCAGCTTCCGATCGAGCAGTTCCCCAATATCGCCCCGCCCACGGTGAGGGTGCAGGCCTCATATACGGGGGCGAATGCCGAAACTGTTATGAAGAGTGTGATCGTGCCCCTTGAGGAGTCGCTCAACGGCGTGGAGGATATGATGTATATGACCTCCACGGCCACGAATACGGGTACCGCCTCGATCACGATTTATTTCCGGCAGGGCACCGACGCCGATATGGCGGTGGTCAACGTCCAGAACCGCGTGGCTTCGGCCCAGGGGCTGCTCCCCGCTGAGGTTACCAAGAGCGGTGTCACGGTGAGAAAGCGTCAGAACAGCACGCTGAAGTCAATCACACTTTACAGCCCCGACGACAGCTTTGACTCGAAGTTCCTCACCAACTATATGAAAATCAACATCGAGCCTCAGATTTCCCGTATCGCCGGGGTTGGCGAGGTCAATATTTTCAGTGCCGAGTACGCGATGCGCGTATGGCTCGATCCGGCCCGTATGTCGCGTTACGGTCTTATGCCGTCCGACATCGACAAGGTGCTCGCCGAGCAGAACCTTGAGTCGCCTACGGGCACGCTCGGCGCGGAGTCGGAGAATACCTTCCAGTATGTGCTGAAATACCGCGGCCGTTACGAGGAAGAGGAGGACTATGGCAACCTGGCCATCAAGGCGCTCCCCGACGGCGGGGTGCTCCGTCTGAAGGATGTGGCCACTATCGAGCTGGGCGCTGTGAATTACGCTATGCTCAGTGAGACGAGCGGCCACCCCGGGGCTAACGCGATGATCGCGCAGACTGCCGGGTCGAACGCCAATTCGGTTATCGTGGAGATTGACAAAACTCTCGAACAGCTCAGGGAGGGGCTCCCCGCGGGTATGGTGCTGACCGATATCTCAAGCACCAAGGACTTCCTCGACGCGTCGATCAACAAAGTGGTCGAAACGCTCATCATAGCCCTTGTGCTCGTTGTGCTGGTGGTGTATCTCTTCCTCCATGATTTCCGGGCGACGCTTATCCCGGCGCTTTCTATCATAGTGTCGCTCACCGGCACCTTCGCGTTTATTTACGCCGTGGGGTTCACGCTTAATATGCTCACTCTGTTTGCCATAGTGCTGGTGATCGGTACCGTGGTCGACGACTCGGTGGTGGTCGTCGAGGCGGTGCAGGCCAAATTCGATGAGGGTGAGCGCGATCCGTACCTCGCTACCGTCTCGGCCATGGGTGGCCTTTCGGCGGCGCTCATTACCACCACGGTGGTGTTTATGGCGGTGTTTATCCCCGTATGTTTCATGGGAGGCACTTCGGGCACATTCTATAAGCAGTTCGGGCTGACTATGGCGGTGGCGGTCGGTATCTCTCTTGTCAACGCCATGACGCTGTGCCCGGCCCTGAGCGCCCTGCTCATGCGCCCGGGCAAAGAATCCGCGGATGGCAAAACCTCGTTCTCTGACCGCTTCCGGCTGGCTTTCGACAGCTCGTTCACCGCGGTAGTGGGGCAGTATCGTACGGGTGTGATGTTTCTTCTGAAAAACCGATGGGTTGTCGGAGCCTTGTTCGCGTTGTCGGTCGGAGCGCTTCTTTGGCTGGTCTCCTCGACCAAAACCGGATTGGTGCCCCAGGAGGATATGGGCACTCTCAGCCTCAACATACAGGTCGCCCCGGGAAGCAGCCTGGAACAGACCCGCCGGGCTATGGACGAGGTGGAGGACGCCATCAAGGATATTCCCGAGATATATATTTATTCGCGTGTCACGGGCAAGAACGCCCGCCACGATCAGTCGGCTTCGGCCGGGTCATTCTCCATAAGGCTCCGCGACTGGTCGGAACGTCCGGGCAAGGAGCATGACATCAACTCCGTGATCAGTGAGATATACCGGCGCACTGCCTCGATATCCTCGGCGCAGGTGCGTGTGTCGCAGTCGCCTATGATTTCCGGCTATGGTACCGGCAGCGGTTTCGAACTTTATGTGCAGGACCGCTCGGGCGCCACCACCGACGAGCTGCTGGCCGTCACACGGGCTTTCATTGACTCCCTGAACACCAGGCCCGAAATTTCGAGAGCCTATACGACCTTCGACACCAAATATCCGCAATACCTCGTGGAGGTCGACGCCGTGAAGTGTCTGCAGAAGAATGTTTCCCCGGCCGACGTGCTGTCGACCTTGGCCGGTTATGTCGGCGGAAGTTATTCCTCGAACCTCAACCGCTTTACCAAGCTGTACAGGGTTATGACCCAGGCCGATCCCGAGTCGCGCCTCGACACTGAGTCGCTGAAAAATATGTTCGTCAGGACGGCCGACGGCGCTATGGCTCCGATTGACGGATTCATAACCCTTACGAGGGTTTACGGGTCGGAAAGCCTCTCGCGTTTCAATCTGTTCCCGTCGATTTCGGTGTTCGGCGAGCAGGGCGACGGGTATAGCTCTGGCGAGGCTATCAAGGCAATCAAGGAGGTGGCCTCGGCCACGCTCCCCTCGGGGTTCGGCTACGAGTTCGGGGGGATGTCGCGCGAGGAGTCGTCGGCCGGCAACTCCACGGTGCTCGTGTTCGGCATATGCCTGGCGTTCATATATCTGATTCTGTGCGCGCTATATGAGAGCCTCACCATACCGTTCGCGGTGATTGCCGCCGTGCCGGCGGGGTTGGCGGGGTGCTTCCTCTTTGCCCGATGGTGGGGGCTGGAAAACAATGTGTATATGCAGATCGGTATGATTATGCTCATCGGGCTGCTCGCTAAAACAGCGATCCTCCTTACGGAGTACGCCACGGCGCGCCGTAAGGAGGGTATGGGACTTGTCGCCGCCGCCATTTCGGCAGCGAAGGCTCGTTTCAGGCCGATCATAATGACGTCGGCCACTATGGTTTTCGGTATGCTGCCGCTTATGTTTGCCTCGGGGGTCGGCGCCAACGGCAATATATCGGTAGGTGTGGGCACGGTCGGCGGCCTACTCTTCGGCACGCTCGGCCTGCTGTTCATGGTCCCGGTGCTGTTCGTTATTTTCCAGTATCTCCACGAGCGGCTTTCGTCTGCGCGAAGAGCCACTCCCTGACGGGTGTCAGCTTGTAGGCATAGTCAAACGAGTACATATGCTCGCTCCCTTTGCCGTCGTCGGGGAGCACTGACTTGGGGGTGAAGTTGATGATATTCACCGGGGCACCCTTGGCAAGCATTGCCGAGGCGAGCGAGTCCTGCTCGGCCTGGGGCAGTTTGGCGCTCCATGAGGCGTATTCATACTTTATTCCCTGATCGGTGGCGGCGGTTTCGAGCGCCTGTATGTTGCCGAACGATTTGCCGCTCTTTCCGGCGGTGACGTAGGTAAATCTGTGGCGGGCGAGCTCGTTGAATGTGGCGGTGTCCCAATGGCAGTCGACAAACAGCGACGCGGCGAAAACGTCGGGATAGGCTACATTGAAGTACATCGAAATCATGCCTCCCATCGACTGCCCTGTGGTGTAAAGGCGGTCTGAGTCAACCTCGTGGCCGTCAACCACATTGTCAAGCAAGCGGATAACGGCGTCGACCTCCGGGGTGTGCTCGTAGGCATCGTTCACGGCCACCCCCGAGAACTGGGGCACAAGCACATAACACGGATGCTCGGCCTGCCATTGGTCCGTGGCCCACACAAGGGCGCCGTAGCCTTGGGTCAGTGGCGTGGTGAAATCTGTGCCCGGAGTGCTCGCGTCGGCCATAAAGAGTACCAGAGGGTATTTCTCGCCGGATTTCAGCTCCTTGGGAGAGAATAGATTGTATTTCAACTGTTTCCCGCTTACGGAGTCGTCGTAGACGAATTGCTTGAACCGCGGGACTTCGGTTTTTATCATGGATTGAAGCACGGCGTCGCCTGTCTTGTCGATTACGGGTCCGCCGCCGGGTGTGCCCAGGGCGGGTCCCCCGACGTGTCCTTTATCCTGGGTGGGTTTGGAGGCGTCGGCTGTCTGGGTCGAGCCGTTGCCGCACGCTGTGGCGCATACGAGCGCCAGGGCCATCAGCCCCTTGGAAGCTGTTTTTCGTATAGTCATAGTTAAATAGTTGGTTTTAGTAATAAGACTGCCGGAGGTACTAAAGTTTATCAGTTGGCTGACAAAATTGGCCAACGACAATGCTTCGCTGGCAAACGGCGTCGGGAGGGGCGGTTTTTTTGCGGGTGTCGCGATTTTAGTCTATTTTTGCAGTTGGAGGAGCGAAGGCCGCGGCCTGATGGCGCTCCCGCCTCATTAACCAGCAAATAACTATGAATTTAAGATTGAAACTCGCGCGCCTGTTGCTCCCTTTGGTCGGGCTGACGGCGATACCGGCCTCCGGCCTCGCGGCTGAGGCGTATACCCCCTCGGCTGAGGTGATGAAGTCAAGGGAGGAGTTCGCCAACGACCGTTTCGGCATATTCATCCACTGGGGCATATACAGTATGTTCGGCCAGGGGGAGTGGTACCTCAATTACGGCCCTTCGGCCGAGGAGTATAAGAAGGCTGCGAAGGGGTTCTATCCGGCTGACTTCGACGCGGCGAAGTGGGTCGCGGCCATCAAGGACGCGGGTGCGAGGTACATCTGTTTCACCACGCGCCACCACGACGGCTTCTCGATGTTCGACACCGCCGAGAACGACTACGACATTACCGACGGCACGCCCTTTGGCCGCGACGTGCTGAAAGAGCTTGCCGACGAGTGCCACAGGCAGGGTATCGCCCTGCATCTTTACTACTCGCATCTCGACTGGGTGCGCGACGACTATCCGCAGGGGCGCACCGGCCGCAAAACGGGCCGCGATGCCACCAAGGCCGACTGGGATTCGTACTACGGCTTTATGAACCGGCAGCTTACAGAGCTGCTCACCAACTACGGCCCGGTGAGGGCCATATGGTTTGACGGGTGGTGGGACCACGACGAGGATGCCTCACCGTTTGACTGGCAGCTCGACAAACAGTATGCCCTGATCCACTCCCTTCAGCCGGGCTGCATGGTGGCCAACAACCACCACCAGACACCGTTCGCCGGGGAGGATATGCAGATATTCGAGCGCGACCTCCCGGGGGAGAACACCGCCGGGCTCTCGGGCCAAGAGGTCAGCCCCCTTCCGTTGGAGACGTGCAACACGATGAACGGTATGTGGGGCTACAAAATCATGGACCAGAATTACAAGGATTCAACCACGCTGATCCGCTACCTTGTGAAGGCTGCCGGGATGGGGGCCAATCTGCTGCTCAACGTGGGGCCGCAACCCAACGGCGAGCTCCCGGAGGCGGCGCTCAGCCGTATGGCCGAAATCGGAAAGTGGCTCCTCGAAAACGGGGAGACTATCTACGGCACCGAGGCGGGCCCTTTCCCCGCGCAGTCGTGGGGCACATCCACCCGTAAGGGGAACCGCCTGTTCCTCCACGTTATGACCCCGGAGACCGACGCCATTATGATACCCGCCGGAGTGACGGTGAAGAATCCGCAGGAATTCGCGTCGGGTCGCCGCTTGAAGGCCGAACGGGCCGCCGGGCACACTGTGATAACTCTCGGCGCTGACCGCGACTCCACCGACTATATTATCGAATGCGAGATTGTTGAATCGTAACGCGCCAATGATGATTGAGCTTGAAATATGTTGCGGCGACCCATCGAGCGTCGTTGCCGCCAAAGCCGGGGGCGCCCGCAGGGTCGAGCTATGCGCCGGACTCGCCGAAGGTGGCGTTACGCCGTCGGCGGGGCCTGTGCTCACAGCCGTCGGAGAGGGTATTGAGGCAATAAATGTGCTGATACGTCCGCGGCCGGGCGATTTCCTTTATAACGCGGCTGAGGTGGCGGCTATGGAACGCGACGTAAGGTCGGCTATCGCTTCTGGAGCCACCGGCGTGGTAATCGGGGCGCTGACCCCCGACGGGCTCGTTGACACGCGTGTCTGCTCCCGCCTGATCAAGGCGGCGAGAGCCGTGAAGAGCGACGTCGGTGTGACGTTCCACAGGGCGTTCGACCTCGCCCGCGACCCTATGGAGGCGTTGGAGGATGTTATCGGCCTAGGGTGCGACTGTCTGCTCACCTCCGGGATGGCCCCGACGGCACAAGAGGGGGCCGACCTGCTGCGTTCGCTCGTGGAAGCGGCCTCGGGTCGCGTCAAGATCATGGCCGGAGGGGGCGTGAACCCGTCGAATGCCCGCGAAATCCTTTCCCGAAGCGGGGTGGGGGCGTTGCACTCCACCGCCCGCTCAACTGTTGAGAGCGCTATGCGCTATCGGCGCGAGGGGGTGCCAATGGGGCTTCCCGGAGCCGATGAATACTCGCTGCGCCTAACGTCGGCCGCGGTCGTGGCCGAACTGCGCGCGATAGTGAGTATGTTTTAGCGCTTTTGCATTTTAGCGCTTCATAAAGCTCATAATGCCTTGAAATAATGCCTTGAAAATATGCTGAATAAATTGCTTGCCGCGGCGGTGGCCGCTGCCATGACGCTCCCTATGGGGGCCATAACCAAGAAGGAGGCCCTCGATTTCCTATACTCATCGATGTCGCTCCCCGACAAGGCCGACTACCCGGCGGAGTTTTACGAGGCCAACGTCGACGCGTCGCTGCGCGCGATGGAGGAGATGCCTTGGGGCAAGAGTGTGCCCGACAGGGAGTTTCTCCATTTCGTGCTACCGGTGAGGGTCAACAACGAGAACCTCGATATGTCGCGCCAGGCGTTCTACTCCGAACTGAGCGGCAGGGTGAGGGGGCTATCAATGCGCGATGCCATACTGGAGGTGAACCATTGGTGCCACGAAAAGGTAACCTACCGCCCGTCCGACGCCCGCACCTCCTCGCCCCTTTCCACGGTGAGCCAGGCCATAGGGCGGTGTGGCGAGGAGTCGACTTTCGCGGTGGCCGCTCTGAGGTCGGTCGGTATTCCGGCACGGCAAATCTACACGCCGCGTTGGGCGCATACCGACGATAACCACGCGTGGGTCGAGGCTTGGGCCGACGGCGAGTGGTTTTTCCTCGGTGCCTGCGAGCCGGAGCCGGTGCTCAACCTCGCCTGGTTCAATGCTCCCGCCTCCCGCGGATTGCTGATGAGCACCAAGGTCACCGGGGTATACAATGGCCCGGAGGAGGTGCTTCTCCGCGAGCCGCTCGCGACCCACATCAACGTCACTTCGAACTATGCCCCGGTTGACACCTTGCGGGCCGTGGTGACCCGGCCCGACGGCACACCCGCGGCCGGCGCGAAGGTGAATTTCTGCATTTACAACTATACCGACTTCTATCCGGCTGTGAGCAAGACCGCCGACGGCGGCGGGGAGGCGTCGCTGGTTGCCGGGTTGGGGGATATGCTTGTGTGGGCTACCGACGGTAGCCGCTTCGGCTTCGCCAAAGGGAGGCCGGGAGAGCGGGTCAAGGTGGTGCTCGACAAGGATGCTTCCTGGGAAGGGGTTGTGGAATTTGACCTTACCCCTCCCGCGTCGCGCGACGCCGCTCCCAAGGTCAGCGCCGCGGCCAGGGAGGAAAACAACAGGCGGTTCGCCATCGAGGACTCCATACGCGGCGCCTATACGGCTACTTTTAGCGACGACCGCGGGGCGCGGCCCATCGCCGCTGAGCTGGGGCTTGACCCCGACTCGCTGGCCGGGGTGCTGGTGAAGTCGCGGGGCAACCATAGGAATATAGTCGAGTGCCTCGCGGGGATGGAGCCTGGCGAGCGGAGCGAGGCGCTGAGCATGCTGCTAAACGTCACTGAAAAGGACCTCCGCGACATACCCGCCGAGGTAATCGAGGACCATGTGTCGCACGCGATACCCCGCGACTCGGTTGGCGACCGTGTGTCGCGCGACGTTTACAGCCGCTACATACTTTCGCCGAGAATTGAGAACGAGGGTCTTCGCCCTTGGCGCGGCTATCTCGCCGATGCCTTGTCCTCCAAAGGTATAGGGCGTGATGCCGACGCGCTGGTGGCGTGTATCGACGGGAATATCGCCCCGGCTGACGCGGAGAACCCGCTTAGGCTCCGTATGAGTCCCCGGGCTGTGATGGAAACCGGGAGGGCCGACGCCCTGTCACGCGGCATATTCTTCGTGGCCGCGGCCCGCACCCTCGGCATTCCGGCCCGCATCGACCCGGTGACAGGCGATGTGCGATATATGACCGACGATGGCGGTTGGCGCACGGTGCGCTTCGCCTCGGAGGCCGACGCGTCACGCGGATCGGCCACCGGCACCCTTCGGCTGACGTTTACTCCAGAGGGGTACATTGTGGATCCGAAATACTATACCCAGTTCTCGGTTGCCCGCATTGATGGCGGTGTGCCCCGGCAGCTCGAATTTGCCGAGGATGGCACGGCGGCATCGCTGTTCGCCAACCCGGTTGAGCTGGAGGCCGGGCAGTATATGGTTGTCACCGGGCAGCGGCTCGCCGACGGCGGCGTGCTGGCCCGCTGTGAGTTTTTCAACTTGGCGCCCGGCGGGCACGTTGAGCGTCCGCTGACTATTCGCCGCGACGAGGGCGCCGTGTCGGTCATCGGATCGCTGAACGCCGAGAATATCTACCGTGACCTCGCCCTTGGGGCCGACAAGAGCCTGCTTTCGACCACCGGCCGCGGCTATTATGTGCTTGGACTGATACAGCCGGGGCACGAGCCTTCGGTCCACGCGCTGAACGATATTTCGGCGGTGGCGCGGCAGCTTGAGGAGACGGGAATGAAGATTATGCTCCTGTTTGACAACGAGGAAAACGCCTTGCGTTTCAACCGCGAAGCGTTTCCAAATTTACCTTCCAATGTGGTTTTCGGAGTTGACAAGGATGGGGCGAGCCGCCGCGAACTCGCGGAGTCGCTGCATCTCGACAATCCCGCGGCTCCAGTGTTCGTGATAGCCGACACTTTCAACCGCGTGGTATGGCTCTCGACGGGCTACACCATCGGCATCGGCGAGCGGCTGCTCGACATACTGCACCGCGTGCGCTCGGGTGAATAGGCTTTGCGGTCAGCCCTCGGTGTGGAAGCTCGTGAACGATGAGCGTTCCTGCCGGGGGAAGCCGTCGGCTCCCTTTGCGGCGTCGAAGGCTTTGACCATAAACGCCATATTGTTGCCGAGGTTGCGCATGGTCTGGAGCCCTTCGAGGTCATCCTCGACGTCGGCGGCGGTGAAGCCGTGGACCTCGTTCCAGTATGTGCTCGACACAATCGGCATAGCGCTGATTGTGAAGTATTTGTTGATTTCGTCGAACGCCGATGTCGATCCGGCCCTGCGTGAGGATACTACGGCGGCACCAACTTTCATCGTTTTGTCGACGGTGCCCGAGGTGCTGTAGAACAGGCGGTCGAGGAACGAGAGTGCCTGGCCGTTGCAACCGGCGTAATATACCGGGCTACCGACAATGACTCCGGCGGCTTCGGCGAACTTCGGGGCGGTTTCGTTCACAAGGTCGTTGAATACGCACCTGCCGTGTTCGCGGCAGAAGTTGCACCCGATGCAGCCGCGGATGTCCTTGTTGCCTATGTTGACGCGTTCTACTTCGAGGCCGTTGTCGGCCAACGTTTTCTCCACTTCGCGCAGTGCGCGGTCGGTGCATCCCTCAAGATGCGGGCTTCCGTTGATAACCAGTATTTTCATTAGCTGTTAGATTGCTGAACTTATAATAATCTGTATTTAATAACGCCGGAATGCGGGGCGGGGTTGGTTTCAGGTTAGCCCAGGTGCGTCAGAATCGCGGGTGACGCGCATATTGCGGTAGCTTATAGGCGATTGGCCGGTGAGTTTGCGGAATATGCGGCAGAGGTATGAGGGGTCGTCATAGCCAAGTCGCACGGCAATCTCCTTAACGCTTAGGTCGGTAGTGTCGAGCAGCGTTTTCGCCACAAGCCCTATGAGAAGGTTGATTTGCTCTTTGGCCGTGTTGCCGAGGTAGCGCTTGACTATGATGTTGAGGTAGTTGGGTGTTATGTTTAGTTTGGCGGCGTAGAAAGCCACGTCGTGGTATCGGGTGTAATGCCTGTTGAGGAGGCCCAGGAAGTCGTTGATGATGATCCACGCCCGGTTTTTGGAAGGGTTCTCGCCCAGGATGCCGAGCCGCGACTCGGCCTGGTCGGCCATTACGAGCAGCAGGTTTTCAGCCTCGTTGCGCAACGCTTTTTCGGCTACGGCGCGACCGCAATGGTCTGATATCCAGCAGACGGTCGAGAACCAGTGACGCACAGCGGCACGATGGATGTTCGGGAGGGCGAACACCGGGTCGCGGTATATGAAGTCCCAGAAGCGGTTGGAGGTTACCAGGAAGAATAGGTCCTGTGTCGCCTCGAAGTCGATTGATAGAAAATCGGCCTCGAAATCGTCGGTCGAGCCGACCGGTACCACCACCATGTCGAACGCCAGAAACGCCATGTCGCCGCGGCCCAGGCGGAATATGTGAGAGTTGATGGAAAGTTCGGCCGACCCTTCGCGACCGAACATTATCAGGCATCCCGCCACAGGCAACGGTTTGCCATAACGCCATTCGGAGCCGGTGGTCATGCCCGCCTTGAAGCTCGCGGGAGATGCGGGGGAGTCAGTATCGTTCATAATAAAAGATTCTTTTCGCGAAGATATGAATAAAGTTTGTGATTCGGATGAGGTTTGTGCGGTGAGGTGATTTTTCGGAGTTATAAAAAGTACCATGATTGTGGTGATTTGCACCCTGCGCGATTTCAGCATTATGACTATCTTCGCGGCCTGGTCGGCAAGGATGGAGCCGATTTTTTATAATTTCGACAGAATGAAAGACAAACTTGACTTCGGAAAAGGTGATATTGGGCGGCTGTTCCGTGCGATTTTTTTCCCGACGCTCATCGGCATGGTGTTCAACTCGGCGCTGAATATCTTCGACGGGATGTTCGTGGGGCACGGCGTGGGGAGCGAGGCTCTCGCGGCGGTCAATATCGTAGCGCCGCTGTTCCTGATATGCGCCGGCATCGGGCTGATGTTCGGCATCGGGGCTTCGGTGGCGGGTAGTATCCGGCTGGCCGATGGGAATGTCGGTGGCGCCCGGCTGATTATGACCCAGGCCTATATGGCCGGGGCGGTGATCTTCGGGCTGGTGATATTGGTTTCGCTGCTGTTCACGAGGCCGCTGCTCTACGCCCTGGGGTGCAGTCCGGCGCTTGAGGCCCAGGCCACCGATTATCTGCTGTGGCTGCTGCCGGGGCTGATGTTCTTCTACCTCCAGTGCGCCGGTATGATGCTGATACGCCTCGACGGGTCACCGCGTTACGCGATGGCGGTGCAGGTGGTGGGCGCTGTGCTCAATATCTTCCTCGACTGGCTTATGGTGTTCCCTCTCGGCATGGGCATCAAGGGCGCGTCGATTGCGACATCCATATCCTGCGCGGGCGCGGGACTGATGGTTATCGCCTATTTCCTGTTTTTCTCCGACAAACTGAAGTTCTGCCGCCAGCCGCTGACTAAGGTCGCCCTGAAGGGGGCTTTGAGGAATATCGGCTATATGGCCCGGATAGGGTTCGCCACTTTCATAGCCGAGCTCGCGATGGGGGTGATGATGGTCACGGGCAACTTTATGTTTCTCTCCCGGCTCGGTGAGGCGGGTGTGGCCGCGTTCAGCGTCGGGTGCTATCTGTTCCCCATTATGTTCTCGATAAGCAACGCCGTCGCGCAGTCGGCCCAGCCGATTATCAGTTTCAACTACGGGGCGCGCGACATGGGGCGTGTCAGTCAAGCGCTCAGGGTGGCGCTTTTCGCCGCCTGCTGCTGCGGTGCTGTGGTTGCCGCGGTTATGTGGGGTGGCTCGGGGCTGTTGACCTCGGTGTTTATCAACCACGGGGAGGCGGCCTACGACATCGCATCCGGGGGGGTGCCGCTTCTTGGCCTTTGCGCGCTGCCGTTCGCGTTGAATATCACCTTTATAGGCTATTACCAAAGCTGTGAGCGATCGACGCGCTCCATTGTGTATATGCTGCTGCGCGGGCTGGTGTTTGTGGTGCCCGGATTCGTGTTGCTCCCCCGCCTGATCGGAGTCGAGGGGCTGTGGCTGGCCATACCGCTGTCGGAGACCCTGACCCTGATGGTGATCGCCGCGGCCTATATCGCGCGTCGTCAAAAACGGCGCCGGACCCGTTCACAGAATCTTTAGGGCGATCGCGGCGCAGGCTTCGGCGTCGGCCAGGGCGTGGTGGTGGTTTTCGAGGTCGTAGCCGCAGGCCTGGGCCACGACGTGGAGCTGGTGGCAGGGGAGGCGGAGCTTGCGGCGCGACGCGGCGAGGGTGCAATAGAACTCGTAGCCGGGGTACTCCATGCCGTATTTGGCGAAAACGGCTTTGAGGCACCCTTCGTCGAATGGGCGGTTGTGGGCCACGAGCGGCAGTCCGGCGATGCGCTTCTCTATCCGCGCCCACACCTCGGGAAACTCCGGCTGGCCGTCGGTGTCGCGCCTGGTCAGGCCGTGGACCGCCGTGGTCCAATAATTGTAATAGTTTGGGGTGGGCTGTATCAGGCTGTAGAACTTGTCGACCACCTCGCCATCCCTGACGACCACAATGCCGACGGCGCACACGCTGGAGCGCTGTCCGTTGGCCGTCTCGAAATCTATCGCTACGAAATTCTCCATATCACAATAACGGAAAACCCCGGTCCGCGATTATGCGGCCATAGCGGTTTTTCAAAAATTAAGTATGCGTATTCTGATCAGAGTACCTCGCTGTTTGCGTTGGGTTTGAGAAGGCGCTCCATGGCATAGTTTTTGAGCGTGACGCCGCGCCGCTCGACGAGCTGCTCTTTGACGATGTGGTAGCCGCGGCGCAAGAAAAAGGGGAGGGCGGTGACGGAGGCGTGAACCATGATTCGCTCCGCTCGAACCGACGTTTCGAGTCGGTCGCAAAGTGCGGAGGCGATTCCGCGCCGTTGGTAGGCGTGGTGGACGTACAGGCGGTCGAGATAGCCCGAGGAGTCGATGTCGCCGAACCCGATTATCTTGGAGCCGTCGGTGGCCACAAAGGTGTTGTGGGCGGTCAATGACTCTCGCCAAGCGTCGATGTCGATGTCGATGTTGTGGGGTGCCCAGGCGTTGATTTGCCGCGGAGTGTAGTCGCGGATATTGATTCGATGGACGGTTTGATGGAACAGCGCTATAATCTCCATCAAGTCGGCATCCAGGTACTCTCTGATTTCCATAGGATTATGTAATGTCAGCTTTTAAGAGATAGGTGCAGAATGGGGAACGGCCGACCATCGGCGTCGAGCGGGTCGCGGCTGTCGACTGAGAAACCTTTTGAGAGGTAAAACCCGAGAGCGAGCGGATTCTGCTCGTTAACATCGACCGAGCGGGCTCCCAAAGCTACGGCGTGGTCGATGAGCCGCGAGCCGAGCCCGTTGCCGCGATGGCGGTCGTCGATGAACAACATCTCGATTTTCTCGCCGGATAGTCCGATGAAACCCGCAAGCGTGCCTCCGGCCTCGATTCCGTATAGTTCGACTGCCGGAAAGTATAGGGGCACCAGCGCCTGCCTAATCCCGGCTATATCCTCCTCGCTAAGAAAGGTATGCGTTGCCCTCACTGACCGCTCCCACACATCGGCGAGCGCTCCGTAATCATTCTCATCGCATCGTTTTATGTTATTCATGGGGGATGTTTTGGTATTTTCAGGGAATCCAGTAGTAGGGGGCTTTGGCGCGGTGCTCGGCCACCCAGATTTCAAAGGAGCGCATATCGGTGACGCCGTCGGCAATCACGGCTTCATAATATTCAACGCCGTGGTAGTCACGGCCTTCTGGTGTCTCGAATTTCAGCCGGAGTATGGTGGCCCGTTGTTCGGGCGTAATAACCTCGGTAATCCTGTCGGCCATACGCTCGAAGAAACCATCGTATTGAGTGCCTTCTTCGATATGGATGATGTCGAACTGCCATATCTCGCCATCGTCGGCCTTGTAGAACGCATGCCAGGCAACGCAGCGCTCATCGGTATGCAATCCGTTTATGCATCTTATTTCAGTGACTTTCGGGTTTCGAGCCATTTTTGCCGCGACCGCGAAACTGCTTTCGGCGGTTATCCCCGAGGAATAGACGTGCAGGTCAATATCTCGGTGTGAGGCGAGCAAGCCCATACGAAGCGAGCCTATCAGGTTGACGCGGCATCCGGCTGCTTTCCATATTTCGGCTATCCCGGATTCTTCCAATACCTCGCGTGCTCTGTTCTGATTCGCGAGAGCCCGGTCGCTGATTGTGCTAAGACAGTCGTGTCGGGCGGTGGCTGTGGTTTGATTCATCTTGGTTGGAATTAGATAAATCTGCAAAGATAGCGCTTTCTAAGGAATCACAAGCCGGTTTGGCTGATTTGGCCACAGAAATCACTTTTATATGCTTTTCATTGACATTGCTTTGGATGTGGAGAGGTTATTTTGAACCTAATTAATAATTTGCAGAGGTGTCTGCAAATTCTCCCAATTAGGGAAATAAATGCATTGATGGGGGCCGGGGTTAGAGGGTGAGGAGGTGGCGCATTATGGCGAGGTCGCTTTGGGTTTCGCCTTGAAGGAGGTATTGGTCGCGGGAGCGTTCGAGGGTGTTGTAAATGGAGAGGGCTTCGGGGCGGTCGTTGTCGAGGTAAAGGGCTTTGGCGCAGAGGATACGCTGCTTGGATGACATTACGCCGCGGTACGCTTCGATGTAGCGCGTCAGTTTAGAGTCGAAGAGTTCGGATGCTATGGCCGGGCGGTCGGTGGCCATGGCGCAGAATGCCAGTTCGCAAGCTATCTCGTTGACGTATAGCTGTATTATGTCGGATTTATGGCTGTACAGCTCGTCGAATTTCTGATACGCCTCCTCGAAATCCATTTTGTCGATGAGGCGCGAGGCGTACATCAGGGGGAGCCCCACTTCAAGCGGGTTCTTGAAATCAATGTCGGTGGTCCACCGGAACCAACTGTCGGGCATATCCTTGGGGCGCACGCCTTCCTGAATGAGGGCGTTGGTCCGAAGCTGGTTTACCAATGACAGTTTGCTCAGCGGCGCTCGCTTGAGGTAGAGCATATGGTAGGCGTCATTGCCGATGCCTCCGAGCTTCATCGGGATGCCGTTGGTGAGAATCAGAAACGCGTCGGTAAGGCAGAATATCGCCAGCGCCTCTTTTAGAAACGGATTGAGGTCAAGCGAGAAAAGGGGCAAAACCGCCAGCAGTATCAGGAGGTTGGCCAGCACGCCCCCGGCATTGTACAGCGCTGTGGGCACTTGTTCGAGCGGGAGGTCGGGAGGAGACAGCAGGCATTGACCCCCGGTGCCCGCGACTGAGTAGCGTTTAACCTTGAATCGGCCGTTTGATTTGATGAATGTGAGGTTGAAAATCCTGAAGGACACGAATTTGTAGCCGGTCAGCAGTCCGCACACGAGATGCCCGGCCTCGTGGGCGGGGATGAGAATGGCTATCGCGCCGAGAAACGCGGCTACGCCGACCAACGCCGCTCCGAATATTTGGAGCAAATCGGTTGACCATAAATTACCCGCGAACTCCCGGAAAGTAGTGTCGGTAAACAACACTATCCCCGAGGCCGCTATTAACAGTCCGGCAGCGATGCCGATAAGTAATCCTCCAATCAGTTTCAATACATTTTTCATTCGGTGTGACTATGGGACGACGGCGACAAGAGTATGATTGTGAACCTCAAATAAGGTAAGCTTAGCGTAAGAAATCTGTTTGAGATTGTATTTATGGTGCGAAATTAATTCAATAATTTCTTATAAGCAAAAAGCTTAATGGGATTTGGGCGCACACCGCGGAAAATCAATGAGATGGAGGGGCTTGATGTAGGCATCGGGCCGCGACGTGCTGAAAACGACGAACGCGGCCGGGATCCAGGGGATCAAGGCCGCGTTCGATGCTTATGACGGGGCGGAAGGTCACTTGCCGAGATACTCGGTGTAGAAGGAGGCGATCTCGTCCATCGGGATGATGTCGAGGCGGTCGTAGAGGTCGCAGTGCGAGGCATCCTTTACGGTGAGCATCCGCTTGTTGTCGCCTTTGAGCTTGGCGAAAGTGTCTTTGCCGAAGTAATAGGAGTGGGCTTTCTCGCCGTGGACTATGAGCACGGCGTTTTCGAGTTCGTCGGCGTACTCGAAGAACTTGAAGTTAAGGAACGGGAGATTGGAGGTCGCGTTCCAGCCGTCGTTGGAGTTGCCAGACCGGGCGTGGTAGCCACGCGGAGTTTTGTAGTAGTCGTGGTAGTCTTTGAGAAACTGCGGCGCGTCGGCGGGGAGCGGGTCAACCACGCCCCCGGTGCGGCGATACGATCCGTTTTTGAAATCGGCGGAGCGTTGCGCGGCCATCGCGGTGCGTTTGGCGACGCGCTGTCCGGCGGTGTTTTCCGAATCGAAGTAGCCGTTGGCGTTCACGCGGGTCATATCGTACATGGTGGAGGCCACGGTTGCCTTGACGCGCGGGTCGTTGATCGCGGCCTGGATGGCTATGCCGCCCCAACCGCAAATGCCGAGAATGCCGATTTTCGCGGAATCCACATCGGCGCGGTTCGCGAGGAAGTCGACAGCGGCCGAGAAGTCCTCCACGTTGATGTCGGGCGATGCTACGCGGCGGGGCATGCCGCCGCTCTCACCGGTGAACGATGGGTCGAAGGCGATAGTGAGGAACCCGCGCTCGGCGAGCTGCTGGGCGTACAGGCCCGACGACTGCTCCTTGACGGCTCCAAAGGGGCCGCTCACGGCAATCGCCGCCAGCTTGCCCGACACGCTCTTCGGTTTGTAGAGGTCGGCGGCGAGAGTCACGCCATATCGGTTCACGAAAACCACCTTCGAGTGTTCGACCTTGTCGCTCAGGGGGAACACCTTGTCCCACTCCCGCGTCAGCTCCAGCTTTTCAGTCGGGGCCAACGATGTGTTTGAGTTTTTGCTATCCATAACTTGCGAGTTCGCGGCCATAGCGCAGAAAGCCAGCGCCGCGGCCATTATTGATTTGTATGTTATTAGAGGGTGTTTCACGGTGCGAAATTAGCAAGTAACGGCCGAATAAAGTAACCATAACCACGGAACTCATAACCATTATTACCGATTTTTCAGCATAGGGCGCCAGTCGCCTTCCGATAGAACGCGACTCAGGCTTTAGAGCGTGTTGAAAGGCAAGCTATGACAGCAAATAGGGGAGGCCGATTTAGTAAGATACCAAGTTGTGCGCTAGTTTTGCGGGAAAGTGGGTCGAAATGGGTGTGATGCCGGCTAAAAAACGGACTCCCGAAATGGCGCATAAGGGGCGCTATTTCGGGAGTTTTGTTTGGTAAAACCTTGATTGTCAAGGGTTTAAGTGGAGATGGAGGGGGTTGAACCCTCGTCCAAACGCGGAACTAATGAGCTTTCTACATGCTTAGTCTCAACTTGGTTTTCGTCGGCAGACAGGCATGAGACGACCAATCTGCCGCTTATCTCCTAAGGTCTCGGGGGCTTCTCGGAGCGGCCGGCCCCCTATTCCCGATTTAGCTGCACCGCCTGGTCGATTAGTCTCGGGAAGAGGACAATCGGGCGATGTCTCGTCAGCGCCACTGTGGCGCCGATAAAGCCGAACTTACTGTGCTTCGGTTAGGCAGCGAGAGCGTAGTTGTTTTCGCCATTTAAAATTGCGATGTCCCAGATTATAGAGCGTAGCCATCATTGC
>CAJUKE010000003.1:113463-172372 GCA_910587075.1 uncultured Muribaculaceae bacterium
GCTCTGCATGCTTACACACCACCTCTACGCGCTGTCAAAACCGGTCATCCCCATTTTGGCAGGCATCGCTCGATGCCGTGCGTTGTGAACTGCGAAGTTACTACTGTTTGGAATAATAAGCAAATAACGACCGCGTGTTTTATAAAAGTTTAACAAACAGGCGATATTTGACGGGCTGTTCAGGGGTATGATGGATTTATGGTATTCCATCGCTTGGATTTATTGTCCGTGGCGGTGGGAGGGTTTCATTGTCCGTGGCGGTGGGAGGATTTCTTGCCCTTGCCGTTGAGGGTTATGCCCTGGAGGAGTACGACGTCGAGCTCGTTTTTCTCCTGGTTCACGATCAGCATATTCGAGCGGTTTTGGGCGTCGGGGGCGGAGAAGTAGATGGTCGAGATCTCGTCGTCGTCCTTGTTTTGCACGCCGACTTCGTAGTTGCCCTCTTTTACCACGCGGTCGATTATGGGGCGGAGTTTGGCTACAGCGGCGGCGTTTTCGGTCTCTATCACCTCCAGCCCGGTGAGGGTGCTTACGTCGGCGCCGAATTCCTCGCCGACTTCGGCATAGGAGTCACCGGCCGAGTTGAGGCCCATGCGCAGGAGGGTGCCTCCGATGTAGGTGGTTTCGACTCCGGGTATGTTTTCGGCGCCTTTGAATACTTTGAGCTGGCCGCAGGAGGAGAAGAAGAGTGTGACGGCGAGGAGCGCCGAGAGGAAGAATCGTTTCATATCATTATGTTTTTTAGTTTCGTTGTATAAGGTTTCAGTTTGTGTTGGGGGGAGGAGTGTTCAGGCGGGATTTGCCGCGGGGTCGGCAGCGGTTCCCACGATGTCGGCGGCTTTGTCGAGCGCTTGTCCGGCCCGCTCCAGCAAGCGGTCGCATTCGGCCATTCCGCGGTGGGTCGAGCGTTTCGCTTTCTCGATTTTGCTGAACGCTTTAGCGAGGTACACAGCGGCTTCGTCAGGGTCGTCGATCACGCGGGTTGTCGATACCGCGGGTGCCTGTTTCCGCGGCGCGCGAGGCTTTTCGGCTGAAGGCGCGCTTGGCTGCTCGGGAGACTCCGAGGGCTCTTCTACCACTTCCGGCGGGCTGACGGCTACCGATGTGTCGGGGAGCGCGGGTGGTGTCTGGACAAGTGCCAAGGTGGGTTCGTCGGAGGAGGGGAGGGGAGTGTCGCCCTGGCGCAGAGCGGGAATCATTATGGCTACCGCAATTGCCGCCGCGGCCGCTATAGCGCCCCAGGTTCTACCGCGGCGCGGCGCGAGACGCTCTTTGGCTTTCGCTGCCAACTCCTCGGCGGCGCGGTTGTCAATCGCCGCTTCCAGGCGCTCTTTAAGTCCGTCGGGAACCTCGGGGGCGACCGTTTCGCGGCAGAGCGTGAAGGCCCGGCAGTCTTTCTCGCGCCCCTGCGGAAGGGCCTTTGCCTCGGCTATCAGGCGCTCCAGTTCGGCCTCCTCGGCGGGGGTGGAGTCTCCGTCGAAGAATCGGTCGAGCAGTAGCGTTATGCGGTTTTCGTAATCGGTCTTCATATTATATAAGGAGAAGAGTTACTGTTTCAGAGTCCGCCCGGTGTAGCGGGCCATCATTTCCCGGAGGGATTTACGGGCGCGGGAGAGCTGCTGTCGCACCGTGGCGTTGTTGATGCCGAGTGTCTGCGCGATTTCCTCGTTGTCGAGGTCGGCGTAGGCCCGCAGCTTCAAAATATTCTGCTGGGCATCCGGCAGGCGCTCCATCAGTCTCGACGCCAGTTCGAGGTTGTCGGCGGCTTCGGTGGCCGACTGTTGGTCGGGGAGCGATGCCGCGTCGAGCGCCGTTTTGGTCGCCGCGTCCTCGACGTCGGCTACCTGGGCCGATGATCTGAGCAGTTCAAGGCAGCGGTTTCTCACGGCCCTTACCGCGTAGGCTTTCACGGACGCGATTTCGGGGAGCTGCTCCCGGTGGTCCCAAAGGCGTAGCATCGTGTCCTGCACCGCGTCCTCCGCCATCGCCGTATCTCCTCCGAGTACCGCGAGCGCCACACCGTACATCGCCCGGTAGTGGGGTATCACCATATCTTTGAACTCGCTGCTTGTCATCGGTTGGGGGGTGTTGTCGTATTCTTTTTCGGGGTTTCTGTCTTATAGACGCGTGTCGGTGCCGTTTTGTGACGCTAAGGTAAAGAAAAAATCGCATAAGCCGCCTCCGGAGCTATGCGATTATTCTGTATTCGCTTGATGTTAAGCTGATAGCGCTTGGTTAGCTTTTGCGCTTTTTTTCTTTGTCGTCCTTCTCGTCGGCAAAGCGGTCGGGATATTCCAGGTGGAGCCTCGGTCGGCTCATCGCGTAGCATACCAACCCGATGCCTATTAATATGAAAGGAATCGAGAGAATCTGACCCATGTTCAGGGCCATCCCCACCTCGAAATCGACCTGCGGGTTCTTTATGTATTCGATAAGGAACCGCGAGCCGAAGAGCCATATGAAGAACACGCCGAAGATAAGCCCCGGACGCTCGCCCGCGTTACGCTTCCAGTACATCCACATCAGCAGCCCGAACAGAAGCAGGTAGCATAGCGCCTCGTAAATCTGCGTCGGGTGCGACGGCAGGGAGAACACCGGTTCGGCGCCACCCATCCACGACCCCACGTTGGTAACGAAGCGGAATCCCCAGGGGAGGTCGGTCGCGTGGCCGTAGATTTCGTGGTTCATCAGGTTGCCGAATCGGATGAGAGCCCCGACCAGGGCGATCGGTATCACCAGTCGGTCGAAGGCCCAGAGCGCCGACCGCTTCGTCACGAAAATCGAATACAGGATTACGGCGATGATGAGTCCGATCGTACCTCCGTGGCTGGCGAGTCCGCCCTCCCAGGTGGCGAGAATCTTCAACGGGTGCTGCGAGTAGTAGTCCCATTCGTAGAAGAACACATGGCCCAGTCGGGCGCCGACGATGGTGGCGATCACCACATAAATAAGCAGCGAGCCCATCCAGGACTCGGGCGCTCCCTCGCGGCGATAGATACGCTCCTCGATCTTGTAGCCGAGGAAGAAGCCTATCACGAACATAATGCCGTACCAGCGGACCGTGAGCGGGCCCAGGTGGAGAAAGACGGGGTCAGCCGTCCAGGTAACGAAGTCAAGCATAACTTAGAGCTTGTTTCAAAAAAGATTAAAGAGCACCCGCCGGAGTCCGGGAGACTTCCGGCGGGTGATGTCTGTCGCTATGGGTATGATCAGAGTTCGCGGCCGGAGACGATAGCTTCGGTGTCGCGGGCAATCATCAGCTCCTCGTCGGTGGGAACCACTACCACCTTCACCTTCGAGTCGTCGGTGGAGATCACGGTGTCGGTGCCGCGTGTCTTGGCGTTGAGCTCTTCGTTGAGCTTCACGCCCATGAAACCGAGGGGCTTGCATACGTTGGAGCGGAGGCTGGTCTGGTTTTCGCCCACGCCGCCGGTGAATACGATGATGTCGACACCACCCATTTCAGCGGCGTAAGCGCCGATGTACTTGGTGATGCGCTGCTCATACATATCGAGCGCGAGGGTGGCGCGGGGATCGCCGGCATTCACAGCCGCCTCGATTTCGCGCATATCGGACGAAACGCCGCTGACGCCGCCCACGCCGCTCTCCTTATTGATGAGGCGCTGGATGTCGTCGGCCGAGAGGTTGTGCTTCTTCATCAGGAAGGTGAGCGCTCCGGGGTCTACGTCGCCCACGCGGGTACCCATCATCAGGCCTTCGGTCGGGGTGAGGCCCATGGAGGTGTCGACGCTTTTGCCCCCTTCGATAGCGGTGATCGAGCCGCCGTTGCCGACGTGGCAGGTGATGATTTTCACATCCTTGGGGTCAACGCCGAGGATTTCGCACACGCGCTGCGAAACGTAGCGGTGGCTGGTGCCGTGGAAGCCGTAGCGGCGCACGCCGTCCTCCTGGTAGTACTTGTAGGGGAGGGCGTACATATACGACTTTGCGGGCATGGTCTGGTGGAAAGCGGTGTCGAACACGCCTACCTGCTTGATGCCGGGGAGGATTTCCTCGACGGCCTCGATGCCGGTAACGTTGGCGGGGTTGTGGAGGGGAGCCAGGTCGTAGCAGTCCTTGACCTGCTGGAGCACCTCGTCGGTGAGGAGCACGCTCTTGGCGAATTTCTCGCCGCCGTGAACCACGCGGTGGCCTACGGCGTCGATTTCGCTGTACGACTTGATGCAGCCGTCCTTCGGGTCGGTGAGAATGTCGAGCACGGCCTTCACGGCGCCCTTGTGGTCGGTCAGGCCGAGTTCCTTGATGGCCTTGTTGCCGTCGGCCTGTTTGTATTTGAGGAAACCGTCGTTGAGGCCGATTTTCTCAACTCCTCCTTCGGCGAGCACCTTTTCGTCGGCGGTGTCGATGAGTTTGTATTTGACGGAGCTGCTGCCGCAGTTCAGAACGAGAATTTTCATTTGTATTCCGAATTTGAGATTAGTTTTCGTGAATGGCCTGGTTGGCGGTCATTATGATGGTCTTGTAGATGTCGTGGGCGTTGCAACCGCGCGAAAGGTCGCTCACGGGGGCGGCGAGACCCTGCAGCAGCGGGCCCACGGCCTGCACGCCGGCGAGGCGCTGCACCAGTTTGTAGGCGATGTTGCCCACTTCGAGCGAGGGGAACACCAGCACGTTGGCCTTTCCGGCGATGTCGCTCTTGGGAGCCTTGAGGGAGGCTACCACGGGCACCATGGCGGCGTCGGCCTGGAGCTCGCCGTCGAGCTGCAGCGAGGGGTCCATCTCGTGGGCCAGGGCGGTGGCCTCGATTACCTTGTCGACGCGCTCGTGCTTGGCGCTACCCTTGGTGGAGAATGTCAGCAGGGCGACGCGGGGATCGATGCCGGCAACTTCCTTGGCGGTTTTGGCCGAGCAAACGGCGATCTGGGCAAGCTGCTTGGCGTCGGGGTCGGGAACAACGGCGCAGTCGGCGAATACCATCAGGCCGTCGGAGCCGTAGGGGGAGTCCTTGGGGAGGATCATCAGGAAGGCGCCCGAAACGGTGTCGATGCCGGGGGCGGTCTTGATTACCTGGAACGCGGCGCGGAGCACGTCGCCGGTTGTGTTGATGGCGCCGGAAACCATGCCGTCGGCATCGCCGGCCTTCACCATCAGCGCGCCGAGGTAGAGCACCTTGGCGGTTGTCTTGCGTGCATCCTCCATCGAGATGCCTTTCTTCTTGCGGAGTTCGAAGAAGAGGGGGGCGTATTTGTCGATCACGGCGGGGTCGGCGGGGTCGACGATGGTGGCCTTGTGGATGTTGGCCAGGTTGAGGTCCTTGGCTTTCTCGTTGATTTCAGCCTCGCTGCCGATGAGGATTATTTCGGCGAGTCCTTCGGCCAGGATGAGGTCGGCGGCTTCGAGGTTGCGCTGCTCGGTTCCTTCGGGGAGCACGATGCGACGGGGATTTTCTTTAGCTCTGCGGGTCAGGCGTTCAAAAAGTTCCATGTTTTTCTTTGGTGTTGTTCGCGTGATGGGCGCGATTGATTGGTTTGTTTTGTATCGGCAAAATTAACAAAAATCTTCGTAACGGAGGAGGGTAAATGCGCGCTAATGGGGTAATATTGTTCAAAAAGCCGTAACTTTGACCTCGGAATGGAACTACGACAGGAAAATATCACGCCGAGGCCGGTGGAGTTGCTGGCTCCGGCGCGCGATGCCGAAACGGCCTTTGAGGCTCTGATCCACGGGGCCGATGCCGTGTATATGGGTGCTCCGTCGCACGGCGCACGCCGCTCGGCGGCCAACTCGATTGACGACCTGAGGCGTGTGGCCGAATTCGCCCACCGCTACGGGGCCAGGCTCTACGTCACGGTAAACACGCTGGTCTATGAGGATGAGATTCCGGCGGTGGAGGCCCTCGTGTGGGACCTCTGGCGCGCCGGGGTCGACGCCCTGATTGTTCAGGACATGGGGCTGCTCCGCATGAACCTGCCACCTATCGCGCTCCACGCTTCGACCCAGTGCGACACCCGCGGCCCGGAGAAGGCGCGGTTTCTGCGCGACGCGGGTTTTTCGCAGATAGTGCTCGCCCGCGAGCTTTCCGCCGACGAGATACGCGCGGTGGCCTCGGAGGTCGATGTGCCGCTGGAAGTATTCGTCCACGGTGCCCTCTGCGTATGCTATAGCGGTGACTGCCAGGCGAGTTATATGCTCACCGGACGCTCGGCCAACCGCGGCGAGTGCGCACAGGTGTGCCGCTTCCCCTTTGACCTCGAAGATGGCCGTGGGCGCGTACTCCTCAAGAACAAGCACCTGCTTTCGCTCCGCGATATGAACCGTTCGGCCTCCCTGGCCGAGCTGCTCGACGCCGGAGCCTCGTCGTTCAAAATCGAGGGTAGGCTTAAGGATGCCGCGTATGTGAAAAACGTCGTCGCGGCCTATCGCAAGGCCCTCGACGAGGTTATTGACGCCAATCCCGAACGCTACCGCCGCTCGTCGCTCGGAAGGGTCGAGCTTGGTTTCACTCCCGAACTTGACAAGAGTTTCAACCGAGGTTACACCCCGTACTTCCTCAACACCCCCTCCAAACCGGGGAAGATGGCCACTTTCGGCTCGCCGAAGTGGATAGGGGAGGAGGTCGGCCGGGTGCTCTCGGGGGGTGGCCGACGATATACGGCGCGTCTGAAACCGGGGGTAGAGCTTAATAATGGCGACGGGTTGGGATTCTTCGACGCTTCCGGCACGTTCCGCGGTTTCCGGCTGAACCGCCAAGAAAAGGGGACGCTTCACACCGCTACCGCTGTGGACATACCCCCCGGCTCGGCGCTCTACCGCAATGCCGATTCTGCCCGCCAGAAGCTGATGGCGGGCACTACGGCTTCGAGGCGGATAGCGCTCCGCGGATGGCTCCGCATGGCGGGCGACCGCGTGGCGCTCGACCTGGAGGATGAGTCCGGCCTGAGAATCTCGGTGGCGGCTGATTGCGAGGCCCAGCCCGCCAAGACCCCGCAGCTCCAGGCGAGGCTGAGGGCGCTCACGAAGTTGGGCGACTCCATATACACTATGGCTGACGGCGATATGACCGACAATGTCGGAGACCTCTTTATTCCAGCTTCGCTGCTCGCGACGCTGCGGCGGCAGGGGGTCGAGGCGCTCGACCTCGCCCGCGCCGCTTCTTACAGGAGAGATACCCGAAAGGCTCCTTCCGAGGGGCTTCGATGGAATGGCGGGCAAGTGCTGTCGCGCCACGACAATGTGGCCAACTCGCTCGCCCGGCGGTTCTACGAGGATGCCGGGGCCGAAGTCGGCGCTATGGCGGCGGAAGTCGAACGCCCCGCGGCCGACACGCCTCGGGGTGAGGTGCGCGTCATGGAGACGCGTTACTGCCTGCGCCGCGAGCTTGGCGCGTGCCTCAAAGAGGGTGGCGCGGCGAAATATCCCGGCGAACTGTATATAACATCGTCGGGCAACCGCTTCCGGCTGGAATTTGACTGCTCCAGGTGCCGGATGCGCGTGCTCTACGCCAGATAGTTCAAGCCTCGGCCTTACCTGCCGAGGAGGCTGTCGATATAGGCTTTCATCTCCTCCCTGCGCGCGTCGGCGCTATTGAAGAGTTTGAATTGTGCCCGGGCCCTCACGAGATTGTGGCCCGGGTACTGTATTTTATAATATGTATCGCCGTTGATATGGTCGGCAAGGAATCGCACGGCCTGCATATAGGGGAATAGCGCGGCGGCGTAGGGGAGGTTGTTGGTTTCCGCGGGCAGGAGGAACCGCGAAGCCTCTTCGAGATAACCTTTTGTGAACGCCTTGAATATCTCCATGTCGAACTCAACGTTGTCCGTGTCGGGGTCATCCTCCAGCCCGGTGTTGGCGCCGGTGCGCATGAAGTCGCCGAAGTCGCTGAAGATGAACGACGGCATGACCGTGTCGAGGTCGATCACGCATAGCACCTTGTCGCTATCCCTGTCGAAGAGCATATTGCTTACTTTAGTGTCGCAGTGGCAAACGCGCTTGGGGAGAACCCCCTGGCGGTGGAGCCGTTCGGCGAGGCACATTTCCTCGGCCCGCGCCTCGATCTGGTCGAGCAGCGGCTTCACTTCCGCGACGCGGCCTACCGGGTCGGCCTTTACAGCCTCACGGAGCTGGGTTAGGCGCAGCTCCATATTGTGGAAGTCGGGGATAGTCTCGGTAAGCGTTTCGGGCAGGTCGGTGAGCATGGCGTGGAAACGGCCGAAAGCCTTTCCGGCGTCGAGGGCGCTGGCGGGGGTGACCGCCTCAATGGTGCGCGAGCGGGGTATCAGCACCGACATTCGCCAATACTCCCCGCCATCGAAGAGGCAGGTGGAGCTACCGTCGGCAAGCGGTATGAACCTCAGCACCTTGCGGTCGATGTCGGTCTCCCCGGCGAGAGTCAGTTTGGCGCGGATATGGGCCGTGACGGCTTCGATGTTGCGGCGGAGCCCCTCGGTGTCGGGGAATACCTTGTGGTTGATGCGCTGGAGCACATAGTCGGGAGCCTCGGCCTCGGCGGTGGTGACAATGTAAGTGTCGTTGATAAGGCCGCTTCCGAGCGGGGCTATGTCGGCTATCGTGCCTTCGATGGCGAATCGCGAGGCTGTTTCTTTGAGGTTTCGCATACGGGTCGTGTGGTTGCTGAGGGTCATATTGTGCCTATCCGCATAATGTCGGCTTCGAATGTGTCGCGGTTTATGGCTCTGTTGCGCAGACGGTTGCGGTAGGCGTATACGGTGTTGACGCTGAAATTGAGAATCTGCGCCACGCGGTTGGCGTCGTCGATTCCGAGTCGCGTGAAGGCGAGGATGCGGAGGTCGGAGTTCATCAGCTCCCCCTCGGCCAGGCGTATCTGCTGGTCAGGGCGTAGGAGGCGGTTTATCTGTTCCACGAAGTCGGGGTACAGGTGCAGGAAGGCGTCGTCGAACATGGAGTAGAACTCGCGGCTCTGCTCGTCGATGAATTTCGGCGATTTCACCATTTTAAGGAGCTCGTCGGTCTGTCCGGCGGTGATTTTACGGCTCGCGAGTTTGCAGAACTGCTTGAGCTGGTCCATATAGATTGACGACAGGGCCATGAAGCGGCTGAGGTATATATCCTTGGTGCGCCCGGCCTCCTGGAGGCTGCCTCGCAGGGCCTGCACGCGCCGCAGTTGGCGGCGGAGCACGAAGAACGACACCAGGAGCGCCAGCAGCGTCACCACGAGGATGGCCATAATCACGTTGGTTGACATTCGCCACCTCTCAATCTGGGCCAGGTGGTCGCTCTCGACCACGTTGAGCAGCTCCGTTGTCTGCATCATACGCACCGCGGCGCGGCTCTCGACGGCGTTCTTCATCGCCGCCATAAGGTATTGGTGGGCGCGTCCTGACTGCCCCATCTCGAACAGCACGCCCCCGAGCTCCTGGAGCGACACCACTTCGAGGGTGGCCCTGCGGAGGTCGGCTATGGCCGACATGGCGAGGTAGGCGAGGTACCCCCTGCGGTCGCCGCCAGCATTGGCGATACTGGCGAGGATATGGCAGGCTATGGCCCGCGAGGGTGAGTTCAGCTCGCCGGATTCCACTATGGGGGTCAGCGTGTTGCGGCTCTTGGTGTATTCGCGGCATTGGAAATAGTACTCGCCGAGATTGCGGCGGTACTCCTCCGTGCCCTTGTCGAGCAACTGAATAAGGCGTTGCTGCGCCTGAAGCGAGCGGTTGTTCCAGTAATCGGAGGTCGACTCGAATCCCTCGTAGTAGTAACCCATATAGGAGAACATCTGGCGGATCGAGGTGAGGTAAACGGTTTTGAGCCGGTTGGAAAGCGAGAGCGTGTCGATTTGCGCTATCTCGTTGAGCGCGTCGCTCATATAGCCGCTCAGCGACAGGTAGGTGGCCCTTCGCGCCCTGAACTCGGTGACTACCGAGTCGAGTCCCATGGACGCGGCCCGGTCGAGGCCCGTTGTATAATACACCAGCGCCGAGTCGTTATTGAAGGCGTTGTATTCGATAGCCACCTCCATTGTTAGTCCGAGCCATCGCTCCGGGTCGGCCCCCTCCCTTACGCGGAGCGCCTTCAGTGAGTCGATGCGGTCGGCTCGTCGCTGTTTGTAGAAGTCGCGGCGCAGCAGTTCGCGGTCGAGCTGGCGGAGGAGGTTCTCGACATCGTCGTCGGAAAACTTCCCCTGCGCGGCGGTTCCGAAAGCGGGCAATAGGAAGGCGAGCAACAGCGCGGTGAGTATGGCTTTGGTATTCAAATTTTAAGGCGGTATTGGTTAGAGGCGGGGCCCCTCGGCGGGGCTGGTCAACCGCGAATTTAGCTTTTTTCGCCAAAACCGCCAAAATCCCCCTGCCGCCTCCTCTCCCCTTCATATCCCCTTCACTTTTCACTTTCCACTTTTCACTCTCCACCCCGATCCAGAGCCTCCAGGGTCGCATTTGTGGAAAAATGCTATAATTATTTAGATTTTGCTTGCATAATTATTTAATTTGGGCTAAATTTGCGGCAACGTGAGGCGATTATGCCGCCGTTGCAATCTCCATATGCTCTCATCACTTCGATAATTCCAACAATATCTAATCACACAGGCTTATGAAAACCTTTACTTTGAAGTCGCTCCTTTGTTGCGCGGCTATGGTGGCGGCCGGTTCGGCGGCTTCGGCCCAGGAACTGCTCCGCACTCTCTTCTACGACGGCGTCTATTACGAGCAGACTGACGAACTGCGCGTCAAGCTGATCGCCTCCCCCGCCGAGAAGTATTCCGGCACTCTCTCGATTCCCAATTTCTTCAACATAACCTCGGTCGATGCCGACGGAAAACCCGTTGTGACGAGCTACTTCGTGACCGAGGTCGCCGATGGAGCCTTCGAGGGGTGCGACGCCCTGCGCGAGGTCACTTTCAACGGCGCGACCGTGAAGTTCGGCCGCAACGCCTTCAAGGGTTGCACACGCCTCCGCAAGTTCGACTTCCCGAGCTCGTTCGCCGCTGACACCGAGATAGGCGAGGGGGCTTTCGAGGGTTGCGAATCGCTGGGCGAGGTGTCGTTCGGCAACCGCGTGGCTCCGATTCCCGCCAGGGCGTTCGCCGGGTGTACCGACCTTAGCGACATCACGATAGCCGCCCCGGAGCCTCCGGCCGTGGCCGCTGACGCGTTCGACGCCGCTACGCTTGCCTCGGGTGTGGTATATGTGCCCAAGAGCGCGGTGGCCGCGTATCGCGAGGCCGACGGCTGGAAGGAGTTCAAGAACATCGACGCCATTTCGGAATACAGCTTCGTTAAGGACGGGGTTTACTACCTCGTCGACGAGATGAACTCCAAGAAATGCAAGGTGACCCTCGACGGCTACGGCTCGTATACGGGCGAAGTGGTGATACCCGAGTATGTAACCAACAACGGCGTTACCTACACCGTCGCTGAAATCGGCAAGGACGCGTTCCGCGGAAGCGCCGGGCTTACGAAAGTCACCATTCCGGAATCGGTGTACAACCTCGGCATCAACGCTTTCCAGGGTTGCACCTCGCTGGAGGAAATCACGCTCCCAAACGCCGTGGGCTCGCTCCCCGACGAGCTGTTCCGCGACTGCTCGGCCCTGAAATCGTTTGTATGCCCTCCGAATCTCGGTGTGATACGCCAGAGTGTTTTCCGCGGCTGCTCGTCGCTGGAATCGGTGGAGTTTTCCCCGGAAGTCTACATCATCGGCGCCTACGCTTTCGCCGACTGCGTGAGCCTGCGCAAGTTCAACGCTCCCGAGAAGATGAATATGATAGGCAACTACGCGTTCCTCAACTGCACCGGCCTCGACGAGGTGAACGGTGTGCCGGGATGGACCTACTGGTATGCCGAAGGTAGCTTCGCCGGGTGCGACAACATCCGCTACATCAATATCCCCGTGCCCGAACCACCCCGCTGCCCGAAGGAGAATATGTTCTCTCAGGCCGTATATGACAACGCCACCCTCATAGTGCCCGCCGGTTCGGTTGGAGCCTACCAGGCGAGCGTGCACGGCGACAACGATACCCCCGACGTTTGGCAGCTCTTCAAGCATGTGATCAGCTCAACCACGGGCGTCGACGCCCTTCCCGCCGAGTCGGAGGCAACCGCCCCCGCCAGGTACTTCAACCTCCAGGGTGTCGAGGTCGCTAACCCCGAGAAGGGTGGCCTCTATATACGCCTCAGCGGCGACCGCGCCGAAAAGGTGTTTTTCTAAACCGGCATCGTTATGATTAATAGGACTATCGCGCGCATAGCGCTACTGCTCGCGGCGCTGACCCCTTATTGGGGGTCGGCCGCCGCTCTCGAAGGGGAGGAGTGGGTTTCCCGCGGGGAGGCCACGCTCTATGACCCATGGATATGCTCGGTGTTCAACGTAAGCCGCTACGCCTGGCCTGTCGAGGTCGAGGAGAGCGCCACCCGCCCGGGCTATTTCCGAATGAAGAACCCTTACCTCAACGGCAAGTGCCCCCTCTTCATGGCACCTACATCGGTAGGCAACGATGTGTATATCAACGCGTGCGACCCAAAGGGGGTGTTTATCGAGACCCAGGGGCTCGGCTTCACTCCCAACTCGTCGGTAGCCCCGGAGTTCTTCGTTAGCTCTTCGGCGGGGCGCCATCAGGAGAACGGTTCGCAGACACTCGAAGAGGATAAGAAGCAGGGGCTCACCGGCTTCTACAACGAGGGTATCATCAAGATTCCCGCGGCGGGGATGCTATGGTCGTTCCCCCCATACACCGACGAGGATTTCTATTGGTGCAAGCACGACTTCGAGCTCCGTTTCGCCGACGCCGTGGTCTACGAAATCTCATCGGAGGTGCTCTGCCTCGACGATTATTACCTGAATCTTTGGCAGGAGTGCGTCTCGCCCGGCGAGACAGTCCCGGTGGAAATCACGGCCTCGGCGCACGTCGCCGCCATAAAATACGGGGTGATTCCGGGAGTTGAGATGCCTACCTCGGCCGAACTCGCCTCGATCGCCGCCGGCGACAAGGTGGCCACCCCCGGGCGCAACGATTTCTCCGCGCCCGACGGGTATGTGGGCCGTATGTCGCTGGTGTTCGCCGCCCTCGACGAGGCCGGAAATGTGCGCGCCACTAGCCGTTCGCTTTTCGACGTGGTAAATGATTCCTGGCTCGGCCCATGGGAAAACCTCGGCTGGACCCGCTTCGAGGATGTGGTGATGCTCGCCATCTATGGCGCCCAGACCGAACCGTATGCCGTAGAGGTTGAGGAGAGCGAGGCGCGCCCGGGTGTGTACCGCGTGAAGAACGCTTACTCGGTGAAAGGTTACTGGACCTCCTCGGAGGGGAACCTGCACCACCACGAGAAGGAGGACCACTTCCTCTATATCGACGCTTCGAACCCCGATGGTGTGTTCGTGATGCCGAGTCCGATAGGGATGAAGGGGAACGACGGCTCGATGCTTCTCACATCCCAGGCGGCTGTGAAAATGTCGTACGGCTACACCCAGGACGAACTCATGAACCTCGCGCCGGAAATGTTCGGCACGTTGCGCGACGGGGTTATAACCATCCCAGACAGCGCCATCCTCGGTTCGGAAACCCGCTACAACGGAGGTGAGTACTATACGGGTAACCCGGGCCTGGAGTTCCGCCTGAAGCTCCCATCGGCGGCCTCCGTCGGGCTTACGGGCGCTGACACCGAGGAGGTTGCCCCCCGCTACTTCGACCTCCGCGGAGTCGAGCTGACGCGTCCAGCGTCCGGCACACCCGTGATTGAGCTCCGCGGCTCTGGCGCCACCAAGCGCCTCATGCCCTGATTTTTAAATTGTTTGTTTCGAATTTCGACGTAGGCGCGGTGTTTTCATCGCGCCTACGTTTTTGTAGTGCGCTTTTTATTGATTGTTAACGCGGAAATTTCACGCAAAAGGCGTAACTTCGCGCATTAAGTTTGTTTTCAAACAAGCTCTAAGTTTGTCATTTTTATAAATAAGCATATAATTAAGCGCGACGTGAGACTCCGTTCACTTTCAATATCATTCCTGGCCGCGTCGGCCGCCCTGGCGGCGATAGCGGCCGGCAACAACAATATCGTTGAAGAAGTCGCATGGATGGTCGGCGACCAGCCGATCTACAAAAGCGAGATCGAGGAGGCCTACCAGCAGGCTCTCTACGAGAAGACGCCCATCAACGGCGACCCTTACTGCGTAATCCCCGAGCAGCTCGCCGTGGAGAAGCTCTTCCTCCACCAGGCCGACATCGACACCGTGGAGGTGTCCGAGTCGATGGTTTCCATGTCGGTTGAGCAGCGTATCAACTATCTTGTGAACAATCTGGGGAGCAAGGAGAAAGTCGAGGAGTATTTCCGCAAGCCTATGCCGGAGTTCCGCCAGCAGATGGCCGATATGATGCGCAACAACTACCGCGTACAGGAGGTGCAGCGCTCGCTGACAGCAGATTTGAAGGTTACCCCCTCCGACGTGCGCAAATACTTCGCCGAACTTCCCGAGGACTCCATCCCGTTCGTGCCCCTGCAGGTCGAGGTTGAGATCATTACCGTGAATCCCCGCATACCGCAGCAGGAAATCGACGATGTGAAAGCCCGTCTGCGCGAGTTTTCCGACCAGGTTACCCGCGGAGAGAGCTCTTTCTCGACCCTGGCCATCCTCTACTCGCAGGACCCCGGATCGAGCGTCCGCGGCGGCGAAATCGGCTTTATGGGCAAGGGGCACCTCGAACCTGAATACGCCGCCGTGGCCTTCAACCTCAACGACCCCAAAAAGGTGTCGAAAATCGTTGAGACCCAGTATGGCTACCACATCATACAGCTTATCGAAAAGCGCGGCGACCGCGTGAACACCCGCCACATACTGCTGCGTCCGCGCATCTCCGACGAAGAGCTGAAAACAGCCCTCGAACGCCTCGACTCGGTGCGCTCCGACATTGTGAACAACAAGAAGTTCACATTCGAACAGGCTGCCGAGGTAATATCACAGGATAAGGATACCCGCAACAACAAGGGGCGTATGGTCAACCAGGAGTCGAACACCACGCTCTTCGAAATGGGGCAGCTGCCGCAAGAGGTGGGCCGCCGCGTGGCCGATATGAAGGTAGGCGACATTTCCGAGCCCTTCATTATGAAGGATCCCAAGCGCGACCGCGACATCGTGGCGATGGTGAAGCTCACAAACCGCCTCGACGCCCACCGCGCCAACCTCTCCGACGACTATCAGACCATCAAGGGTATGTACGAGGCCGCGGCCAAGCAGAAAGCCGTGAAGCAGTGGCTTGAAAAGAAAATCAAGGATACATACGTCAAAATCGAAGATGGGTGGTCCGACTGCGATTTCGAGCACGACGGATGGCTCAAAATACGCAAATGAGCCCCCGACGGGCTTTGCCGGCTTCCAATCCACAGAATCCTATGCGGCATAAAAAGCAGAAACCGGGCAGCGGCCTCCGCTCGATGCGGGGCGCGTTTATGTTGCTCGCCGTTCTGGCGCTCGCCTCGGCGGGGCTGGCGCAGCGCCGGACAGATACCACCCCCATACGCCCCCAGATACCGAAGGCCGACCGCCACGCCCCCAACCGCATATTCCTTGAGCGGGCCGACGAGCTTCGCAAGGAGCGCTACGACAGTTTCCAAATCGTGGTTGGCGACGTTATGTTCCGCCAGGGGGATATGTTCATGTACTGCGACTCGGCCCACTTCTACGAGGACCCCGGGGCAGTGAGGGCATTCGGCAATGTGCGTATGGAGCAGGGTGACACCCTCTTCGTGTTCGCCGACCGCCTTGACTACTCCGACACCACAGAGCTTGCCATCCTCTTTGCCGACCCAGGCAATAAGGTGCGCCTGATCAACAAGGACGTAACCCTCACCACCGACATCTTCAACTACGACCTGGCCATCGAGCTCGGGTTCTACGAGGTCGGTGGCACGCTCACCGACAAGAACAACCGCCTGACCTCCTGGTACGGCGAATATTCGCCATCTACCAAGGACGCGCTTTTCAAGGACCAGGTGGCCCTCCACTCGCTCCGCGAAAAGGATACCCTCGACATCTACACCGAGGAGATGCTCTACAATACGGCGACCCGAGTGGCCATCCTCGACACAATTTCGACCATCGTTTCGGCCGACGGCACCATTCACACCTCGAACGGTGCCTACAACTCAGACACTCAGAAGGCCGATCTCTTTGACCGCTCGCTCGTGGTGGCCAGCAACGGCAACACCCTCACAGGCGACACCCTCTATTACGACCAGCTTACCGGCTTCGGGGAGGCATTCGGCAACATCGAGCTTACCGACACCGCCAACAAGGTGGTGCTCACCGGCGATTACGGCCTCTACTTCGAGGCCAACGACTCGGCGCGCGTCACCGGGCGGGCCCTCGCCCGCGAGTACTCGCAGAAGGACACCCTGTACCTCCACGCCGACACCATCCGCGCTTTCAAGAAGATTACCCCCGAGCACTTCGTTGACGACACGGTGCGGGTCGAGGCCGATACCACCCACTACCTTATAGCCGAGCCTTGCGTGCGCTTCTACCGCGTTGACCTCCAGGGTATCTGCGACTCGCTGACCGCCGTAGCCCGCGACTCGATGCTGTGGATGCACAACCACCCGGTGGTGTGGAACGGCGAGCGCCAGATTTTCGGCAACGTCATCCAGGTGCATTTCAAGGATTCCGTGGCCGAGTGGGCCAAGCTCCCTGAGTTCGGCTTTATGGCCGAATGGATCGACGAGGGGTTCTACAACCAGCTTACCGGCAAGGAGATGACCGCCTTCTTCGAGGACCGTGATCTGCGGCACCTCGACGTGAGCGGCAACGTGCAGGCCATAATGCTGCCGATGGAGAATGACTCCACCTACAATAAGATTGCCAACATCGAGAGCTCGTTCCTCGCCGCCGATTTCCGCGACCGCACAGTGGAGCGTATGAAATTGTGGCCCGAGACCTCCGGCACAATGACCCCGCTGTATCTCGCCAAGAAGAGCCTCTTCTACCTACCGGCGTTCCGATGGTTCGAGCCGCTGCGCCCGACGTCGCCCGAGGATGTGTTCAACCGCCCGCCAGAGATGCTCGAACTCTTCAAGGAGCCACCCTTCGGAGGCCGTGCCGCTTCCGACTGAGAACAGTTGGTACTCCACCCTTCACTCTTCACTCCCTTAACTCCCAATCCGCCATGAATCCAGTCACCGATACCCTGCTGCGATTTCTCGACAGCTCCCCCTGCAACTTCCTCGCCGCGTCAAACGTGGCAGCGACCCTTGACCGCCAAGGCTTCGAATCCTTGGATATTGCTGACTCCTGGAGTCTGCGACCGGGTGGTCGCTACTACACTATGGTCAACGGGTCGGCGATTTTCGCGTTCGTGGTAGGCGACGGCGCTCCCGCCGGAGGCTTCCGCATAGTGTGCGCCCACAGCGATTCACCCGGGTTCCGCATCAAGCCCTCTCCCGAGATGGTGGGGAAAGCCCCGGTGCTCAAACTCAACACCGAGGTCTACGGTGGCCCGGTGCTCTACACCTGGTTTGACCGCCCCCTGAGCCTGGCCGGAAGGGTCACACTCCGCTCCTCCGACCCTCTGCGCCCTGTGACGCGCCTGGTCAACTTCCGCCACCCGCTCCTTACCATACCCCACCTGGCCATACACTTCAACCGCTCGGTAAACGAAGGTAACCCCCTCTCGAAGCAGAAGGATATGCTCCCGGTGCTCGCCCTGCTTCGTGAGAAGGCTGAGGCCGACGGCTACCTGCTCCGCATGCTCGCCGGGGAGCTCGGCGTGGCTACCGACGACATACTCGATTTCGACCTCTCGCTCTACGATACCACCCCCGCGTGCCTCGTAGGCCCCGCCGAGGAGTTCATCTCCTCTGGGCGCATTGACGACCTCGCGATGGTTCACGCCGGGCTGACCGCTCTCTGCGACTCGCTCGACACCGCAACTGCCGCCACGCGCGTGCTGGCCGTGTTCGACAACGAGGAGACCGGGTCGGGGACACGCCAGGGTGCCGCTTCGCCGGTGCTCCGCGACATACTCGCCCGCATCAACGCCTCGCTCGGCGGAAGCGCGGAGGATATGCCCCGCGCCGTGGCTAACTCCTTTATGATTTCGGCTGACAACGGCCACGCCCTGCACCCCAACTACGAGGATAAACAGGACCCCACCAATCTGCCCCGCCTCGGTGGCGGCCCGGTAATCAAGTACAATGCCAACTGCAAGTATATGACCGACGCGGACTCCGCCGCCGTGTTCCGCCAGATATGCGCCCTCGCCGGGGTGCCCGTGCAGACGTTCGTAAACAACAGCGACGTGGCCGGCGGTTCCACCCTGGGTAACATCCTGACCTCCCAGCTGCCGATGCGCGGAGTCGATATGGGCGCGCCGCAGTGGGCTATGCACTCCTGCCGCGAGACCGCCTCGGTGGCTGACCACCTATACTGCGTTTCGGCCTTCACCACCTTCTACCGCCTCTGACTTAAGTAACTATAAAAGTAAGCGCCGCACCCGGCCCGGGTGCGGCGCTTATTATGTTGACTATTAGTATTCTTAGAGCTTGGTGGCGAGGTTGCCGAAGCGGACAATCACGGGTGTCTCTGTCACGGCTACAGAGGTGGTGCCGTCAACGTTGACGCGGGCGATGAGGGCGCCCGAGAGGGTGTAGACTTCGGCCACTCCATATCCGGCGAGACGCAGCGAGGTTGCCGATTCGCGCAGGGCGGAAACAGAGTTGTCAGTTGCGGCTACGTCGGCCACGCCTGTCGAGGAGCTGATCGAGAGGGGGATGTCGAGCGAGGCGGTGCGGCCATTGGAGTCGTACTTTACGCTTGCGATGGCGGAGCCGAGCGCTCCCGCCGCGGGGCTTACGCGGAGGAAGCCGTGCTTAACCTCCATCTCGGCAAGTTCGGGGTTGCGGTTCTCCGAGAGGGTGATGGTCATAAGCGCGTCGTGCGAGTCGGGGTCCGAAGCGAGGCCGCGGAGGTCGATAAGGGTCGAAGCGATGTCGCCGTCAACCTGGTAAGGGTTCTCGATGGGGGTCGCGGCGGGAGCCTCATTGTCGGGGAACAGGGGGAGGCAGGGATACCAGTATTCCTGATTCATAGGCCACTCGGCGGTAACGGTGCCCTCCTCAGGGTTGAGTTTTGCAAGGGTGGTGGCGTCGCTATAGGCGTTGCCGCTAACATAAGCGAGGTAAACCGAACCGTCGGCGGGATTGACGCGCATAGCGGAGCCGTAGAGGAATTTATCCTCGGCGAAGTCGTAGAACTTCGAGAACTCACCTTTGGCGATGTCATATTTGAAAAGCATCTGGTTGCTCTTGAAGGAGGAGGCGCCGCCGTTCCAGTAGAGCGCTCCGGCCGCGGGGGAGGCGCAGAACGCGTCGGGGGTCCAGGTGTACCAGCTGTTGGCGGGGGGATATACCTCTTCAGGCACGGCGATGGTTTCGGTAATGAGCTTCGAGGGGTCGTCTGCCGAGGTGGTGACTTTCACGAGCCAGGGGAGGGTAGAGCCGTTAGTGCCACCCGCTACGGAGCAGTAGAGCGCGCCATCGGTACCTACGACAATCGAGGCGGCGTAAGCCTTCTCGTTGCCGGTGATTTCGGTGAAATCGAGGGTTTCGATGATTGTGTCGGTCGCGGGGTCGATGACGTAGAGGAATTTCGACTTGGTAGCGATGAACACTCGGTCGTCGAGGCGGATCATATTGCCGCATTCAACCGCTTTGCCCGCATTGTTGAGCAGTCCTTCGATCGAGCTGATGAGCGAGAGGTCTTCGAGTTTGACAACGGCGACTCCGAGAGTGGTCGAGAGGTACCCCTTTGTGTCGTCGATAGGGAGGAACGCGCGTCCCTGGCAGCTGGCGGCGAAGCCGAAATCGCTGGCCGACGCTAGCTTGCGCAGCGTGCGTGAGCCAGCCTTGGTGAGGATGGCTCCGGCGGTGTTTTTCTGTTTCGACACAATGTAGAGGCAGTCGCCGCGTGAAGCGGCAAAGGAGCCGGTGTTGCCCAGAGTGGCCTCCCCGGCGTTAGCTTCGGCGAAAGCTCGGTCGGTCCATTTACCCTCGGCGTCGAGGTGGCAGATCGAGCCGGGAGTGCCGTATTTGCCCTCGTTGAGCAGAAGAACACCATCGGCATAGTCGGCTGCGAAAAGGCTGCCGGCCGCCCCGCAGGCGGCGATCATAGTAAGGAGTAGCTTGTTGAAGTCGCTCATAGATTATGTTAATGGTTGTAAACTTAGGTTGATGCGAGCCGAAGCTTCGGCATCGGCGGCGCAAAGTTACGTTTTTTAACGCAATCGGGCAACCAGCGGGTGTAAATGAGGGGCGCGCGCAGGGAGCCAATGTCGGGGATTTTTGTTAATTTCGCGTAAGCAAAACTATAGGGCCGGTTGAACCTCAGCGCCGGTCGCTCTCTTTTACCACTATGAAAAGATTTATATTTATCGCGGCCTTCATCGCCGCGCTGGCCTTCGGGGTTGCCGCCCAGGCTCCCGAAGCTAAGATACGTTGGCGGGTTACCGCTAAAATGACTTCCCCGACCGAGGGGACCGTGACTCTTCGCCCCCTGTGTGCCGACGGATGGCACATTTACGGCACCGAGGAAGTGAAAGGTGGCCCTGTGCCCACCACTTTCTCCTTTGAGGGATCGGAAGGCGTGGAATATATCGGGGGCGTGAAGCCTTCGGCCGCTCCTAAGCGCGAGTACCAGGAAATGTTCTCTACGGAGCTGACTTACTGGGAGGCGGGGGTGACCTTCACGCGCCGCTTCAAGGTGACCGACGCCGCCAAGGCCCGCATTGCCGGGAAGATACGCTACATGGGGTGCGACGACCATTCCTGTATGCCCCCCCGCGAGCACCCCTTCTCCATAACCCCCAAACCATTCAAGCCGAATAAATGACGATGAAGAAACATATAACACTGCTGCTGATAGCCCTGGCGGGCTTCGCCGCCTCGGTTTCGGCTCAGCGCCTCGACCCGATTACCTGGAGTGCCGCCGTTGAAGGAAGTTCTGATGCGGCCGCTACCGTGGTGCTCACCGCCAAGGTTGAAAAGGGGTGGCACCTCTACGGCCTCGACCTCCCCGCCGACGGCCCCAACGCCACCTCGGTGACCTTCGACCTCCCCGCGGGGGTCGAACTCGACGGGGCGCTAACCCCCTCGCGCCCGCCGGTGGAGAAGTACGACCCCATTTTCTCGCTGAAGCTCTCATGGTGGGACTCCGACGTGACTTTCACCCAGCATCTGAAGATTACCGACGGTATGGCGCACGACGTCGCCGTGAAGGTGTTCTTCCAGGGGTGCAACGACCAGACCTGCATCTCGCCCCAGCGCCTGACGCTCGACGCCACCGTGGGCACCGGCACCCACGCTCCCGAGGATAGCGCTGCCGAGGAGGCGCCACAGACCACCGCGGTGACCTCCCCCGCAAAAACGCAATCCGCCTCGAAAATCGACGCTGCCGAATGGTGGGCGCCGGTAGATACCCAGCTGCTCAACCCTGAGAGCGCCGACCCAGCGGCCATCGCGGGTAGCTCACCCTGGTGGCTGATATTCATTTGGGGCTTCGGCGGCGGTCTGCTCGCCCTGCTGACTCCCTGCGTGTGGCCTATGATACCGATGACCGTAAGCTTCTTCCTCAAAAAGAGCGGCAGCCGCGCCAAAAGTGTGCGCGATGCGATGGTCTACGGGCTCAGCATCATAGTGATATATCTCGCCCTCGGGCTCGCCGTTACCGCCTTATTCGGAGCCGGCACGCTCAACGAGCTTTCGACCAATGCCTGGTTCAACCTCGCGTTCTTCCTTCTGTTGGTGCTCTTCGCCATCTCCTTCTTCGGAGGGTTCGACATCAAGCTCCCCTCGAAGTGGAGCAACAGTGTCGACAGCAAGGCTGAATCGACCACCGGCCTTGTGAGCATCTTCTTCATGGCCTTCACCCTCGCGCTCGTGTCGTTCTCTTGCACCGGCCCGATTATTGGCACTCTCCTTGTGGAGGCCGCCTCGATGGGTGATATGACAGGTCCGGCCGTCGGTATGGGCGGTTTCGCCCTGGCGCTCGCGCTCCCCTTCTCGCTCTTCGCGATGTTCCCCTCGTGGCTCAAAGGCGCGCCCCGTTCGGGCGGCTGGCTGAACTCGGTGAAGGTGGTGCTCGGCTTCCTGGAGGTCGCCCTGGCGCTGAAGTTCCTCTCCGTGGCCGACCTCGCCTACGGGTGGGGCATCCTCGACCGCGAGGTGTTCATATGCCTGTGGGTTGTGATTTTCGCAATGCTCGGGTTCTATCTCCTTGGCAAAATTCGATTCAGCCATGACGCTCCGCTGGAGACGGTGTCGATCGGGCGCTTCTTCCTGTCGCTGGCGTCGCTTTCGTTCGCCCTGTACCTCGTGCCGGGCCTCTGGGGCGCTCCCCTCAAGGGCGTTAGCGCTTTCGTGCCCCCTCTCTACACCCAGGACTTCAACCTCTACGACGGCGCCCGCTTCGAGGAGTTCGACGATTACGACGAGGGTATGGCTTACGCCGCCGAGCGCGATATGCCCGTGCTGATTGACTTCTCGGGCTACGGTTGCGTCAACTGCCGCAAGATGGAGGGGGCCGTGTTCGACACCCCGGCGGTAAGCTCGCTTATCCGCGAGAATTTCGTGCTGATAAAGCTGATGGTCGACGACAAGACTAAACTTTCCACTCCCGAGACAGTCGAAGAGAATGGACGCGCTGTTGAACTTGAAACCGTGGGCGACCGGTGGAGCTACCTCCAGCGCCACAAATTCGGCGCCAACTCACAGCCCTACTACATCGTGCTCGACAACGCCGGACGGCCTATGACGCCTCCCGCCTATTACGACGAGGACGTGACGCGCTTCATCCAGTGGCTCGAAAACGGCCTCCGCGCCTACCGCGCCGAATGACGCGCCAAATAATGAATTTGATTGTCAGAATATAATAATGGAAGACTTCAAGCAACATACCCGCGAGGAGAAGCTCGCGGCACTCGGCAGGGTGATCGACGTGCTCGACACCCTCAGGGTGAAATGTCCCTGGGACGCCAAGCAGACCAACGAATCGCTCCGCCCCAATACGGTAGAGGAGGTGTTCGAGCTTTGCGACGCCCTGATCCGCGAGGATAACGCCGAAATTCGCAAAGAACTCGGCGACGTGCTCCTCCATGTGCTTTTCTATGCCAAAATCGGCGAGGAGAAGGGGAGCTTCGACATTGCCACGGTATGTGATTCCCTGGCCGACAAACTCATTTTCCGCCATCCCCACGTCTACGGCGAGGTTCACGCCGACACCGCCCGCCAGGTGTCGGAAAACTGGGAACAGCTGAAGCTTAAGGAGAAGGGGGGCAACCGCTCGGTGCTCGCAGGTGTGCCCGGCTCGCTCCCGGCCCTTATCAAGGCTTACCGGGTACAGGAAAAGGCTTCCAACGCCGGTTTCGACTGGGAGGAGCCCCGCCAGGTGTGGGACAAGGTGCGCGAGGAGCTCGCCGAGTTCGAGGCCGAGGCCGACCGCCTCGACCCGGAGGCTATGGAGGCCGAGATGGGCGACATCTTCTTCTCGCTCGTGAACGCCGCACGGCTCTACAAAATCATCCCCGAGAACGCTCTGGAGAAAACCAACAAGAAGTTCATCGCACGGTTCAATTTCCTCGAACAGAGGGCTAAGGAACTCGGCAAGAACCTCAACGATATGACCCTCGCCGAGATGGACGCTATCTGGGAAGAGGCCAAAAAAGTAACAAAATGATTCGCAGACTCCGCAACATATTAGCGGCGGCAATACTCGCCGCGGCTCCCGTCATATCGGCGCAGAACGTGTCCGATCCCGGGTTCAACGTAATTCCCGACAAATCGGTGGCCACCGACGATGGTGTGCGCCTCACGATATGCCTCGTGGGTATCCCTTCGACCTCGCAGCGTATCGACGGCATCGACCTCGTCGACGGTAAGACAGTAATCCCCGCGACCGACATCGACGGCGTTGACTTCAAGCGCTACTTCCAGTTCGAGGATACCGGCGTGCAGGTTATCGAGGTGGATTTCCCCTTCAAGGGGGCCATCCCCAAAACAGCGACCCTGCTGTTCCACACCGAGAAAGGTGAAGTAAAAGCTCCCGCCCGACAGTGATTCTCTGCATTACCGAGAAACCGAGCGTAGCCTCCGACATCGCTAAAATCCTCGGCGCGACAGTGCGCCGCGACGGGTTTTACGAGGGTGCCGGATACTGCGTCACATGGACCTACGGCCACCTATGCGAGCTGAAGGAGCCCGCCGACTATACAGACCTCTGGAAACGGTGGTCGCTCGGCTCGCTGCCGATGATTCCCGCCCGTTTCGGAATACGCCTGATCGACAACCCGCGCTACCGCCAGCAGTTCGCCGCCATAGAGTCGCTCATACACCAGGCCGACGAGATTATAAACTGCGGTGATGCCGGGCAGGAGGGTGAACTCATTCAGCGCTGGGTGATGCAGAAGGCCGATACGCGCTGCCCGGTGAAGCGCCTGTGGATTTCGTCGCTTACCGACGACGCGATCCGCGAGGGGTTCGCCAACCTGCGCCCGGGGAGCGATTTCGACAATCTGTACCACGCCGGTCTCTCCCGCGCCATCGGCGACTGGATTCTCGGCATGAACGCCACCCGACTCTACTCTCTCAAATACGGCCAGGCGGGCAAGCCCCTCTCGATAGGGCGCGTGCAGACGCCAACTCTGTCGCTGATAGTGCGCCGCCACAAGGAGATCGCTGAATTCAAGCCCGAGGACTACTGGGAGTTGCAGACCCTCTACCGCGGAGCGACTTTCAACGCCGCGGCCGGGCGATTCAAAACCCAGGAGGAAGCTGAAAAGCTTATAGCGGAAATCAGCCCCCTGCCGTTCGTGATAAAGTCGGTTGAGGAGAAGAAGGGGAGGGAGGCTCCCCCGAGGCTCTTCGACCTGACATCGCTCCAGGTGGAGTGCAACAAGCGCTGGGGGTGGACCGCCGACGAGTCGCTCTCGCTCATACAGAGCCTCTACGAGAAGAAGGTAACCACATATCCCCGTGTAGATACGACGTACCTCTCGGAAGACATTTACCCGAAGGTGCCCGACATTCTGCGCCGTATGACCCCTTACTCGGCCATCACCGCCCCGGTGCTGGCCGGGAAGCTCCCCAAGAGCAAAAAGGTGTTCGACAACGCCAAGGTCACTGACCACCACGCGATAATCCCCACCGGGCAATCCCCCTCGCAGCTCGTCGGGAATGAGCGGCTTATGTACCACCTCATAGCGCGGCGGTTCATCGCGGCGTTCTACCCCGACTGCGAGTTCCTCCAGACAACGGTGGTCGGCACCGCCGGAACTGCCGAGTTCAAGGCTTCGGGCAAGGTCATCGCCTCCCAGGGGTGGAGGGCGGTGTTCGCCTCCGACAATCCGGGCAAACAGGACGCCGCTTCGGAGGATAAGCTTCTCCCTCCGTTCACCGTAGGAGAGAGCGGTCCCCACGAGCCGTCGCTCGCCAAGAAAACCACCCAGCCGCCGAAATATTACACCGAGGGTACCCTCCTCCGGGCTATGGAATCGGCAGGGAAGACCGTCGACGACGACGAGCTCCGCGAGGCGATGAAGGAGAACGGTATCGGTCGCCCTTCGACCCGCGCCGCGATTATCGAAACCCTGTTTCGCCGCGGCTATATATACCGCCAGCGTAAAAACATTATGGCCTCGCAGGCTGGCATCGACCTCATCGCGACCATCAAGGAGGAACTGCTCAAGAGCGCCAAACTCACAGGTATCTGGGAGAACAAGCTGCGGCGTATCGAGCGGGGCGACTACTCGGCCGCGGAGTTCATCGGGGAGCTGAAACAGCAGATTTCCGAAATAGTGCTCGCGGTGCTGAGCGACAACTCCTCCCGCAAGATACTTGTGGAAACCGAGGCTGTAGGCGGTAAGGGGGGCGGCGCCAAGGATGACGCTAAGGACTCCCCCAAGGAGGGCGCCAAACCCAAGGCTCCCCGCAAGCGCGCCCCGGCGGTTAAATCGCTCGAACAGATACCCTGTCCGCTCTGCGGCAAAGGGCATCTTATAAAGGGGCACACCGCCTATGGTTGCACCGAGTTCCGCTCGGGCTGCGCCCTGCGCCTGCCGTTCGACCAGTTTGCCGCCGACCTCACCCCGGCGCGCCTCAACACCGCCATACGCAAAGCGTATCAAGCAAAGAAATAATACTTATGGATTTAAATGAGATAGCGCAATGGGCCGCGGTGGCGGCGATATTAGTAGCCGCCGTGGTGGCTATGGCGCGCGGCATAGTTCGGTTGGTACGGCGTACACGCCGCCCCGGCGATAACCCGGGTTGCGGTTGCGGCTGCGGTTCCTGCGCTTTGTCCGACAGTTGCGAGTCGGCAACTGAGACGGGTTCAGACGCAAAGTCCACACGCCGCAAGCGCCGTAGCTGATTCCCGTCGGATTCCGCATATCCAAAGAAACGAGAGGAGACCTTGCGAGATGCTGACTCGCGCGAGGTCTCCTCTCGTTTTTATGCCTGTGACGGATTTACCGGGCGGCTTTCATCCGTTGTTTGTCGGAGGGATTGATGGCCTTGCCTTTAAGCGCCTTGATGTAGGCTATAAGGTCGTCGTAAACGATGTTGGGCGAGCTGGCTATCACCTTGCCGCGGGTCAGGGGTGTCATATAGTCGCCCCCGTTGGCAAGATAGTCGATGGTGGCAACCCTGTAGGTAGCTTCGGAATCGACGGGCTTACCGCCGATGGTAACCGACTCGCAACGCTTTGTCGAGGGGTCAAAGGTTGCCTCGGCTTCGGAGCTTACCCCGTCGCCTCCGCGGGTAGCCATAACGTCGAACGCTTCGAGGAGGTCCTTGCCCTTGATTTCGAGCACGAGCACGCGGTTGGCGAACGGCTGCATCGAGATGATTTCCCCCTGGGTTATGTCTCCCTTGGGGAGCGAACGGCGCAGACTCCCCTTGTTCATAAGCGCGAGGTCAACCTTGCCGCCGGCGATTTGCGCGCCGCGGTCGCGGCAGAAGTCAGCCACGAAGTTAAGCAGTGCGGCGCCGTTGTTGTCGAGCGCCTTGGCCGTGCGGCCGATTTTCTTACCCATGAGATCGTCGACCCCCTTGCGGTAGGGGGCCAGCAGCGCCTCAACTGCCGGATCGGCGGGCAGGTTCTTGTCGGCGATAACGGCGAGCTGGCTGTAGCGGGGGAGGGCCGTGCCGATGCTGTCGAGGTCGATGGTCACCTCGGTGATTTTAGTGCCGCTCTTGCCGTTCTGCGTCACTAACACGGGTTTCCCCTCGGCGTTGGCAACCCATTCGCGGCCGCTTCCGGGCACGATGGTGGTGTGGGAGTGCCCACCTAAGATCACATCGATGTTCTTCGACGAGCGGGCGATATCCTCGTCCGACGGGTTAGGCATATCAGCGTAGCCAAGGTGCGTCATGGCCACCACCAGGTCTACCCCTTCGAGGTTTTTGAGCACCCAGGCCGTTGAGTTGGCCGCGTCAACCACGTCGAGATAGCGCACGCCGTCGTAGTTACCCTCGGCGATCATCCCCTTGGGGTCGAGGTTGAGCCCTATGAAGCCGACTTTCTTACCTCCGAACTCGAAAATCTGATAGGGAGCGAAGAGCGAGTCAAGGTCGGCGCGCTCCGAAAAGTCGTAGTTGGTTGATATCCACCGCGCGTGGCTGAGGCCGACGTTTCGGGCCAGGGAGTCAACGCCGTTGTCGAAGTCGTGGTTGCCGAGAATCGCCAGGTCGTAGCCTAACAGGTTCATAGCCTCCATCTCGGCCCTGCCGCCGTAGAGCGTGAAGAAGAGTGTGCCCTGCACCGCGTCGCCGGCGTCGGCCAGCAGCACGTTGGGGTTCGCCGAGCGCACACTGTCAACAATCGCCTTGCGGCGCGTGATGCCTCCCAACCCCTTGTCGGTGGGGTCGAGCTGGCTGTGGGTATCGTTGGTGTGGAGAATTACCAACTCCTCGCCCAGCGCGTTGAGCGTTATCGCCGCGGTGGCGGCCAGCGCGAGAAAGCCATTTCTTAGTTTCATACGTTATAAGGGTAGAGTGTTGTCTTTAACGCGAAGTTACTATTTTTTCGTAACTTCGCGGCGATTCTGATGATATAACAATATGACGAAGAAATATGTCGGCCTTACCCCGGCCGAAGTGCTCGAAAGCCGTCAGCGGCATGGCGCCAACGTGCTGACTCCTCCCGCCAAGGTGCCTCTTTGGAAGCGATTCCTGGAAAAATTTTCCGATCCTCTGATTATCATACTGTTGGTAGCCGGAGTCCTGTCGGTCGGAATCTCGTTTTATGAATATTACGGCCTTGGGCAGGGTGTTACCGTGTTCTTCGAGCCGGTAGGTATCTTTATGGCCATTATCCTGGCAACGGGGCTGGCATTCCTTTTCGAACTGAAAGCCGACAGGGAGTTCGCCATACTCAACAGGGTGAACGACGACGAGCCGGTCACCGTGGTGCGCTCCGGCTCGCCGACGAGGGTGCCACGCCGCGACGTGGTGGTAGGCGACATCGTTGTCCTTGAAACCGGGGGCGAAATTCCCGCCGATGGTGAGCTGCTCGAAGCTGTAAGCCTCAGCGTTGACGAATCGACCCTTACCGGGGAGCCGGTGTGCCGCAAGACTACCGATGAGGCGCAATTCGACCCCGAGGCCACTTTCCCCTCCAACCATGCCCTGCGAGGCACCAAGGTTATGGAGGGTCACGGCGTGATGAGGGTCACGGCTGTGGGCGACTCGACTGAGAACGGCAAGGTTTTCGTGGCCTCCACCATCGACGACAGCGTGAAGACCCCGCTCAACGAGCAGCTCGACGGCCTTGGCAAACTTATTACCCGCATAGCCTATATTTTCGCCGCGGCCGTGGTTGCCGGACGAATCGCCATGTACTTCATAAATGCCGATTTCGAATGGGTGTCGTTCCTGGCCTACCTCTTGCAGACCGCCATGATAGCGGTGACACTGGTGGTGGTTTCGGTGCCTGAGGGGCTCCCAATGGCGGTTACTCTGTCGCTTGCGTATTCGATGCGCCGGATGCTGAAAACCAACAATCTGGTCAGGAAGATGCATGCGTGCGAGACCATGGGCGCCGCTACGGTGATCTGTACCGACAAAACCGGGACTCTGACCCGCAATCAGATGCGGGTGAGCGAGGCGCTCTTCTTCGGCAATCCCCCCAAGGGGCTTGTCGAAGCCTCGATAGCCGTCAACTCCACGGCCCAGCTCGACCTCTCCGATGGTGCGCCGCAGGTGATAGGTAACCCTACGGAGGGCGCGCTTCTGCTGTGGCTCCACGACAAGGGTGTCGATTACGCCCCCCTGCGTTCAAGTCTCGAAAGGGTCGAGGAACTGCCGTTCTCTACGGAACGCAAGTATATGGCCACAGCCGTGAAGGACGCTTCGGGGCGGGTGACGCTCTATGTGAAGGGCGCCCCCGAAATCGTGTACGGACTCTGCTCGGATAACGCCGGCATTTCGCGCGACGAGCTCGACGCCCGCTTGCGCGAGTGGCAGAACCAGGCCATGCGCACCCTCGGCTTCGCTTACAAGGAACTTGCCCCGGGCGAGAAGCCGATTGCCGACGGCAAGGTTGTTGCCGACGGGTTGCGATTCCTTGGCATCGCGGCCATTTCAGACCCGGTGCGCGACGAAGTGCCGGCTGCTGTTGGCGAGGTGATAGGCGCGGGCGTGAAGGTGAAAATCGTAACCGGCGATACTCCGGGTACCGCCAAGGAGATCGGTCGGCAGATTGGTCTGTGGGACGATAGTGTCGACTCCGATCGCCAGATTATCACGGGCACGGAGTTCGCCGAGCTTTCCGACGGCGAACTCGCTGAACGCGTGGAGGACCTGAAAATCATAGCCCGTGCGCGGCCTATGGATAAGAAACGCCTTGTGGAGGCGCTCCAGGCCAAGGGTGAGGTCGTGGCCGTTACAGGCGACGGTACCAACGACGCTCCCGCGCTCAAAGCCGCCCATGTGGGCCTCTCGATGGGCGACGGCACTTCGGTAGCGAAGGAAGCCTCCGACATAACGATTGTCGACAATTCATTCTCCTCAATCGGGAGGGCCGTTATGTGGGGCCGCTCGCTTTATCGCAACATCCAGCGGTTCATTCTGTTCCAAATGACTGTCAACGTGGCCGCGAGCCTTATCGTGCTGTTCGGATCGCTTATGGGTATGCAGTCGCCCCTGACCGTGACGCAGATGCTTTGGGTGAACCTTATAATGGACACTTTCGCCGCGATGGCGCTGGCGTCACTGCCACCCTCGCGCTCTGTGATGGAGGAGAGGCCGCGCAGCCGCTCAGCGTTCATCATCAATGGCGCTATGTGGCGCTTCATCGGATGGGTCGGGGGAATCTTCTTCGTGCTGCTCTTAGGCTTGTTATACTACCTGGAGCACACGTCGATTACCTCTCTGACGCAGATTGGCAGGGTGCCTCTGCACGGCAACACGGGGCTTTCGCCTTACGAACTGTCGGTTTTCTTTACCGTTTTCGTGTTCCTGCAATTCTGGAATATGTTCAATGCCCGCGCGTTTGCCACAGGGCGCTCAGCTTTCCACTTCAAGGGATGCGGTGAGTTTCTGCTCATAGCGCTCGCCATCTGCGGGGGCCAAATCGCCATCGTGCAGATAGTTGGTGCCATTAATCCTGATTTCTTCAACGCGGTGCCCCTTAGCTTCATCGACTGGGTGATTATCATCGCCTCCACATCGTTTGTCCTTTGGCTTGGCGAACTTGCACGTCTCCTCCGTCGCAAATAGTCAGGAGTCAGCGGGGTGGTTGAGGCCTTCGTCGGGGAAGAAGGTGGGGAAGTCGCAGAGGAACACGTCGGGGGCCGAGAGGTGGTCGCGGGCGGCTATGAGGTCGCGCAGAAGTATGTCGCCGATTATGTAGCGGTAGGTGGCCGAGCGGTATTCCTCGCGCACTTCAATGAATGGGAGCAGCGAGGGGATGTCGGTCGCGCTGTAGCGGACGTAGACCCTCAGTGGCACATCGGTGGTATACGCCGGGCGTCCGCGGAAGGCGGTTTTCTTGTACTCGTAGCGGTAGTCGTGGCGGCGCGCCATGATGTCGCTCAGCAGCGAGGAAGCGGTAGGTAGTCCTCCGGCACCTTTGCCGAACATAAACTGGCGGTCGTAGCACTCGCCGCGGATTACTACGCCGTTGTACTCGTCGTCGACTGAGTAGATGTATTTGCTTCGGTCCACAAACTCCGGCATCACGAACATTGCGAACCTGTCGTCGGCGACTTTCGCCACTTGGGCCACGAGTTTGATTTTGTACCCTTTTTCGCGGGCGAATCGTATGTCGTTGTCGTCGATGGTAGATATTCCGTAGGTGAACACCTCTTCGGGGGCGACGTAGACACCGAGGGCGTGCATCGTGATGATTATCAGTTTGTAGAGTGAGTCGCGCCCCTCGATGTCGTTCGACGGGTCACTTTCTGCGAATCCGAGTTCCTGCGCGCGGCGGAGCGCGTCGCGGTACCCCTCGCCGTGGTCGAACACCCGCGACAGTATGTAGTTCGACGAGCCGTTGAGTATCCCCTTGACTTCGAGCAGCAGGTCGTTGTCGTAGTATTCCTCAAGATTTCTGATAACGGGAATCGAGCCGCACGAGGAGGCGTCGTAGAGCAGGGCCGAGCCGGTTTGGCGTTGCAACTCCACAAGCTCGGGCAAATGGCGGGCTATCATGGCCTTGTTGCCGCTTACCACAGCCTTGCCGCGGCGAAGGGCCTCGCTGACGATGCGCCAGGAGGCTTCGGCATCGTCGATTACCTCGACTACGAGGTTGATTTCGGGGTCGTCGAGAAGCTCGGATGGATTGTCGGTGAAGAGCGCCTGGTTAATAACGGTACCACGGGGTTTCGCGAGGTCGCGCACGGCTATGCGTCGTATCTCGGCGTTGGCGTTGCGGGCGCGCCCTACCACGGTGTACAGCGCCCGTCCTACGGTGCCGAAGCCGAAGAGGCCAATCTGTATTTTGTTTTGTTTCATCGTTTAGTCTGAGAGTTACTTGTTAATGAATGGCACCAGTATGTCGTTGAGCTGGCGGTGCTCGGTGAGGAAGCCGTCGTGGCCCAGAGGGGAGCTGATTTCCTTGTAGACGCAGTTCGGGAGCCTGGAGGCAAGCGAGCGCGTTTCCGCAGGTGTGAAAACAATGTCGGTTGTCAGCCCGATCATAATGGCGGGCATCGTCAGGCGGTCGAGAGCCTGTTGCAGTCCGCCCCTCCCGCGCCCGATGTCATGGGTGTCGAAAGCGTCGAGAATCGCGACATAGGAGTAGGCGTTGTAGCGGCGGCATAGTTTCTCACCCTGGTGGGTCTGGTAGGTGCACGCCCTGCGTAGCGCTTCCGCCGGGAGGTCGTCGGGGTCGCGCTGGGTTGCGTTGTACCCCTCCGGGCCGCGGTATGATAGGAGTCCGATGGCCCGTGCCGCCGCCATACCTGCCATACCAGCGTCGGGGCGCCTTTCGCCGAATGTCGCATCGGCCTGTATGGCCATACGCTGCGTCTGGTCGATGGCGATGCTCCAGGGTGAAGCTTTGGCGTCGGTGGCTATCAGGATTAGCCTTTCGAAACGCTCAGACTCTTCGGCGGCCCACTCCAGAGCTTGGAAGCCGCCGACCGAGCTGCCCACCAAAGCACGGAAACGCTTAATTCCCAACGCGTCGGCCAACAGGCAGTGCGCCCGGGCCATATCGCGGATGGTCAGTTTCGGGAAGTCGCCGTAATACGGCTCCCCGGTGCGGGGGTCGGTGCTGAGCGGGCCGGTGGTGCCATAGTGCGAGCCGAGTATGTTGGCGCACACCGTGAAGTGGCGCGCCGGGTCGAGAAACGCGCCCTCCTCGACCGTGTGGGGCCACCAGTCGGCCACGTCGCTGTTGGCTGTCAGCGCGTGGCACACCCACACGGCGTTGCTCCCATCGGCGTTCAGTTCGCCGAAAGTGTGGTACGCTATGGTGAGCTCGGGGAGCTCGCCCCCAAGTTCCAGAGGGAAGGGTCCGTGGTGCTTGTAATATTTGACGCTCATAAACGTTTGCCGATCAGTTTGTTTCTTCGGGGATAAGTCCGGCGGCTACCATCGCCTGGCGGAAATCGTCGATAATATCCTCGGCATCCTCCAACCCGAGCGATACGCGTAGCAGGGTGGGGGTGACTCCGGCCGCTTCGAGGTCGGCCTCGGAGAGCTGCTTGTGAGTGGTCGACGCGGGGTGGGTCACAACCGTTATCGAGTCACCGATCATCGTCATATGGGCGGCGAGTTTCAGCGCTTCCACGAACTTCACTGTGGTTTCCAGCGACCCTTCGAGCTCGACTGTCAGCACCCCGGAGCAGCCGAAGCGGAAATATTTCGCGGCCTTCTCATGACCCGGGTGCCCTTCGAAGCCTACGAAGCTCACGCGCTTTACCCCCGGCGCGCTTCGTAGCCATTCGGCCAGGCGGCGGGTCGATTCGGCCTGGTGGCGCGCACGGAGCGAGAGGGTTTCCAGGCCCAGCAGCATCAGGTAGCTGTCGAACGCCGATGGTGAGGCACCGAAGTCGCGCAGGCCGTCGACGCGGCATTTCACTATGAATGCGGCGGGGCCGAACGCCTCCCGGAGGTTCAGTCCGTGGTACCCCTCCGAAGGGCCGTCGATCGAGGGGAATTTGCCGTTACTCCAGTCGAAGCGCCCGGAGTCGACGATCACGCCCCCCATCGCCGTGCCGTGGCCGTTGATCCATTTTGTGGCCGAGTCGGTGATGATGTCGGCACCCCAGTCGAACGGATTGCAGAGGTAGCCACCGGCCCCGAAAGTGTTGTCGATTATCAGCGGAATTCCGGCCTCGTGAGCCACGGTGGCGAGCCCCTCGATGTCGGCCACGCCGCAGGTGGGGTTGCCCATACTCTCGGCGAACACGCAGCGGGTGCGTTCGTCGATAAGCGCCGCGAAGTCGGCGGGGTCCTCAGAGCGTGCTATTCTGACGTCGATGCCGAGCTTCCGCAGCGAGTGGCGGAAGAGGTTGTAGGTGCCACCATAGAGCAGCGGGGAGGCCACGATGTTGTCGCCGGCTGATGCCAGAGCGGTTACGGCGATTAGAATAGCCGACATCCCCGAGGCCACGGCAAGGGCGCCGACCCCTCCGTAGAGCGCGGCGACACGTTCCTCATAGGCCGAAGTCGTCGGGTTTTGCAGACGGGTGTAGATGTTGCCCGGTTCGGAAAGCTCGAAAAGGTTTGCGGCGTGCTCGCAGCTCTTGAAGCGGTAAGCGGCAGTGGGGTAGATGGCAACGCCGCGCGAGCCTGTGGCTTCGTCGGGGCGGAGTCCCGCGTGGATCTGGCGGGTGGCGAATCGCAGATTATTCATATCGTTTTGCTGTTTATAATTCTATTTGTTATTAGTCGGACGAGCCGACGGGTATATAAAAAATCACCGGCCCCCGAGGTTCGGGAGCCGGTGTAATGTTGTCGAGTATATATGCGAGAACTCACCCCCGGCTCCGTCGGCAGCGCATCATCATCATACCCATCATCATAGCCTCGGCGGCGGTAGCCGTCGGGGTAAAGCGGGTTATGTTGTTCGACGCGGTAATCATTCCGTAAGAGTCGTTTTCAGGGGGTTCTACAATCAGTCAAAGGCGTTTCTCCTTTAACTACGGCGCAAAGTTATGTTTTTTGCTTCAAACTTCCAAGGTCTTCGGAGTTTTTTCTTCCAGTTTTGCTTGGAAAATGTTTAGAGACGGCCTGTTACACGCAGGTATTCAACGCAATAGATGCGTAGTTGCGTCGAGGCCTCGATCAGGTCGGCCGACGAGGAGTGCCACTGGCTCTGGGCGTCGAGGAGGTCGGTGAGCGACGAAAGCCCTAACTCGTAGGCCTGGGTGATGTTGGCCAGGCTGGTGTCGGCCTGCCCCATGGCGAGCCGCGCGGCTTCGAGCTGGCGCTCCCCGGAGTTAACGTTGTCGATGGCCTGTCGCACTTCGAGATTCATCAGTTTCAGGCGGTCGTCGCGCACAATTTCGGCGCTCTCGGCCTCGATTTTGGCGTGTTTCACCTTCTTGATACCCTCGCCCCAGTGCCATATAGGCACAGAGAGCGACACCATAATGTTCCAGAGGTTATCGTTCGTGGTGCTGCTGAAAGGGTAGTAGTTGCCGTCGGGCCCCTGCTGCACGCCGCTGAAGCGGATGTTGCCATAGGCGGTCCATCCGGCCATCACGCCGAGAGTCGGGAGGAAGTCGGCCCGGGTCATATTCACCTGCTGGCGCTTGGCGTCAATGTCGAGCTGCAGCAGCGCTGCCTCGGGGCGGTCGAGCAGCGAATAGTCGGCCAGGTTCTTCGGCAGCTCGATGGCTACCTCGGTGTCGGCGGGGATGATTTCGGTGTCGGTAGGCACCCCTATTATGTGGCAGAGGTTCATACGGCAGAGGTTGGCCCCGTTTTCGACCTGCCCTTTCTGATACAGTACCTGCGCCCTGCGGGCCTCGATGCGCTGCATATCGTTGCGGGTCATAAGTCCGGCCTCAAGCGCGGCGGCGGTGAGAGCGTAAGCCGAGTCGATTTGCGCGACGTAGCTCCGCATCATACGCTCCTTGGCGAGAATCGCGACATAGCTCCAATAGGAGGTCTGCGCGTCGGCGCTCACCTCCGCGCTCGTCATGCGGCGCTGCTCCCGGGCGGCTTTCAGGCCGATTCCGGCGAGCTTGTTGGCGGCGACAATCTTTCCCCCGGCGAACACCGGCTGGGTGACGTTGAATCCGGCAAGCCACATCGCTTTCATATTGAGCGTCATACCCATAGTCTCGAACTCGGGCAGCATGCTGCTGAGCATTGCCGAACCGGCGAACTTGGGCAGATAGGCCGTGCGTGCCACGCCCCGTTGCAGCCGGGCCTGCTCCACGGCGTTGTCGGCGACTTTCAGGTCGGCGCTGCTGTCGAGCGCCATTGCCACGCACTGGCGGGAGTCGAGGGTTATGCCCGCGGCCGGGAGCGCCGCCGCGAGCGCTATTATGATGGATAACAACTTATTCATTATCGGGCTTTTTCACTTTGAAGAGAATCGAATAGAACAGGGGCAGGAGCAGCAGTGTGACGATTGTGCCCACGAACAGGCCGCCGATTACCACAACGGCCAGCGAGCCGTACATCGGGTCGGGGATGAGGGGGATCATACCCACGATGGTGGTGAAGGAGGCGAGCATCACGGGGCGCACGCGGCTCAGTGTGGCGTTGACCACGGCGTGGAACAGGTGCTGCCCCTCCTGGGTGCTGAGCCTGGTAATCTCGTCGACAAGCACGATCGCGTTTTTAACCATCATGCCTATGAGGCCCATAAAGCCGAGTATGGCGATGAACGTGAACGGGGTGTCGGTGAGAAGCAGCAACGGCACTATGCCGCAGAGCACGAACGGGAAGCTGACGAGCACCACGAACAGTTTTTTCCAACTGTTGAACAGGCAGAGAAGCACCGTGAACACGATCAGCAATATCATAGGCATAAACCCTATGAGCTTTTCGATGGCCTCGCCGCTGAGCTCACCCTCGCCCACGAAGCGGAGCTCGTAGCCCGCGGGCAGGTCGATGGAACCCACCCGGTCGCGGAGCCAAGCCTCTACCTTGGCCGGGGTGGCGTCGGGATTGAGTGGGTCGGGGTCGCATTCAGCCTCGATCACGCGGCGCCCGTTGAGGCGGGTGAGATATGTCTCGCTCCAACCGAGCGAGGCCGAGTCGGTCACAGCCGCGAGGGTTGTCGAGCGGAACATATTCTTTCGCAGGTCGTCGGGCGAGGTGGCCCCGGTGGCGAGCCCGGCGAGTTTCGACGGGTCGATGCTGAGGTTGGCGGTCGACCATACGGGAATGCTCCCCGGGTCGGTGAGGCGCGAGCCGTCGTCGCGGCGGGTGGTCACATATACCGGCACCTGCCGGTCGCCGTCGGCCACCACGCCAACCGCCATGCCGTCGCCTGCGGCTTGCAGAGCGTTGGCCACATCGGAGCGGTTTACGCCCGCCCTCTGGGCGTCGGCTTGCGAGTAGCTGAAAGTGATACGCTTGCCGCGTGGCATCCAGTTGTTCTGCACCGAATACGGGTCAACGAGGGGGCACTCCCTCATAAGCGCCTCCGCCTCGGCGCTGAGGCGCCTGAGCACCGCCGGGTCGGGTCCGGCGAACTCGATTTCGACCGTGTGCGACGAGGAGATGGAGAAGTTGTACTTGCGGGTGCGTATGTAAGCGTCGGGCGCTATATCGCGGAGATGTTCCCGCAGCTCGTTCTGCACCCGCTGCATAGTCTTGAAGTCGGCGCAGTCAACTATCATCTCGGCGTAGTTGTCGCCACCGGTGGGCATTGGGCGCACCAGTGTGTAGCGTGCGGGGGCACCTCCGGTGCTGACAACCACGCGGTCGACGCCGGGAAACGCCTTGGCGCTGTCGGCCAGGGCCAATACGCGGTCGGCGACAGCTTCGGGGTGCGCCTCCGGCTCGAAATAACACTCCACGATGAACTGCTTATAGTCGAAGTCGGGAAAGAACACCTGCCTTACACGGGTCATGCCCGCCACGGCGCATAGCAGAATGGCGATGGCGCAGGTTACCGATATGGCTTTGTGCCCTATGAGCCAGCGGAGCAGTTTGCCGACCGCCCGGTTGAACGCGTTGGGTTTCGGGGCCGATGCCTCGATTTCGGCAGCCGCCTTGGCGGGATTCTTCGAGCCGATCCACGCCGCGGCGCAAACCGGCACCTGCACGAGCGCCAGCACCCAGCTTACAAGAAGGCTCACGCAGATTACCAGGAAGAGGTCGCCCGCGAACTCGCCGACTGACCCCGGGGTGAGGTAGATCGGGAGGAAGGTGCAGGAGGCAACTACTGTGGCCCCGAGGAGGGGGAGCGCCGTGTCGCGTCCAATGCGGTAGAGGTAGGTTTCGGGGCGGAGTCCGCGCTGCCGGTCAACCAGGATGCCGTCCATAATCACAACGGCGTTATCCACGAGCATACCCATCGCGACTATGAACGCGCCCAGAGAGATGCGTTGAAGCGTGGTGCCGAGATTGGCGAGTATCGGGAACGACAGCGCGACGGTCAGCACCAGGCCGAAGCCGATGATTACGCCCGAGCGCCATCCCATTGAGAACATCAGCACCACGATGACTATCAGCACCGATTCGAGCAGGTTAAGCATAAACCCTTCCACGGCGTCGCTCACCTTGTCGGGCTGATAGAATACCTTTTCGACCACCATACCGGCGGGGAGCGTGCGGCTTACCTCGGCGATCTTAGCATCCACCTCCTTGCCCACGTCGGGCACTATGGCGGAGTTTTCGAGAGTCACGGCCAGGGTGAGCGCCTTCTCGCCGTCGGCGAAAATCTGGTTGCGCTTCGGCGACGCGGTCGAGCGCGTTATTTTTGCGAGGTCGCCCAGGCGGGCTTTCTTCCCCTCGGGGGTGTCGATCAGCAGGTTGGCAAGGTCTTTCTCGGTGACTACCGCCTCGCTCACGGTTACAGCGAAGCGGTCCGAGCCGTTGTTGACGGCTCCGGCATCGACCGTTTTGGCCGCCGACTGGAGCGCCATCATCACCTGGGTGGGCATAAGGCCGTTGCGGGCTAACTGCGATGCGGAGAACTCCACAATGAGCACCTCGGAGGGGACGCCTCCGATATTCACCCTGCGCACTCCGGGCACCGTGAGCAGCTCGCGGCGGAGCATTTTAGCGTAGCGCTCCATTTCGGGAAACGTGTAACCGTCGCCAGTCATAGTGAACAGGAGGCCGTAGACATCGACCATATCGTCGACCACGATGGGCTCCATACACCCTTGCGGCAGGGTCATGGCCACATCGGAGGCTTTGCGGCGTATGAGGTCGAACCGTTGTTCAAGCTCCTCGACCGGGAGCTCCATTTCGAACTCCACGTTGATAAGGGCCTGCCCGGGGCGGCACTCCGTCTTGATTTTGCGAATGTCGGGGAGGGTGCGCATAGCATCCTCCACCGGCTGCGCCGCCTCGATTTCCACCTGGTGTGCGTCGGCGCCGGGGTAAATCAGAATTACCGAAGCCTGCTTTACGGCTATGGCGGGGTCTTCGAGCTTAGGCATACGCAGGTAGCTCAGCACCCCCATGACTAAGATACCGACCATCAGCGCCCAGAAAAGAGTGCGGCGCCGCATAAAGAATTTCGTGAGTCTATCCATGGCGGTATCAGAGGAGGTTACCCGGGTTAGTGGCGGAGGTGGCGGGGATCACGTTGACCTTCTCGCCGTTCACAAGGTGGTGGACTCCGGCTCTCACCACGCTCTGCGAGGGTGCGAGGCCCGAGGTTACGGTAACGGTGCCGTCGGGGTTGCCTGTGCCCTCGATAGTCACCGCGGTTGCTGTAATCACGGAGTCAGCCGGGTTGAAGACGTACACGGAGGGTCGGCCGCCATCGTCGAACAGGGCCGAGGAGGGGATGGTCACCGCCCCGCTACCGTCGCCGTCTGTCGCGATGGCTACTTCAAGGTTCATACCCGGGGTGAGGGTGACACCACTGCCCGCGGCAACGTTGAGTTTCAGTTGGTAGAGCTGGTTGTTGTCGGCCTTCGGGGTGAGGCTGAGCATGCGCAGCGGAATGATCTTGCCGGGGAAGCGGGGCGAGCGCCCCTCGAATCGGGCGAAGCTCTCGCGGCGGAGGTATTCGCCAACCGGGAGGTCGACTACCACTTCGAGCCGCGTGTTGTCCATCAGGTCGACAACCGGGGTGCCGGCGTCGACCATCTCGCCCGGTTCGAAGTTCACCGAGGTAACGACCCCGTCGGCGGGCGCGGTCAGGCGGCAGTAGGCTATTTTCTTTTCGTTGAGGGCGAGCTGGTAGGCGAGTTGTCGGGCACCGGTGGTGGCCTTCTCGAAATCGTTGTCGCTCAGGCCGCCTGAGGCGTGCAGCTTGGCGTGGCGGGCGGTTTCGGCCTCGATCTGCGCAGCCTGTACGCGCAGCTGGTTCACGCCGAGCACATAGTCGGCCGAGTCGAGCACGGCGAGCAGCTGCCCTTCGCGCACGCGGTCACCTTCCTTCACATATACGCGTTTGAGTTCTCCGGCGGTTTTGAACGCGGCCGAAACGGTGCGGGCCTCCTCGACCCGTCCGGCGAACTCGCGGAGTGTCGCGCCGTCGGCGCTCCGAGGCTCGGTTAGAAACACGTTGTGTACCGCTCCTTCCTTGGCGGTATCCGAGCCGCCGGAACAGGATACCGCGAAAACCGCGGCAATGGCGACCGCCGCCACCGAGGCGGTTCTCTTCATCAGTGTGATAAGCATCGTTGGTTTATGCTGTGGGTTCTTTCGAGTCGCGAAGTTACGCGGAATCCACGGCATTATTTTGCCATTAAGTCGGAAAATGTACCCAATTTAGGCAAATTCGCCGCGAGGTTATGCTCCGCCCAGGAGCGAGGGCAGGGTGTGGGCGTACTGGCGCCCCACCGGGAGGGTCGCGCCGTTGATGAGGCGGATTTCCTGGCGGGTGTAGCTCTTGACCTTGGAGCGGGCCACGATGAAGGAGCGGTGGATGCGCGGAAACTCCTCCGCGGGGAGCATGCCGGCGAGCTGTTTAAGGATCACGCGGGTCACGGTGCACTCGCCGGAAAGGCGGTGGATGCGCGAGTAGCGTTCGACGGCCTCGATGTAGAGGATGTCGTCGAGCGGAATGGTCACGTTGCTGTACTCCTGTTTTACCACTATGCTCCCGAGGCGGGTTGTGGAGGTGTCGGCGCGTTTGTCGCCGATGCGCCTCATAGCTTTGGCTATGGCGGTTTCAAACCGGCTGAAGGCGAAAGGCTTGTGGAGATAGTCGACGGCGTCGAGATTGAACCCCTCGATGGCGTAGCTCAGGTATGCCGTGGTGAAAATCAGGCATATGTCCGAGGGGAGCTTCGCCGCGAGCGACAGCCCGCTCGTGTCCCCCATCTCGATGTCGAGGAAGAGTATGTCGGGTTTCGACGCGGCCACGGCCTCCATCCCCTCCGCCGGGTCGGAGAACGTCAGCAGCTCTATGCCTCCGAGGCGCTCGCAGAATTTGGCGATAACGTCGAGGGCAAGCGGTTCGTCGTCAATGGCTATGCATCTTATCTGTTTCTCCATTCGGTGTGAGGTTAATGGTCATCAAAAGGTCGAACACCCCGTCGGTCTCGGAGGTTTCGAGGGTGTATCGGCCCGGATAGATCCCTTCGAGCCGCGCCTGGCAGTTCTCGATGCCGGTGGGGAGTTCGGTGCGGAGGCGGTCGGCGTGCTTCATTATGGCGTTGCTGGTGCGGAATTCGAGGTGGCCCCGTTCGAGCCGCAGCGAAATCAGGATTTCGCAGTCGCGCGCGGTTGAGGCGCCGTACTTGAAAGCGTTCTCCACGAACGTCAGCATCAGCATCGGGGGGAGCTGGGCCGACTCGTCGTCGATACTCTTATTCCACTCGATACGGGTATGGTCGTTGAGGCGGATGCGTTGCAGGTCGATGTAGTTGCCTATATAAGCCGCCTCCTCGCCGATGGCGACGGTCTCGTTCTCGATAGTGACGTAGGTATACTTCAGTATGTCGGTAAACTTGATGAAAGCGTCCTCCGCTTTCTGCGAGGTGCCTATCACGAGGCTGTAGAGCGAGTTGAGGGTGTTGAAAAGGAAATGGGGGCTGATCTGGGCCTTGAACATGGCCAGCTCGGCGCGGTCGCGCTGCGCCCTGATTTCGCGGGTGCGCAGTAGTTGGGCGTAGAGCTCGCCCACGAAGGATGTCACCAGCGAGTAGGCCACCACCAGGGAGAACATCAGCCAGAGGCCGAGGGCCACCTGGCGGTCGCGCACGCTGGTTTGGTACTCGCTCATCGAGGGGGTTATGAAATCGACCTGGGGAAGGGGGTAAAGGGTGAGCAGGTAGTTGGCCGCCACGAGCGCTCCGGCCACTATGGCTATGCGGCGGTAATCCTTTTCGAGCAGGAGGCGGGGGAGCTGCTGCCGTTTCAGCACGAAGTAGCACCCGTAGAGAAACGCCACCGCCACCACGCTGAACAAAGGCCAGCTTGGCATCCACTCCAGAGGTGGCCCCAGGAGCACGAGCAGCGGCATGAACACCGCGCAGAAAAACAGGTCGGTAATCCGCCCGGGTTTGTCGGCGAACGCTTTCATGCGGCAAAGTTACGCTTTCCCCCCGTCACGGGCAAATCGGCGCCCTTACCTTCATTGACAAAACGTGGCGGTTCGTTGACACTCGGCCGCGTTCTCGCGGAAAAATATTAAATTCGCGGGTATGAATAAGAAAATCCTCCTACCGTTGGCCGCCGCGGCCCTGCTCTGCTCTTGCGGGAGCACGGGCAGCGATGAGAGTGCCCGGCAGTCGCTTATGGACGCCTCGAAGCAGGAACTCGCGACCGCCATTGAGGAGCGCGACCGCCTGCTCGCGCTCGTGAGGGAGATTTCGGCGGGTATGGAGGAAATCAGGCGGGTGGAGAACGTGGTTGCCATCAACGGCCGGCAACCTGACGCGGCCCCCGACGGCAACCGGCGCGTGAAGGCCGACATCGCGGCCATACGCTCGACCCTGCGCCTCCGCCGCGAGCGGCTTGACGAGCTGGAGAGGAGCCTCGGCGAGTCGGCCCTCTATACCGAGGAGCTCCGGCAGACCATCGAGGCTTTCCGCCGCCAGAACAATGAGCAGAGCCGCCAGATCGAGCGGCTCAACAGGGTGATAAACGAGGCCGACCGCCGCATAGGTACCCTTTCCAACACCGTTGACTCGCTCAGCAGTGCCGTTGACGCGGCCAACGAGGAGCTCGATTCGGCCAACGCCGAGGCCACCCGTCTGGCCGACGAGCTGAACACCTGCTACTATGTTGTGGCCACCGGCGGCGAGCTAAAGCGCCACCGGGTGATCGAAACCGGCTTTCTGCGCAAAACCAAGCTCTTGCCGGGCGACTTCGACAGGGATTTCTTCGCCGTGAGCGACAAGCGCTCCCTTGCCGAGCTGCCGCTGTACTCGCGCAAGGCCAAAGTGCATACCAACCATCCCGAGGGGTCCTACGAGCTCGTGACCCGCGACGGCGCGAAAGTGCTCCTCATCACCGACCCGGCCAGTTTTTGGTCGCTCACCAATTACCTCATCGTGGAGGTCGACTGATTTCAGTGACCGAACAATAGCCGCTCCGGCGGCGTTAGAGCGTTACAGGCCCCGGTCACCGGGCACCATCCGTAACGCTCCCGTTGTTTATTGACTGATTCGGGGTGTCTGTTGACGGATGGTTGTACGGAAAGTTCGGGAGCGCTAAATTCGCATCACATTATCGAGCGGCCCCTCATCTCCAATGGCCGCGGCTCTACATTCAGTACATATACTTATGCTCTTACGGACAGTTTCCATCCTTCGCCCGTTGATTATTCTGCTTACCGCCTCCGGCACGTTTGCCGCGTCGGCAGCGGAACCGGCCGACTCGGCCTCGATAACCGTGTCCCCCCCGGCCGAGGGGCGCCACAATGTGTGCGGAATCGTGCGCGACAGCAATGGCGACGCTCTCATCGGTGCCGCTGTAAGCGTCAGGCAGGATGCCCGCCTGTCGGCCATCACCGATATTGACGGTCGTTTCTGCATAGCCAACGCGCCGGAGGAGTGCGACTTGACGGTGTCGTACGTCAACTTCGCGTCGCAGCACGTCAAGGTCACCCCTGATAAGGATGAGTACGCGATCACCCTCCAGGAGCGCAGCCAGCAACTTGAGGAGGTGGTGGTCGTCGGTTACGCCTCGCAGCGTAAGGTCGATCTCACCGGTTCGGTGTCGTCAATCGGGTCGAAGGCTCTGGCCGACCGCCCCGTGACCAACGCGACCAACGCGCTCGCGGGCCTCGCTCCCGGCCTGACGGTGACCAACAGCGGGGGCACAACCCCCGGCTATGAGGCCCAGACAATAACCGTGCGAGGAACCGGCACGCTCAACAACGCCGCGCCGCTCGTGGTGGTCGACGGTATGGCCGGAGTGTCGATCAGCGACATCAATCCCCGCGACATCGAGAACATATCGGTGCTGAAGGATGCCGCGTCGGCCGCCATCTACGGCTCGCGTGCCGCCAACGGCGTGATTCTTATTACCACCCGTCACGGCTCCGAGTCGGCTCCGAGGTTCACATATAGCGGCAACGTGTCGTTCGAGACCGTGGCCAAGCGCCTCAACCTGGTTACCGACTACGCCAGCTTTATGGAGATTCAGAACTATGGCCTGACCCTCAACGGACAGGCTCCACGCTTCTCGCAGGGCAAAATCGACGAATGGCGCAACGATGCCGGGCGCAATCCGACCATTTATCCCAACACCGACTGGCAGGACCATATATACCGCAACCCCTCCGTGGTGCAGAGCCACAACCTTTCGGTTACCGGCGGCGGGCGGCGCGTGCGCTACAACATATCGCTGGGCTACGTCAACAACCCGGGTATGATTTACTACACCAACTACGAGCGTTACCAACTCCGCACCAACCTCGACGTGAACATCAAGCCCTGGCTCGGCGTGGGGGCCAACGTTTTCGGGTATATCGACAAGAACAACCCGTCGTCGGAGAACGCCACCGCCGGGGGCGACGTGATTTTCGGCTCGGGGGCGTTCAACACCGTGCCCGGCATGACGCTCTACGACCCCGCGACGGGGCTCTACGGCGGGGTGCAGAACCCCGAGGAGGAGAATGTGAGCAACTTCAATCCCTACCGCCGCCAGTGGTTCTACAAGGATGATTTCCCCACCCGCACTCGCCGCCTGGTGACCAAGCTCCACGCCCGCCTGCAACCCGTCAAGGGGCTGACCATCCAGGGCTCGTTCACATATAATATATGGGACCGCCGGGTCGAGCAGCACCTTACCGACCGCGACCTCTACCGCTTCACGTTCGACGGGCCGGTGCTTCTGCGCGAGGGTGTTGTGCGCACCTACATACGCCGCTATAACTACGCCAAGACATACCGCGCCTCGGAACTGACGGCCAACTACCAGTTCAAGGTGTCGAAGCTCGAAGCCTCGGTGTTGGCGGGTGTGAGCCAGGAGTATGAGAAGTACGACGAGGAGATGTTCATCAAATACGACCTTATCGACGACTCTCTTACCTCGATCAACGCCGGGACCACCAACGGCAATATCACCGGCAACTATACCGAGTGGGCTATGCGCTCCTATTTCGGGCGCGTCAACCTCAACTGGGATGATAAATATCTGTTGGAAGCCAACCTCCGTGCCGATGGTTCGTCGAAGTTCGCCCCTGATAGTCGGTGGGGCTACTTCCCCTCCGTCTCTGCGGGGTGGCGAGTGTCGGAGGAGGCGTTCATGAGGGGCGCCTCGGGGTGGCTATCGAACCTGAAGCTCCGCGCCTCCTATGGCACTCTTGGCAACAATGCGACCACGAGCTACTATATGTACCAGCCGCTGTTCGCCACCTCCAACTATGTGCTCAACGGCACGATCGCCGGGGGATTCGCCCAGACGGTGCTCTCCAACGCCTCGCTCTCGTGGGAGAAGACCCATATGACCAACGTCGGCCTTGATTTCGGGTTCCTCAACAGCCGCCTCAGCGGTAGCCTCGAACTCTTCAACAAGGACACGAAGGGGATTCTAATTTCGCTCCCCGCGCCGCTTGAGCATGGCACGAGCGTGGTGCCCGACCAAAATGCCGGTGAGGTGAACAACAAGGGCTTCGAAATCGACCTGCATTGGAACGACCGCATAGGGAAAGTGTCGTACAGCGTTGGGTTCAACCTCGCGTTTGTCGACAACAAGGTTACCAAGTTCCAGGGCGATGTGTCGTCGATCGACGGTGTCTACAAAACCCAGGAAGGGAAGCCGATACGCCAGCTTTATGTGATGAAGGTTGACCGCATCGTGCGCGACCAGGCTGACCTTGACTATGTGCAGTCGCTTGTCGACCGCAACCCGGCCTACTTCTCGACCTACCAGCGTCCCGAGCTCGGTGACTTCCTTTACGCCGACGCAAACGGCGACGGGAACCTCGACGCCGACGACCGCGTGGAGATCGGCCACGGCCCCCTGCCGCGCCTCACATTCGGCATAAGCCTGGCCGCTTCCTGGAACGGGTTCGATTTCAGCGCCCTTTTCCAGGGAGTCGGCAACCACCAGGTGTACTACAACAACCAGGCGTTCCGCTTCGTGACCGTTATGGGGCAGTCGCTCAACAAGGATATCACCGACAACGCCTGGACCCCCTGGAATCCGTATGAATCGAAGTATCCGCAGTTGCGCAACAGTGCCGACGGGCGCAACAACATCGCCAGCGACGCCTTCGTGTTCAACGCCTCGTACTTCCGCTGCAAGAATATCCAGCTCGGCTACACGATTCCGCGGAAGATAACCCGCAAATTTTGTGTGGAGAACCTCAAGGTTTACGCCAGCTTCGACAACCTGTTCACCCTCACCAAGTTCCCCGGTTTCGACCCGGAAGTGGGCGCCAACGTGGGCTACCCGATGACCCGCCAGTACTCTCTCGGTCTAAACCTCACATTCTGACAAGTCAACAGTTATGAAAGCTCTTTATACAGCCACGATTTTAGCCGCCGCGCTCGCTCTCGCCGGATGCGAGGATCTCGACTATACCCCCGCCGACCAGATGTCGGGACAGACCTTCTGGCAGACCGAAGACCACGCCCGTCAGGCCGCCGTAGGGCTATACGCCGCGATGAAGGCCCCTTGGTGCTTCGGCATGGAGTTCACGTTCGATATGTGTTCCGACCTCGCCGACGGCGTGTCACCCTGGGCCGACATAGCCCGCGGCTCCTCCTTCTCGTCGGCCAGCGTGGGCGTTCAGAACCACTGGCAGTACCTCTACGAGCTCGTTCACCGCTCAAACACGGTGATCCGCAACGTCGCCACCATGCCGATTAGCCGCGAGACAATCGACCGTGTGACGGGTGAGGCCAAGTTTCTCCGCGCAATGGCATATTTCCGTATGCTCAACTGCTGGGGCGGCGTGCCGTACTACGATGAGAGCTGCGACATCAACGCCCAGTTCGCCAACCTGAAGTCGCCCAGGTGCTCCCGCGAGGAGCTGTTAGGGCATATCCTCGACGACCTGGCGGATGCCATCGCCAAGCTCCCCGTCGAGTGGGAAGCCGCCGACCTCGGGCGAGCCACCAAGGGCGCCGCTTACGCGCTCAGGGGGAAAGTGTACCTTTTCAACGGGATGTGGAACGAGGCTGCCGCCGATTTCGAGGAGATTGTCTACAATAAGACCAATAACTACGGCTACGAGCTCCACGGCGACTACAACGAGCTTTTCCGCCTTTACAACGGCAACCACTCAAAGGAGATGATTTTCTCCATACAGTCGATCGACGGCAATGTGGCGGGCTACGCGCTCGACATCGTGTCGTACTTCGGCAACAAGTCGACCATGCGCCTTATAGCCGGCAACGCCATCGTGCCCTCGACCACCCTGGCCGATATGTATGAGAACCTCGACGGCTCGCCGTTCAATTGGGACGACGTGTTCCCCGGCTTCAACGCGGCCCCCTCGCAGGAGCGCCGCCGGCTGATGAGTGTGGCTATCGACCAGGGTTCGACCGTGGTGACGAGCACGCTCGAATGCGACACAACCAAAGTGATGGATGCCTATCGCCTCCGCGATCCCCGCCTTTGTCTGAATATCATAACTCCCTACTCCCATTACCTTGGCACCGACGCGGGTTCCGTACCGCGCGACAAGCAGTTCGTTCTCGCCGACGCGACGCAAGGTGGGTCGCCAATGGAGGCGATGGCGTTCATCCGCAATTCCGAAGGGTGGAATTCTTATTTCTGGCGCAAGTGGATTCCCACCGGCAATCTCGACGGTTATTGGGGCGAATACAACCGCACCCCGTATGAGTTTCCTCTGATTCGCCTTGGCGATGTGCTGCTGATGCTCGCCGAGGCTTACAATGAGAGCGGCTACCCCGACAAGGCTGTCGTGGAAATCAATAAAGTGCGCGAGCGCGTCGGTATGCCGGGTATCAACACCGGGGAACCCTGGCTCGCCGCCGAGGGGCACGACGCGGTGGCTGAGCGCATACGCCGCGAGCGCGCTTTCGAGCTCGCCGGCGAGGGGCAGCGCTACTGGGACCTCCGCCGCTGGGGGCTGCTTGAATCGACCGTTAAGAACGCCACCGACATTTTCGGCGACCTGATGTACACCCGTTCCTACCAGCCGCGCCATATGACCTGGCCAATACCTCTGGTAGAGCTCGACCGCAACCCCAACCTGGTGCAGAATGAGCAGTGGTAGACCTTTGCGGGTTGAGTAAGTTTAAATTGCAGGCTGTTTTTTATCATAATTTATAAAGTCGGGATGTTTATGGTTAAATCGGCGTTAAAGTGGCGGAAGCTACTAAACGTACGGTTGTTATAATGGTCATAAAGGCGTGAAAAGGGAACAAACGGTTCCCGATACCAAACCTGAATATCCAAACTTATAAATATAGAAACAGCGATTATGAAAAAGAAAATTCTCAGCTTAGCGATCATAGCGATGTCGGTAGCCTCCTTCGGCGCTACCGCCCAGACCAAAACCACTACCTCGTGCGACACCAAGGCCAAGGGTGCCTGTGTGGCAGAAGAGTGCGGCAACCCCGGTAAGCAGTGCCGCAAGGCTCCCTGCCCCTTCGACGGCCTCACCCTCACCGATGCTCAGAAGAGCCAGCTCCAGCAGCTCAACACTTCGCGCCGCGAGGCACGCAAGACCGAGGCCCGTGACCGCAAGGCCGACAAGCAGAGGGGCGATTCGGCCCGTATGGCGGCCCGCCGCGCCGACAAGCAGGAATACCTCAAGCAGGTGAAATCCATCGTCGGCCCCGAGCAGTATGTGATCTTCCTGGAGAACTTCTATGTTAACGGCGGTGGCCAGCAGCGCACCCCCGGCAAGGGTGCCATCAGCCAGGGCCGTATGGCGAAGGCCCACGGCCTCCGCGGCAAAGCCCACAAGGGTGACCGCCCCCTGAAAGCCAAGACTATGAAGGTGTCGCAGGGTACCGCCCAGGCATCCAATTAAACGCGTGGCGGAGCGCTCTGAAGCGCAAACCGAGACAATGTTACTACCGACCGCGCCGGACTTCCGGCGCGGTCGTTTTCGTGTGCGGCAATATGGCGAAACCGGCTCGGCCGGATAGCGGATTTGGGATTATTCGGGAAAAATGAGTAACTTCGCGCCGTGGTTCACAAAGAGCCGCGCCGCAATGACCATTCTACATCACTTTGCCGGAGATATACCGCCGGCAGTCAGAAATTTCGCGTTTAAAGAGAACTGGAAAAGTACCCAGTGATTGCCGGGTGTTCGGTTGAGACACCCTCTGAGGCAGGCCCGCCGCGGCGCTTGCTTTCGCGTTATTTAACTGTCTACCATTCAGGCAGTTTCCCATTTATTACCCCATTCTTTTTTATTTCCCCTTATGAACAATCACCGATTGCTCGCAGGGTTGCTTTGCGCGACTTTGCTGAGCGCCGGAGTGCGTGCCTACGGCGACGAGGGAGCCCTGTCGACTGACCCGCCGGGTGGCACTGTCGTGACGCTCGAAGAGATTTTCGAGGCTGCCGAGACCAACAGCGCGATGCTCCGGCCATCTTTCTCGGCCGAAGAGGAGGCCCGGAGAGAGGTCAGCGTGGCCAAGAGCGCGCGACTCCCTGAAATTAACGTATCGCTGTCAGTAAGTTACATAGGCGATGGCTTCACTACCGAGCGCGATTTTTCCGACTATCAGAAAGCGCCGATTCCGCATTTCGGCAATGGCTTGGGGCTCACCGTTGAGCAACCGCTGTACACCGGCGGCGCGATTTCCAACGCCATAGGGCTGGCCGAGCTCAAGAGTGAGGCAGCCCGCTATTCGACGGAGCTGAACCGGGCCGACATCCGCTTCCGGCTCGCTGGTTTCTACTTCGATATTTTCAAGTACACCAACCTCAGGTCGGTTGTCGAGCAGAATATCGAGCTGGCGCGGAAGGTGCTGGCCGAGATGCGTGCTCGCCATGAGCAGGGGGTTGCCCTGCGCAACGACATTACCCGCTACGAGCTGTTGGTGTCGAACCTGGAGCTGCGGTTGGTGAAAATAAACAACACCCTTGAGATTCTCAACCATTCGCTGGTGGTTACCGCCGGACTCCCAGAGGGCACGGTTGTAAGCCCCGATCCGTCGATTCTCGACCGAAGCCTTTCAGCCGCCGGCGAGGGGTGGTGGCGCCAGATGGCAGGGGAGCGCTCCCCGTCGCTGAAACTCGCCCGCCAGAGTGTCGAAATCAGCCGGAAGGCCGAGTCGCTCGCCCGCTCTGAGCGGTTGCCGAAAATTGGTCTTAAGGCGAGCTGGAGCATCGACGGACCGATCCTCGTCGAAGTGCCCCCGATCAACCGAAACCTGAGCTACTGGTACGTCGGGCTCGGTGTGAGCTACAATATATCGTCGCTGTTCAAGGCCAACAAGGCTGTTGCCAAGAGCCGGGCCGCCACTGTAACAGCGCTCGACCGCCTGAAAGCCGCCGACGAGTCGCTCACACTTGGCGTGCGGGCCGACTATATACGCTATCTTGAAGCCTATCAGGAACTTGATACGCAACGCAAAAGCGTTGAACTGGCCGAGCGTAACTACCGCACGACCTCAACCCGGTACTCGGCCGACATGGCTCTGATAACCGATATGCTTGACGCCGCCAACGCGAAACTTGAGGCTGAGCAGTTGCTCGTGAACGCCCGCATCAACATCATTTACTCTTACTACAAACTACTTTTCACAACGGGACAGATATGAAACACCATACCAAGAAAGTATTATCGTATATCGTGACGGGCGTCGTTGTAGCGGCGGCCGCTCTGTGGGTCGGCGGCAAATTCGTGCGCCTCGGCGATGTGGAGTTCACCGACAACGCCCAGGTACGGCAGCAGATCGTGCCGGTCAACAGCCGCGTGCAGGGTTATGTGAAGGAGATCCGTTTCCGCGAATATGAGCCGGTGAAGAAGGGCGACACGCTTGTCGTAATCGACGATTCCGATATGCGGCTTCGCGTGGCGCAGGCCCGGGCCGACTATCAGAACGCCCTCGCGGGGCGCGGGGTGGCCGACCGCACCGTGGGTGTGGCTTCCGCCAATGTGGCCGTTACCGAGGCTTCAATCGCCGAGGCCAAGGTGCTGATGGATATGGCCGCGACCGACCTGGCACGCTACAGCAAACTCCTCGAACAGGAGGCTGTGACACGTCAGCAGTACGATGTGGCAAAAACCGACTATGAGGCCAAGAAGGCCCGCTACGAGATGCTCGCGCGCCAGCGCTCGGCAACCAATTCGGTGGTCGATGAAACGCGTCAGCGCATAGCTCAGAACGATGCCGGCATAGAGCTTGCCAAAGCGCTGTTGGAGACGGCTGAGCTTAACCTTTCGTACTGCGCCATCGTCGCGCCTTGTGACGGCTTCGCCTCCAGAAAGGAAATCCAGGTCGGGCAGCTTGTGCAGCCGGGCCAGACCCTTCTTGACGTGGTTGACTCGGCCGACGTATGGGTCACCGCCAATTACAAGGAGACACAGCTGCGCCACATAGCCCCGGGTAGCGAGGTAGAGATTAAGGTCGATGCCATCCCCGGAGTGAAATTCGAGGGTAGGGTGGTATCCATTTCCAAGGCCACTGGTGCCTCGCTGTCGCTGCTGCCGCAGGATAATTCGGCCGGTAACTTCGTGAAGGTGCGCCAGCGCGTACCGGTGCGAATCGAGTTCGCCGAGGGGAATGACCCGGCCGAGATGGCGAAGCTCCGGGCCGGGATGAACGTCGAGTGCGAGGTAAAGTATTGACGTATGGCTGACTGGCACGCACCCCAGGGCCCGTTTGATATTCCCGACGTCCCGAACTTCGTACCGCGGCGTCTGAAGCCCTGGATTTTTATATTCTTTGTGCTGATCGTGCAGTTTTCGGGAGGCGTTTACCTCGCGGCTGTCAACGATATGGTCGGCACCACGGCACTTATGCGCGAGGACATACTCATGGCGGGCTACGCTTCTATCGTCGGGCTGGCGATCAATTTCGCCGTGATGTTCCGCGTAAAATTCCGCTTTTCCAACCGCACCCAGCTTTTGGTGTGCGCTATGGTGCTGATGGCCGCCAACGTCATATGCGCCCATACTTCATCGGTGGCGCTGCTTGTAGGGGTGTGCTTCGTGGCGGGGTGGTTCAGGATGCAGGCCACGTTTGCCTGCAACTCGACCATCCAGCTGTGGCTGACCCCGACGCGCGATATGTCGGTGTTTTTCTGCTACGTCTATATCGTGGTCGACAGCGTGATTCAGCTGAGCGGCATAGCGGCGGTCTACGCCGCGTTCAACTGGCAGTGGGAGTATATGCACTGGATAATGACTGGGTCGCTGGCGCTTATGATGGTGCTGGTGCTGATACTGGTGAAGCCCGTGAGGGCTCCGATGTTTATACCCTTGCTCGGTATCGACTGGCTCGGCGGACTGCTCTGGGGCGGCTTCATGCTCTGCTTCACCTTCGTGTGTGTCTACGGCAACTATTACGACTGGTGGGAGGCCGCGGAGATACGGGGCGCCACCATCCTCGGTTGTGCCCTGTTGGCCATTAACCTGTGGAGGGCGTCGTTTCTGAGGCATCCATATGTAAGTTTCCAGGCACTTAAGAACCGCAATGTCATCAGGGCTACGCTCGTGTATCTCGTGTTCTTCACGCTGATGGCGACGGAGCATGTGTTCGAGCACGGGTATGCCTCCGCGATTCTGGGCTTCGACGAGACCAACCTCATCGACCTCAACTGGTACGTTTTCGTTGGCATAGTGGCGGGGTGCGCCTTTACTTACTATACCTTTGCCCTGCGTAAGTGGCGCTACAAGACAATGACCGCCATCGGCTTTATCCTGGCTGCCGTATATCTCGCGTATTTTTATTTCGGCATCGACTACGGTGTCGAGAAGGAGGCTCTGTTCGTGCCGTTGTTCATCAGGGGCGCCGGCGCGGTGATAATCTCAATAGTGTTCCTCACGTCGATCGTTCAGAGCGGACTGCCGTTCCAGGTATTCCCTCAGGCGCTGACCATCAACGGGTTTACCGGGGCTGTGATGGGAGCGGCTTTTGGCCCGGCGATTGTAGGCGAATGGCTCAGCCGAACAGTGGCCAAAAACGCCGCCCTGCTGTCGGCGGCGGTTACCGACACATCGTACGCCGGGGGGTATGCCCGCCTCGGCGAGGTGATGGGGACCGTCGGCCGACAGGCGCTCGTGGTTTCGATGAAGGAGATTTACGGATGGCTTCTGATTGCCGCCGCGGTATCGGTGGTAATCATCCTTGTAAGCTATTTCCCGCCGAGGCCGTCGGCCATTTTCCCGAAATGGAGCACTATACGGCGCTCGATCAAGCGCCTGTATCGCGGCGAGCGGAAAGCAGCGGAGGCTCAGGCTTTGCCCTGAGCCGCCACGGCTTCCATACGGCGGCGCACCTCTTCGGAGTCGCCGGGTATGTAGTCCTTCACGAGGTTAAGGCCGTCGTCGAACTCGAATACCCATGGAGTGGCCGTAGGGAGGTTCAGCGATGAAATCTCGGCGTCGGAAATCCCTTTCAGGTGCTTTATGATGCCGCGCAGGCTGTTGCCGTGGGCCACGATGAGTATGTCGTCGCACTGCTTGAGCGAGGGGAGTATGACGCACTCCCAGTAGGGCATTGTGCGGGCTATGGTGTCGCGGAGCGACTCGGTGCGCGGCAGTTCGGCGTCTGGCACCCCGGCGTATCGCGGGTCGAGAGCCGGATCTCGCGGGTCGCCTACGGGTATGGGTGCCGGGGCGACGTCGTAGGCCCTGCGCCACAGGTGTACCTGCTCCTCGCCGTATTCGGCCGCGGTTTCGCTCTTATTGAGCCCTTGCAGAATGCCGTAGTGCTTCTCGTTGAGTCGCCAGGACTTCTCTACGGGAATCCAGTCGAGGTTCATGCGGTCGAGCACGGTGTCGAGGGTCTTTACGGCGCGTTTAAGCAGCGAGGTGTAGGCCCGGTCGAATTTGAAGCCTTTCGAGCGCAGAAGGTCTCCGGCCTCGGCGGCCTCGCGGACACCTTTGGGCGTGAGGTCAACGTCGGTCCATCCGGTGAATCGGTTCTCTTTGTTCCATTCGCTCTCGCCGTGGCGAAGTAGTACTATTCGTTTCATATTGCTAAGTGTCTTTACTATATAATCGGGGAAGCCGAAGCCAACGTTGGCTTCGGCTTCCTTTATATTAACAAATGAAACGGGCCGAAAGGTCGTGTCCTCGGTGGTCAGAAGGTGAGTTTCAGGCCTCCGAGAGCTGTGAAACCGGGCATCGGGTAGCCGCGGTTGATGGTGTAGCGGGCGTCGGTGATGTTTTCGAGCCGCAGAAACAGCTCGGCGAAGCGGCATGCCCGGAAAGAGATTTTCAGGTTGAGGAGGGCGTAGTCCTGGTCAGGCACGTCGGGAGCCACATACAGCCCGGCGACACCCTTGAGGTCGGCGGCGATTTTAAGGCGCTTCCAAAGGGAAAGCTCCGCGCCGAGATAATACTGGTGCGCTGGAGCGCCCACGAGGTCGGTGAGCGATGTGTGGAGGTAGCTGTATGAGGCGAAGAGCCATAGGTTATCGACGGGATGGCTGTTGGCCGAGAACTCGATGCCTTTGTTGATGAAGCGGCCTGTGTTGAGGTTCTTGTTGTCGACTACCTGGATCATATTGTCACCCTTGCTGTAGTATGCCGTGAGCTCGGCGTTGAGGTAGCGCGAGAACTGCTTCCCGAGGCTGAGTTCGTAGTTCATCATGCGCTCGGGGTCGAGCTCGGAATTCGCCATACGGTAGAGGTATAACTCGCGGAACGACGGGTTGCGGTAGCCCATGGCGAGGGTGCCTTTAAGGGTGAAACCGAGTCCCGGGTTGAGCGCGAAGCCGAATTGGGGAACCCACTGGGTCGCGAACATATCGCTGTTGGCCATACGCAGGCCCCCGTTGAGGTTGAGCAGATTCCCGGCAAGGGTCTGGGAGAGGGTGATGTAGGGTGAGTACTCGGTGATTGTCTTTCGTCCGATAGTGGTCATGGAGCCCTCCGCGTGGTCTTTGCCACCCGAAGTGGGTATCTCGCCGGAATAACGGTCGAAGTCGAAGCCCACAGTTGCCGCCGCGCCCCGCCAAGGTGAGAAGTTCTGGTAGGCTATCACTCCTAAGCGGTCGTCGGTGCTGTGGAAGTGGCGCGGATCGTCGACGAAGTGGTTGCCGTAGCTATAATAAGCCCTCACAGAGCCGTTTGTGGAGCCGTAGCGGTTGGTGGCGCTCACCGAGGCCTCGCCGCGGGTTATGCTTTGGCTGTAAATGTCGGTCGACTCCGGGTCGGAGAGCTTCGGATATATCGGGTCGTTCCCTTTGAAACGCGTCAGCGTGTAGTCGGCTACGGCTTTCCAATGGTCCGAGAAGTCGTAGCCTATCTTGGCATACCCTTCGGCTTGGCGGAAGTCGAAGTTGTCGGTAGTGCCGTCGGTGCGGTTGTAGGACAGCGACACCAGCGAGGAGAATCGTCCGAAGCGGGTAGTGTTGGTCAGCGACGTAAGCCAGGTGTTGTATGAGCCGTACTGGGTGGTGAGGGTGGTGCGCACGCCCCGCTGGCGGGGATTCTTTGTGATGACGTTGATGGCCCCGGCCATGGCGTTTGAGCCGTATAGCACCGAGCCCGGGCCGCGGAGTACCTCGACCCTTTCGACGTATTCCTTGGAATAGAAGTCGGCTATGTGGTGGGAGTAGATTCCGGCGAACTGGGGCTGGCCGTCGACCATCATAAGCACGGCGCTGGCGCGGTCGCCACCCACGCCGCGGAGCTTGATGTGGCCCGAACCGCCGTTGCTTACCCCGAAACCGAAGATGCTTCGCTCGCTGACGAAGAGGCTCGGCACCATACCCGAGATTGCCGACAGCACCTGGGTCTGCCCGGCTGATTCGAGCCGCTCGGGGCCGATTACCGACACGGTGTAGGGGAGGAGGTCCTTCGATACCCGGCTGTTGGTGCCGGTAACCACCACTTCGCCAAGATGGAGGGTGGAGTCGGCTGTTTCAGCCGCCGAGGAGGCGGCGGAAACAGCCAGCGCGAAGAGGGGGAGCAGTCGCGGTCTCATCAGTGTCGGAGTCTTATTCAAGCTGGTCGAGGTTCACTATCTCATAATCGGTGGAACCGAGCCCTATGGCTGCCGCATGGTCGATCGTGTGGGTTCCGTGCCGGCTGTTGATGCGCTCAATGAGTGGTGCGTTGTCGTTCCCCTCAGACGGTTTCATACCGAATATGATGTCGACGCATGCTTTGTCGAGCGCGACGGGGTCAGTGGAGGCCAGGATGCCGTAATCCTTCAGGAGCACCTCGGAGGGGTGGGCGGCGCAGTCGCAATCGACCGACATATTGTTCATTATGTTGATGTATACGATGTTGTCGCCGAAGTAGTCATCGACAGCCTGCGCCGCGGCCGCCATAGATTCGAGGAAGAGGTCCTGCTCGGCGATATTCTGCCATATCTCCCCAGCCTTGTCGGTTTTGCCCGCGGAGTGGATGTAGGCTTTGCCGTCGGCCGAGGCCACGCCTATGCTCGCGTTCTTAAGCACGCCGCCGTAGCCGCCCATCGCGTGCCCCTTGAAATGCGCCAGGTTGACCATAAAGTCGTAGCGGGGGAGGTGGCTCCCAACGATGTCGTATTTTATGTGTCGGCGGTCGCGCACGGGAATTTTCATCTGACCCTCCTCGTCCATAAGGTCGACGGGGGCGATAGAGTCGTAGCCGTGGTCGTGGACTGTCTGCCAGTGTGCCTCGAAAGTGTTACGCTTTCCGGCATAAGCCGTGTTGCACTCGACGATGGTCCCCCTCACGGAATCGACCAAAGCGCTGATCAGCGTGGGCTTCAGATAGTTGGGATTTCCGGCTTCGCCGGTGCTGATTTTCACCGCCACGCGGTGGCCGTCGGCCGGTCGCCCGAGCGCTTTGTAAACCTTGACGAGGGCCTCGGGAGTGATTTCCCGGGTCATGAACACTTTCGACTTGGCACCTACAGTCAGAGTCGCCGCGCTGATGAGCGCGAACAGAAGATACTTTTTCATAGATCGGTTTTTTGCTGACAGAATATGCTGATATAGGAATCCGCGCCGCGTGCCCGGACCCCTTAATATCGCGAATTTACGGGAAATCCCCATAATACGGCTTGCACAAAAGTAAGTTTCTGTTACCATAATTCCATTTGCCGCTCCTACCGCGGCACGCTATTCGATCTTGGTGAGGAGTTGTGTAATTCGCGAAGCGGCCTGCTAATCAGCATCGTGGAGATTTCCCGCAAGCGCGGCGGTTACGAGGTTGAGCTGTCAAACGGCAGCGAGCTTAAGCTGACCGAGGATGCCCAACCTATGCAGCCCCGCCAGGGTGACCGCGGATGTCACCGCAGGTGATAGCCGCGATTGGTCGCTGAATAAACACGGCGGAGAGCCCCGGAGTGGGCTTTCCGCCGTGTTCATAAGCAGGTTATCGGGCGATCCATTCTTTGATTTTGTCGGCGCTCGCGGGAAGGCGGAGGCCGGTGTGCCATTTGAGGTCAGGATAACCTTTACGCAAAGTCGCGTCAGCCTCGGACATCGGGCTTTCGTAGGATGTGCAGAAGGGGTACAATTCCTTCCCTTTCAAATCGGTGGTGTCAAGGAAAGTGCGTATCACCGCAGGCTCCTCGTGCCACCATATGGGAAATCCGATGAACACTGTGTCGTATTGACTGAAGTCAACATCCAAGGGTTTGAGGGCGGGACGGAGCGTCTGGTTAAGGTGCTCCTGGGTGCAACGTGACTGCTCGTTGACCCAATCGACATCCTCGGCGGTGTAAGGCTGGGAGGGGAGCAACCGTACGAGCGGGGAGCCGGTCACTTCCGCCAGTTTCTTAGCGGCCAGTTCCGTGTTGCCGGAATGGGTGAAGTATACGATTATGGATTTCATTTTTTTTTCGGTTTTGGCTTTCGGCCCGGCGGCGTAGAGGTTGGCTCCAATCAGCAGAGCCGCTAACGCCAGGGCCGCTTTCAATATGTTTCTTATCTTCATACGATTCTTTCTTATCTCCAGCCCATGAACATCTTTACAACCTCGGGGGCGTGATGGTCGAAGAAAAGGCTCTGTTTTGTGTCGAGAGCCGCGATGGCCGCCATATCCTCGCCCGACAGCTCGAAGTCGAAAATATCGAGGTTCTGTCGCATACGCTCGACGTGGACTGACTTCGGTATTATGATCACATCGCGCTGGATGAGCCAGCGGAGAGCGACCTGGGCCACCGATTTGCCGTATTTCTTGCCGATTTCCTCGAGCACGGGGTTGGTGAAGAAATTGTTGCGACCTTCGGCGAGGGGAGCCCACGCCATCATATGTGTGCCAAACTCTTTCATATATCCCTGAGCCTCGGTCTGCTGGTCGAACACATGGGTTTCAACCTGATTGACAGCGGGAGCGATCTCAACGTTGCTCGCCAGGTCGATGAAGTGGTCGGGATAGAAGTTGCTTACACCGATCGCGCGGACCTTCCCCTCCTTATAGGCGGCCTCCAGTGCGCGGTAAGCGCCGTAGCGGTCGCAGAAGGGCTGGTGGAGGAGCATCAGGTCGATGTAGTCGGTGCCGAGTTTGCGCAGGCTCTCGTCAATCGAGGCCTTGGCCTTTTCAAACCCATAGTTTGAAATCCACACCTTAGACACCAGGAAAAGTTCGTCGCGTGAAATGCCGCTTTTCTTAACGGCGGCTCCAACGCCTTCCTCGTTGTGGTAAGCCTGGGCGGTGTCAATCATGCGGTAGCCGACACTCAGAGCATCGGAAACACAACGTTCACACTCGACGGGAGATACCTGATATACTCCGTAGCCAATCCGGGGCATTACAACCCCGTTATTTAATGTTACTGTCTTCATTATAGTAGTTTTACTTGTTCTGCAAATTAAACAAAACCGAGAAATCTTTGCTTAATACAAACTTCGGTAAGTTATACCTATTTTACCTTATCAGAGTTGCCCTTTCAAAATTT
>CAJUKE010000004.1:0-122932 GCA_910587075.1 uncultured Muribaculaceae bacterium
CCCTTCCGAGGCCCCCGGATCCGAAAGGACCCGGGGGCCTCTTGCTTTATACCCCCAGCCTGGCCGGGAGGTGGGATTAATGGGAGTTTTGGGAGTAATGGGAATTTTGGGATTAATGGGAGATTTGAGAATAATGGGAATTTTGGGAGGTTTGGGAATTGGAGTGATTATATTGGTTTTTGCTGGAATAGAATGTATTTAACCCCGCTATAGAGCTGATGGCCTATAGCGGGGTTTTGTTGGTTGGCGTTATTGGCGCCTTTTGGTTTTGTTGAGCTTGGGTGAGGGTTAGTAGGAGGTGGGGAATTCTTCGGGGACGGCGATGTAGAAGTCGGCGCGGCCAAGGTTGTCGGGATCAAGGGTGGTGATGTCCTCCTGGCGGACGGAGGTTACGGTGGCGACTTTGGTGCGGGGTTTGTAGCGAAGAAGGTAGGGGACGATTCCGTCGCGGTTGTCGGAATGGTAGGAGCCGTTTATGTGCAGAAATTTGCGACCATCCATATTGCGGCTGATAAACCAGGCCATTGTCGCATCCTTAACGGCTTGCGCCTGGGCGAGGCGTTCCATATCGCCGGATGTGCGTCCTCCGAGGGCCTGCATCATTCCGAAAGCTGCTTCTGACTTCTCATGGTCGAAGCTGAAGGGTATTGGCAAGGGGGCGATGTAGCGTTTGGCTTCGTCGGAGAGTGAGTCGAGGGCTTCGAGACCGCGGTTTTTCACCACGGAGGCGTAGCGCCGCGGGATGTTTGTGGCCACGAATGGTATGCGGTTTTCTTTGGCGTAGAACACGACGGGGTAGTAGTCGGTCGAGTAGTTGTCCCACAGTCGCGCTTCGGCCTCGAAGCGGTCGTATTCGATCGCACGGCCCATATATTCATCGAGAAGCAGCTGATTGTCGGCCTCCATCATCTCCTCTCCGATGGTGAGAGAGGAGCCGTGGGCCCGGTGCATGGCTTTCGTAATCTCAAGCTCCATCCAGTGGGAAATCGGGCAGTTGTGGTTTTCGCCGATAAACACCACGTCGGCACGGCTCAGCGAGTCGGCCATTTCGTCGAACGTCACTGGCCGCCCGGAATTGTCAAATAGGCGGTATGCTTCCGGCGTCGCGCCCATCAGCGCGGGAGCGGCGAGCGCGAACAGCAGGTTGGTTATTGTTTTTCTCATATTGTTTTGTTTCAGCAGGTCATACGGTTGGGTTTCGGGGAAGTTGGCTGGGCTCAGTCGAGGCGCGCCTCGGTGTCGCTCATATACAGAAGCGCATATAGCTCCGGGTTCAGGAAAGATTCAAAGCCTCGGCGCACCTCTTCGGGTGAGATTGAGTCGATTACGGCTTCGTAGCGGTCGAAGTCGGCCAGATTCTCGCCGTTTTTCAACAGCGACAGGAGCGTTGAGCGCCAGGCCGATGGGGAGTACGGGTTGAGCGTCTCGCGTTTGGCGATAACGCACGAACGTTTCAGCGCGTCGAGTTCGGCGGCATCCACCGCCTCGCTACGCAGATGGTTTATCACATCGAAAAGAGCTTTGTGTACCTCAGGCATCCGAGCGTTGTCGGCCGAAGAGTTGATGTCGAAGTAGAAGTATCCTCTCGGCTTCCCTTCGTAGTTTAGGGCCACGAAGGGGGAATACACCAGGGCGCGCTTCTCGCGCAGCTCGGCGATCACATGGTTGCGCAGCACGTTGCTCATAAGTTTCAGCACCAGCGATTCGCGCAGCCCCGGTTCATAACGGCCGAAGAAGAGGTAGTCGAACGCGGTTTGCGAGGGGTTCTCGTTGGGGAACCGCTGGCTGAGGGTTTCAGTCGGGAGCGCCAGGACGGAGTTTTGGCGCGGAAGAGGCTTTGCCGACGGCTCAAGCCGCGAAAACACGGGTATGAACTGCCGCGCCACGCTGTCGGGGTTGAAGTTGCCGCATATGATGAACACGCTCCCCTCCGGGCGGCTGAAAAGCCCGCGGTAGAATGTGGCCATCGAGTCGAGGCTCATAGCGCGTATCGCGCGACGTTGAAGTTCGAGCCCTTCCGCCGAGTTGTCGCGTGCCGGCGCGGGAGCGCCGTTGCCCATCAGCTCGTCCATACGGGCGGTTAGCATCCTGTCGGGCGCGCGGTTAAGCATCTTTTCGAGAATCGACTCCTTGCCAACGTCTTCAAGCATCGATTCGCGGATTTCTTCAAAGTCGGAGTAGCAGAGTTGCGGGTCGGTGATCTTCTCGAAAGCGAGGTTGAAAAATTCTGCCGACTTAGCCGCATCGAAGGCGCCGAGAAATCCGTGCCAGTCGTTTTCAATCGTCGTTGAAAGCGACATATCGTTGCGGTACAGGTAGTCGCCCAGATTCTCTGGTCCCTTGGCTATCCCCCCCATGTCGATGTATGACGCGGTGCCGTTGAGCAGCGGCAGCCGCTCGGGAGTGAGCGAGCTGTAGCCTCCCGGGGCTAACGAGCCGAAGAGCGCGGGGCCGTCGTCGGCAGTCTGCTTGATTAGCAGCGTTATGCCGTTGGCCAGCTCGTAGGAGCGGATGCCGAGTGAGGCGTAGTCGCGCCGCGCGCTGACCATTTTTTCGTCGTAGGGGAAGCGCTCAGCGAGCACCGCCGGGGTAGGTATCTCCTCCAATATGGTCTCCTCATCCGGGGTGAAGGCGTAGGGGTGCCGCGGGGCGGCCAAGCCCTCGGCCCACCGCGCGGTTATGGCGGCGAGCGTGCGGCCAGAGGCTTCCTCCGGGATGGTCCTGACGGCTATCAGCATCGTGTCGGCAGCCTCATTAAGCCATTGTTTCAGCAATTCGGTGGCCTCTGAGGCCGAAATCGCGGCAACGGCCTCGCTGAGCCGCTTGACCTGTCGCGGGTCGGAGAGGTATCGGTCGCCGGTGATTATATAGTCGGCGAAATCGTCGCACCACATATCCGAGCTTTTCCCGCCGTTGCCGGCGAGCCGTTCAAGCCGTTTTGCCGCCTTGCGGGCGTGATATTCTATCTCTTCGGGGGTAAAACCGAGGTCGGCGGCGCTCGCGACGGTGTTGGCGATGCGGGCCACGCACGAGTCAACCGCCATATCCCCGCTTCCCCGCGCCGTGAACACGAGGTGGTTGGTCGAGCCGAGGTACCAGGCGTCGCTGACGTCACCCTTCAGCCCCTCGTCGGCTATGCGGCGGGCAAGAGCGCTGACCACAATCCCCCCTAACTGCTGGCGTCGGGCGTCGGCAAGCGTGCGCGTCACAAGCGAGGAGTGGGGGAGCATGATTTCGATCTCCTCGCGGGTGTTAAGCGAGTCGGCCTCGACCATAATCTGCCTAGGAGGGTCATAGGTGAGCGCGTAAGCGCGGTATCCCGGATCGGGTGCCTTTTGCAGCGAGGAGAACTGGCGCTTGATTTCCCGCTCGACCGACGCCGGATCCACGTCGCCTGCGACCACCACGGCCCCAAGCGACGGTATGTACCATTTGCGGTAGTAGGCCGCGAGCACGTCGGAGGTCATCCGCGAAATCTCGTCGGCGTTGCCCAGCGGCATTCTCCGGCTGAATCGGTTCTGGCCTATCTTCAGGTCGTAGAACGGGTCCTCCTGGAACGTCGACCGAAGCTCTTCGAGGATGATGCCTTTCTCGGTTTCCACCCGTGCGGGGTTGATAGTCAGGCGGTCCATCCAGTCGCGTATAATGGATAGCGGCTTGGCGAATCCCCCCTCGCGCAGCGAGTCGGAAGGGGTGGCGAACATATATATCGTGCGGTCGTGGCCGGTGTAGGCGTTTATGTCGATCCCATACTTCATGCCGAGCGACTCCAGGTAGGCCACCGCTCCACGGTCGGGGAAGTTCTCGCTCCCTCCGAAAGCGATGTGCTCAAGGAAGTGGGCGCATCCTCCCTGGTCGTCATCCTGCTGCACCGCGCCGACCTTCCAAACCAGGCGGAACTCGGCGCGTCCGGCGGGGAAATCGTTGGGCAGAATCAGATAGCGGAGCCCGTTGTCGAGCACTCCCTCGACGGTTCCCGCCGGGAGCGCTATGGTGTCGGTCGCGAGGTCGGCCGACCTCGCTGGTATTGAGGCAAACATTGCCGCCCCGGCAAGGGCGGCAAGTAAGCGTATACTTTTCAGTATGGATCTAAGGGGTTGTTTCACGGTGTTGTTTTTTTAACGCCACCCCGCGGAGAAGGCGGGGTGGCGGGGCTTTACGCGAAGATACGTTTTACGCGGTTATTTGGCAAGGGTGTACACCACCTTTACCCTGGAGTAGCCGTACTGGTCGGCGTGGTCGAAGGGGAATTCGAAAGTCATGGTTCCGGCGGCGAAGTCAATCTCACCCTTGGGGGCGGTGTAGAGGTCGCGCACGCCGTCCTCTTCCTCGTCGATTTCCCAGTCGTCGGAGCCCACGCTCGATATGCCGAGATACTGGGCGGGGTGGCTGAGGGTGGAGCTCATCAGTTCGAGCGCGTCGGGGTTGCGCGACTCGATCAGGGCGAGCATGCGGTCCCAGGCCGAATAAGTATAGGCGAATGCCACGCGGTCCGACGAGAAGTCGTATGTGAGGTCGAAGTCGTTGATGTCGTCGTGCACGGGGGTGCCGTCGGTGCCGAGCACGTAGTTGTCACCCTCGACAACGAACTCCACGGCGGCCTTCTTGGTGGCGGGGTCGAAGTCGGTTATCTTGAGGCCGGGAAGGGTGACGTTGAAAGTCTCGGTCGAGCTTTCTGTCCAGTTCAGGAGGGCCATAAGGCGCAGCGAGTAGTCGGCGTCCTCGTTGTCGAAGTATTCCTTATCCTCGACCGTCAGTTGGCGGAACGATTTGTGGAGGTACTCCGACATACCCATCGGGTTGGCCGCCATATCGAGTGCGGGGGTGTCGTCGGTGGCTTCGGCGCTGAGACTGAAGAGAGTGCGTCCGTTGAGATTGATGGTGGCGGGGGCTACGAAGGGTTCGCGGGTGCCGCTGCCGGGAAACTCGATGGTGCCTGTGAGCGCCACATTGCCAAGCCAGGGGTATAAGTCCATACCCAGCTCCGAAGCGTAGTGGTCGAGCATCGCCTTCTGCTCCTCGGTGAGGTCGGCGAGACTAACGGTGGGGAGCACGGTTATGGTAACGGTCTCCTTAAGGTCATATTTTGCGGCGTCGAGGCCGTTGATGGCCAGAGTGGCCGAAGCGGCGGCGGTAAGGGTGCCACCCTGCTTCGATTTAATGATGAAGGAGCCGGTGGTCGCGCCTTTCGCTATTGTCACCGGGTTCCCTTCGAGCGCCAGGGCGTCGGCACCGTCGCCCGTGAGCTGGAAGTCGAGCGTGAGGGTTTCGGCGGCAGCGGCGCTGAGGTCAACGGTGATAGTCACCTCCTGGTCGGAATCCTCGGAAATGGAGGTGGTGCCGTCGGCGGTGGCGAGGTAGATGTGGGTCTTGGCGGCGGGTTCGTCGGAAGAATTGTCGTCGCTGCATGACACCGCGGCGAACGACAGGAACAGGGCCGCGGCTGACGCGAGATACTTGTTGATGTTCATTGCTGTATTATAGTTAAATGATTGATAATTGAATTATAGACTGATATAAAAGGACCTCAGCCGAAGGAGGTCATCGGCCACTGGGGGTTCTGGGTCATATTCTCGTTATAGAGATACTCGTCGCGGGGAATGGGCCAGCACCAGCGGTAGTCGCCGGCGGCGACTCGGGCGTTCCCGGCGACCTCTCCGTAGCGTTTGAGGTCGAAGTAACGCTGCCCTTCGCCCGCGAACTCCTTCTGTTTCTCGGCGAGGATGGCCGAGAGCAGTTCGCGCCCTGAGAGCGACTCGTCGAGCGGCTCCGCTCCGCGCCGCGAAAGATACTCGTTGACGGCCTCCCTGGCGCCGCCCTCGCCCGGATCGGCACCCATGCAGCACGCTTCGGCGTAGGTGAAGAGCGCGTCGCTGACGCGCAGTTTGTTTATAAGCTCGATTTCGCGCTGTTCCTTCCGTTCGGCGTTGTATTTGCCGAAGTAGTCCTGCTCGCCTATGGAGGGGGACACTGCGCTGTAGACGCTCGCGTCGCGGCGGCAGTCATTCTCGCCGTAGGACGCGACCAGCGCCGGAGCCATCGCGAAATAGTCGCCCGACGAGGTGTCGTACACGATGCCGAGGTAGAACGATTGCGAGTTGACGGGGCTGTTATAAGCGAACACGCGCTCGGCGCACGCTCCCCCGGTCCATAGCGAGCGGTATGCCTCTGGTTCGAACACCCCGAAGCCCCGGGAGTCGAGCACGGCCTTGGCCGTCTCCGCCGCGGCGTTGTATTCGCCGCTGTAGAGCTGGGCCTGGGCCAGCAGAATCTTCGCCGCGTCGGGGCCGAGCCAGTCGGTCGAGGTCTCGGTGTCGCCCATATCGGCCAGCGCCTCGCGCAGCAGCCGTTTCACCTCGTCGACAGAAGCCCTTACCGACGACCGCCGCAGGTTGGCCATCGCGAGCGCGTCCTTTATCACTATCGCGTCGGCCTCCGGGTCGGCGGCGTAGTCCGGGCCGTAGAGGCGCGTCAGCTGGAAATAGCAGTAGGCTTTGAGTGCGAGCGCCTCGCCCCTTATGCGGCGTTTCTCGTCGCTGTCGGGTAGGGCGGGCACCCGCTCGATGAGCGCGTTGAGGGTCGAGATAACCCCGTAGTAGCCGCTCCAGGTAGTTGCTGATATGTCCTGCACGGCCTGCGGCTGCCAGTTGTACTGGTTCAGGAGCGACGGATTGCTTGACGCCCAGTAGGTCGGGGCGAAGTCGTCGGTCATCAGCGACAGGTCGAATTCCGGGTTGGGGAGTGCCGCGTAGGCCGAGGCCAGCAGTTCGCGGGCGGTCCGCGGCGTGGTTATGGCGTCGGGGTCGGAGAACTGGTTGTCGTAGGGAATGTCGAGCGAGCATCCGCAGCAGGCGGCGCCCAGCAGTATGCCTATGATATGTTTTTTCATCAGCGTAGCCTGTTTAGAATGTCACACTAAGGTTTACGGTCATCACCGGCTGGATCGAGGCTCCGAGTTGCCCCGTCTCCGGGTCGGCTTCGTTGTAGGGGGTGATGGTGAAGAGGTTTGAGGCCTGGAGAGCTACCGAGGCGTACTTCACGATGCCGCGGGTCTTGTCGAGGATTTTCCGCGGGAATCGGTAGCGGAACGACAGCATCGACAGGCGCAGGTAGTCGCTGCTGCCGGTATTGTGGGTGTTGGCGTAGGAGAGGGTCTCGATTGCCGCCGAGGAGTAGAACGGCGAGTGGTACTGCTTGCCGGTGTCGCCGCGCTGGAACCACATATCGGTCGTGAGCCCGGCTATGGCGTTCTGGTTGCAGTTGTCGCGGTCGCGCACATATGTGTAGCTGTATTGGCGTATGCCCCCCTTCACCCAGTAGAAGTCGGCGTCGAGCTCGAACTCGCGCCAACCCAGGCTCAGGTTCACCGTGCCGGAGTAGGGGGGAGTGGTGTGTCCCAGGCTAACGAAATCGTCGCGTGTGAGCTGGGTCTTGCCGGGTTCGATTTCGCGATCGTCCTTGCCGAGGAACACCGGGAGCCCGGTCACCGAGTTGATGCCGCCCCACCGCAGCCCGTAGAGAATGTCGTAGGCGCGGCCGACCTGGAAGTCAGGAATCAGGGAGCTCTCGCTGGTGTAGAGCTTGTCGGTGTAATAGAGGTCGACCACGGTGTTCTTGTTGTAGGCCACCGAGGCTCCGACCCTTATGCGGAAGTCGGGAGCGAGGTTGTCGAAGTTGACCGACGCCGACACCTCAATGCCGTCGTTGCGCAGGGTGCCGATGTTGCGTTTCATCATATTGAAGCCGTTGCTGGCGGCGATAGGCACGTCGAGGAGCGCGTCGGCGGTCTCGCGGCGGTACCATTGGAAGTCGATGTTGAGGAAGCGGAACAGCCCCAGTTGCGCCCCCGCGTCGATCGAGGTGGTGTGCTCAGGCTCCAGGTCGCCGTTGTAAAGCGCCAGGAGTTGCAGCAGCCTCTGGGTGGAGTAGGCGTCCTCGGTGTAGGCGAAAGTGCCAATAGTCTGGGCGGCGCTGACCCCGGCGAGGGAAGCTGTGCGCCCGTAGGAGCCCTTGATGTTGAGTCGCGAGAGCACGGGGTTGGAGTCCAGGAACCCGTATGAGGTAGGGGTCCATCCCAGGCCGACGGCCCACGCCGAGTTCCACCGCTTCGACGCGGGGAGCACCGACGATGCGTCGAGCTTGTAGGTCGCGAAGAGGTCGTAGGTGTGGTCGTAGGTGTATCCGGCCACCGCCCCGACGCCGAGCTGCGCGACCTTCTCCTTGTAGGGTGAGACCGACGGCTTGCGGGCACCCGTGAGGCTCTGGTTGATAAGTGCCCCCGAAGGGTGGTCGCCCACTCCGTAGCCGGTGATGCCGAGGTTGTCGGTCGATGTTAGGTAATAGTCGTGGTTTACGCTGAAGGTGACGTCATGCTTCTCGTCGAACACCCGGTTGTAGAGCGCCCTGACGTTGTAGCTAAAATTCATCAGCGTGTTTTTGTACTTGCTGAGTATGCCGAGCTCCTCCGGGCCGAAACCGCTCTGCTGCTCGGAGTAGGAGCTCGCGGGGGTGAACTGCGTGCCGTCGGTGAGCAGGTAGTCGAGCCCGGCCACGCCCGATATTTCCAGCCCTTCGAGGGGCTTAAGGTTGAGCGATGCCGACACTCCGGCGCGTTTGTCGGAGGAGTTGGCGCTGTATTGCGCGAGCAGGTCGGCATAGGTGCGGTTGGGGTAGGACCACAGTTTTCCGCCCCCGGGAGTCTCGTAGGGGTTGAGGTTGTAGATGAGCGAGGCCGGAGTGAAGGAGCTCCCGTTAGGTGTCTTGGTTTCGGTGTACCCACCGTCCATACTCATTGTGAAATATCCTATCGAGCCGATTGTCTGGTCGATGCCGAGTCGGAGTGTGCTTCGCAGCGTGTTGTTGCCCTTGACCTGTCCACCCTGGGTCGAGATGTTGCCGCTTACGAAGTAGGAGGTCCTCTCGTTGCCCCCGCGGAGCGATAGGTTGTGGCTCTGATAGAATGCGTTGCGCATCAGTTCGTCGAACCAGTCGGTGTTGATGGCCCTGAGCGAGTCGAGCACTGCCGCGCCCCTGGCGATGAGGTCCGGGAGCCGCGGGCTTCCGGCGTTGGTCTGTCGAATGTACTCCTCGCTGTAGCGGTAGCCGGGTGTGGCCTCGTTTTTCATAAGCCGCTCCAGTTCGAGCTTTTCGGCGCTGTCCATGACCTTCACGCCTCGGCGCCCTTTGAAAGTAACGCCGAGGTTTACCGAGTAAGTGATGTCGAGCGAGCCGAAGTGCGAGCCTCGCTGCGACGTGATCTCGATCACGCCGTTGGCGGCCTTTATGCCGTAAAGGGCGCACGCCGCGGCATCCTTCAGAATCTTGATTTCCTTGATGTCCTGCGGGTTGAGGGTCATGAACGCGTCGGAAGATATTACCTTGCCGTCGAGCACATAGAGGGGCTCGTTGGCGGCATCGCCGGCGCGGAGGCTCTGGTTGCCGCGGATGCGTATGGTGGGTTTCGAGCCGAGTTCGCCGGTGTTGGTCACTATGAGTCCGGGCACGGAGCCTTGGAGCGCCATTGACATATCGATCATCGGCTTCTCGGTAAGGCGCTTCATATCAACCTTCTGCACGACACCCGAGCGAGCACGGATGTCGATGTCGTTGATGTTCGGCTCGGCTGTGACCACCACTTCGGAAAGCAGGTTGTCGTCGCCTTGCATGGCGGCGTCCTGCACTTTCTGTCCGTCGTAGCCGAACGACACGGCCTTCATACCGACGTATGAAAACTCGATTTTGGCTCCCCGCGGGAAGCGGCCCCGGAGCAGGTAACGCCCCTCGGCGTCGGTGGTGGTTCCGAAAGGTGTGCCTTTCACCTTCACAACCGCGCCCGGGAGGGTCTCTCCGTTGTTGTCGGTTACCGTGCCGCTGAGGGTTGTTTCAGGTACCGGGGGAGCGCCAGCGGCCTGTAGCGCCAGGGGGATGAATAATATGAGGATGGCGCGGCGCAAACCGCGCAAACTGCCGACCATAAGCTGATGACTGGTTATGTTACTGGTTGGATTGAATCGATTGATGTCGCGAATATAGGCAAAAGATTGTTAAAACCAAGACATAACGCCGTTAAAACGCAGTTTTGGCTGTCATTTTGCCTTTATTCGGGCGATTTTCGCATCCGGCAGGTTCCTGCGCGGCGAGGTGGAGCCGCGGTCCGCGAGTCGGTTGGCGCTTCAATCCGGGCGCGAAGTTACCCTATCGCCGACATTTTCGAAATACCCAAAAATAAGTAACTTTCCAGCTTAGAAGTCGGGAATCGAGGCGGGGTGGAAGGTAATGGTCGATGAGGAGAGGGGGGCGGCAAGGAAGTAGCCGAGGGCCATCGGGCCGGCGAACATACGGGGACCTGAGCTGTCGGCCCCGATGGCTTCGAGGTAGTCATGCATGGCGCGGGAGACGGGGGCCACCGTCACCGTTAGCTCGTCGCCATCGACGAGCACCGTGTCATCATCCTCCTCCGAAATATCCTGGCGCGAGGTCATGAATACTTCGGTTACCTCGCCGTTGACAACGGCGCTTTCCGATACGGCGCGCCACATATACGCCTCGCCGTCGCGGTAGACGCGCACCCAGTAGCATTGCCCCAGGGCCGCTTCGAAGCGCACTTGAAGTACCGCAACCCGGTCGTAGGGCATCTTGATCCAGGCCAGCGATAGCTCGGGAGTGCCTGCCGCGGGAGGCATCACGCACTCGGCGGTGTTTGGCTCGGTGCTTCCCGGCAGCAGTACCTCAAGGCGGTAGCTGTGGCCCGCGACCCCCTCGGTATCGGCCCTGTACGGGGCGTCGGGATTATCCGTCGGGGGTAGTAGGGTGACGGTGTTTCCGTCGGTAAGGTCGGTGAGAGTCACCAGGGCGCCCGTTACTTGCGCGAGGTCGGTAGGCTCGTCCATCGGGGTGGTCATAGTGAGGCTCACGGAGGCTTCCTCACCCGTGAGCGCCCCCTCGATCACGAGTATGGGGTCGATGTCGCGGTATGTGAAATCTATTTCCTTCTCGCACGCGCCGAGCATCAGTCCGGCCAGCGGGAGCAGCAGTTGGCGTAAATGTCTCATAGCCTTCAGAATTTCAAAGTGTAGGATACCGAAGGTACCAGGCAGAAGAGGGCCCGCTGCATGGCCCGGGTGCCGGAAGGCTTGTCGGGGTCGTCGGTGAAGTAAACAATGTAGGGGTTATAGCGGCAATAGGCGTTGAATATGCCGAAGGCCCATTGGGTAGTGAAGCGCTTCCCCTGTCGGGTCCAGGTGGCCGAGAGGTCGAGGCGGTGGGTAGGGGGCACGCGGTAGCCGTTGCGGCGCGAATAGTAGTAGACTGTGGTGCCGTCGAGCTGGTATTTCACATCGGGAGCGGTGATCGGGTTGCCTGACGAGAATATCCAGGAGGCCGAGGCGCTCCAGCGCTCGTTGAATTTGTAGATCGCGGCCACCGATATGTCGTGGCGGCGGTCGTTGGAGGCGTCGTACCAGCGCCCCCCGTTAATGCCGGGTACGCGGGTTTCGGCACGGGAGAGCGTGTAGGCGACCCAGCCGGTGAGAGGGCCGGAGTTCTTGCGGGCCATCAGCTCCAGGCCGTAGCCGCGGCCGCGCCCGCGGAGAATGATGCTTTCGAGGTTTATGCGGGAGTACATCGTTTGGCCGTCGGCGTAGTCGTAAACGTTGTCGGAATGTTTGTAGTAAAGCTCCGCCGACCAGTCGAAGGCGGCATCTGCCGTCATACCGGCGTAGCCGATTCCGGCTTGCGCGGAGCGCTCGGGTCGCACGTTGGCCGAGGTGATCGCGTAGCGGTCGAAGGGGAAGCTGGTGGTCGACGAGCGCACCGCGTGGAGGTTCTGGCTGGCGCTTCCGCCGCCGATTTTCACGTTGTGGAGCGGGGTGATGTTGAATTTCACGCTCAGCCTCGGCTCGACGTCGATATATGTGCGCGACGAGAAGTCGGGAGCCTCCTCGCCGACGGCGGTGAACTCGTGGAAGCGGCTCCCTGAGAGGGCGGTGAACACCGACAGGCGCACCCCCGCCGAAACGCCCCAGCGCTCGCCCAACGTGCCGTCGTAGCTCGCCCAAAGGGAGTTCTGCCACCCGGAACGGATCTCCTTGAGGTCGGTGCCGCGCTGGCGCATCTCGGCCGATTTCACGCGCAGAAGCTGCGAGCGCAGTCCGAATTCGAGTTCGTGTCCGTCGGCGGCGTTCCATCGGGCGTTTTCGGTGATGGAGAAGTCGCGGATGTATTCGGTGAGTTCCTGGTCGATGTTCATCATGGTCATCGACATACGGGGCGCGTAGTCGGTGACCGCGCCGGAGGTGGTGAACGTCAGGCGGTCGGAAGCGCGGGCGGTCCATACCGCCGACCCTCCGAGATTGCCCCAGTACATCCCCATCAGGCGGTCGAGGGCCATATTGTCGCGGCTCATAAAGAAGGAGATGTCGAGCAGGTCGCCACGGCGTGGCACGCAGCGCACCTTTGCCGTGATGTCGTAGAAGTTCATCACCGTTCCGCGGTATTGCGGCACCATTTGGAGGAACGCGTCGACATACGAGCGGCGGGCGGCCACGGCCACCGAAAGCCTGTCCTTGACCACGGGGCCGTCGGCCTCGGCCTTGGCGGCGAGGATCCCTATGGTGCCCGACGCGTGCCATCGCTCCATATCCCCCGGGGCGAGCGCCGTTTCAAGCACCGCCGCGGTAGCGCCTCCGAACCTTGCCGGGAAGGGCCCTTTGTAGAGGGTGGCGCGGCCCAGGGCGTTGTCGTTGAAGGTCGAGAAGATTCCCATGACGTGCGACGGATTGTAGAGTGTGATGCCGTCGAGGGTTATGAGGTTTTGCGACGCGGTGCCGCCGCGCACCTCGAAGCCTCCGCCCCCGTCACCCTCGGAGCGCACTCCGGGCATAAGGGCTATGGACTTTATAATGTCGTTTTCGCCGAAGAGCTGGGGCACCTGGGCGAGCTTCGAGAGCTCGAGTTCCTCGACACCGAGCCGGAGCGTCTCCAGTCGGCGCCGGGCCGACTGGCCGGTGACCACCACCTCGTCGAGCTTCCCGGAGAGGAGCTCCGCGGCTTCGGCGGCGGCCACGGAGTCGGTAGCCGCCGAAGCCGCGGCAGGGAACGCACCCGCGGCGGCGCATAGCGCGGCGAGCGCCCATCCGTGCGTGCCCTGTGTTAACTTTTGGAATCTCATTGCCCTATGGAAATCAATCACGGCGCGAAATTACGAAAATCCCCGCTATTTTCGTTCCTGATCGTGCGGCAAGGTTTGATGGTTTGGAATTTTGTTGTTAGATTCGCGGCGCCCGGCCAAATTAAGCCCGGAATAACGAAGATATGAAAGAAGTCAAGATAGAGTTTTCCCCGGAAATCGCGATCGCCGCGCCGGGTTTGCGCGTGGTGCGAATTGCCGCCGAAGTGGTTAACGGCCCGACGGATGCCGCTTTGCGGGACGAGCTGGAGGCGCTGGCCGGGCGCGTGGAAGCGTCATATGAGATTGCCGACATCAACCACCGGCCAGGTATCGCTGCCACCCGCGCCGCCTACAAGGCCCTGGACAAGGAGCCGAACCGCTACCGTCCCGCCCAGGAGCAGCTTATGCGCCGCATTGTGAGCGGCAAAGGGCTGTATTTTATTGACAACCTTGTGGATGTGTGCAACTATGTGTCGATCGCCAGCGGCTACGCCATCGGGGCGTTCGACTCCGACAAAATCGAGGGTGACCTGCTGACTCTCGGTGTGGGGCGCCCGGGGGAGCCTTACGAGGGGATCGGCCGCGGGGCGCTCAATATAGAGTGCATGCCGGTGTACCGCGACGCGGTAGGCGGGGTGGGCACCCCGACCAGCGACAACGAACGCACGAAAATCACCCCGTCGACCACCAGCCTGACCGCCTGCGTGAATATCTACGGCGAGGAGATGCCCGCCGATGAGGTGGCCGAGCTTTACGCCTCCCTTCTGCGCCGCTACTGCGGTGCGGACTCGGTGGTGGCGGAGGTGTTCAGCCCTCGCTGAACTGCCGCATAGTAGCCTCGTTTGCAAGTAGCTACTGAGAATAACGAAGCCCCCGCGCCTGTTTTGACAGGGCGCGGGGGCTTGGATGTATGCAGGGGGGGATTACCAGTCGAACGAGAAGCGCTCGATATCCTCCTCGACGAGGTTCGAGCCCTGCTGCACTTCGATGAAGGTGAGCGCGGTGGTGGCGCGCATGGTGTGCATCTGTCCGCGGGGTATAGTGATCACGTCGCCGCGGCCCACGGGCTTGCGCTCGCCGTCGAGCACGATTTCGCCGGTGCCGTCGATGATGGTCCACACCTCGTCGCGGCAGCTGTGGCGCTGGTAGCTAAGGGCGCATCCGGCGTTGATGGTCAGCTGCTTGGTGAGGGCGCAGAAGCCGTCGGGGAACTCGATCATATCGATCACGCGGTATTTGCCCCAGCGGCGTTTCTCGTACATGGGGCGCGCTCCGAGGTCGCCCACGAGGTTCTTGATGTTCTCGCTGAGCTTGCGCTCCGACACCAGGATGCCGTCGGGCGACGCCGCCACCACGAAATCCTTGGCGCCGATGCACACCACCGGGATTTCCAGCTCGTTGATGACGTAGGTCGAGGAGCATGAGTCAGTGATCACGTTGCCGTGGGTGAGGTCGCGGAGCTCGTCGGTGAGGGTGTTCCAGGTGCCGAGGTCGCGCCAATCGCCCGAGTAGGGTATCACGGCCACGGAGTCGGCCTTCTCGACCACCTCGTAGTCAAAGCTGATTTTGGGGAGTTTGCCGTAGGAGGACCGGAGAGTCTCGAAGTCGGCGCCGGGGAAATAGCGGTCGGCGATGGCGGTGAGGTAACCCAGGCGGAAGGCGAACACGCCGCCGTTCCAGAGGGCGCCCTCGGCGATGAGCTCCTCGGCCTTGGCAACGTCGGGCTTCTCGGTGAAGCGTGCCACCGGGGCGGGCTGGCCGTCAACCGGGGCCGCGGAGGGCACTATGTAGCCGTATTTGGCCGAGGGGTAGGTGGGGCGCACGCCCATCAGCACCAGGTCGGCCACGCGGTTGGCAACGGCCTCGGCCATTTTGCCGATTGTCGCGAAGTAGGTGTTCTCGGTGTACGAGTCGCAGGGCATCACGATTACCGGCTCGTCGGGCGAGGTGCCTTGCGAGCGCAGGTATGAGCAGGCCAGGGCGATCGCCGGGAAGGTGTCGCGGCGCTCGGGCTCGGTGACCACGGAGGTCTCCTTGCCGAGCTGAAGCCCGATGGCGTCAATCTGGTTGGCGCCCGTGGCCACCACGATGTCGTCGGTGAGGCCGGCCTCGCGGATCTGGCGCGCCACGCGTTGTATCATCGACTCCTTGCTTCCGTCGGGCGTTGTCAGCACGCGGAGAAACTGCTTGGAGCGGGCGTTGTTCGACAGGGGCCAGAGCCTCTGGCCGGAACCGCCGGATAAGAGTATGATTTTCATAAATAATGAGAGGGTTCAGCGCTCGGCGCGCATGGGGTTGTTGAGGAAGTCGTCGTAGCTAAGGCGTATGCCGTCGGCCAGTTCGGTGGAGTAGGTCCAGCCCAGGGCCTTGGCCTTGCTCACGTCGAGCAGCTTGCGGGGTGTGCCGTTGGGTCGCGAAGCGTCCCAGAGGATTTCACCCTCGTAGCCAACTGTGGCGGCAACCAGCTCGGCGAGCTCCTTGATGGTGAGCTCCTTGCCGGTGCCGGCGTTGACGGTCTCGTTGCCCGAGTAGTTGTTCATCAGGAACACGCAGAGGTTGGCGAGGTCGTCGACGTAGAGGAATTCGCGCAGGGGCGATCCGTCGCCCCAGCAGGTGACCGACGGCTCCCCGGCCATCTTGGCCTCGTGGAAGCGGCGGATCAGTGCCGGGAGTACATGGGAATGCTCAGGGTGGTAGTTGTCGTTGGGACCGTAGAGGTTGGTGGGCATCACGGAGATGTAGTCCGTGCCGTACTGGCTGTTAAGGAACTCGCAGTACTTCAGGCCGGAGATTTTGGCCAGCGCGTAAGCCTCGTTGGTCTTCTCAAGCTCGGAGGTGAGCAGGCACGACTCGGGCATGGGCTGGGGGGCCAGGCGCGGGTAGATGCACGACGAGCCGAGGAACTCCAGCTTGCGGCACCCGTTTTTCCAAGCGGCGTGGATCACGTTCATCTCCAGCATCATGTTTTCATACATGAAGTCGGCCAGGGCGGCGGAGTTGGCGGCGATACCCCCCACCTTGGCGGCGGCGAGGAACACGTACTCCGGGCGCTCGGCGGCGAAGAAGTCGTTGACGGCCCGCTGGTCGGTGAGGTCGAGCTCGGCGTGGGTGCGGGTTATGATGTTCTCATATCCCTGGCGGCGTAGTTCGCGCACGATGGCCGAGCCCACCATGCCGCGGTGGCCGGCGACGTAGATTTTAGCTTCTTTACGCATCATTTCACGATACCTTTTTCGAGATATTCGGCCAGGTTGGTGCGAACGTGCTCTCCGGCGCGCTCAACGGCCACCTTCGCCATATCGGCGTCGACCATGAGGTTCACGAGCTGCTCGAACGAAGTTTTCTTCGAGGGGTCCCAGCCGAGTTTGGCCTTAGCCTTGGAGGGGTCGCCCCAAAGGTTCACCACGTCGGTGGGGCGGTAGAAGTCGGGCGAAACCTCGACGAGCACCTTTCCGGTGGCCTTGTCGACGCCCTTCTCGTTCTCGTTCTCACCCTCCCAGCGCAGCTCGATGCCGGCGCGGCGGAAAGCGAGCTCGCAGAACTCGCGCACGGAGTGCTGCTCGCCGGTGGCGATCACGAAGTCCTCGGGCTTGTCGTTCTGAAGGATGAGCCACATACATTCGACGTAGTCCTTGGCGTAGCCCCAGTCGCGGAGGCTCGAAAGGTTGCCGAGGTAGAGCTTGTCCTGCTTCCCCTGGGCGATGCGGGCTGCGGCGAGGGTGATTTTGCGGGTTACGAAGGTTTCGCCGCGGCGCTCCGACTCGTGGTTGAACAGGATGCCCGAGCAGCAGAACATATTGTAAGCCTCGCGGTATTCCTTGATGATCCAGAAACCGTAGAGCTTGGCCACGGCGTAGGGGCTGTAGGGGTGGAAGGGGGTGTTCTCGTTCTGGGGAACCTCCTCCACCTTGCCGTAGAGCTCCGAGGTGGAAGCCTGGTAGATGCGGCAGGTATCGGTGAGGCCGCAGAGGCGCACTGCCTCCAGGATGCGGAGCACGCCGGTGGCGTCGACGTCGGCGGTGAACTCCGGCGAGTCAAACGACACCTGCACATGGCTCTGCGCCGCGAGGTTGTAGATTTCGTCGGGACGCACTTTCGACACAACCTGCATTATCGACATCGAGTCGCCGAGGTCGGCGTAGTGAAGGTGGAACTTGGGGTGCCCTTCGAGGTGGGCGATGCGCTCGCGGTAGTCGACCGACGAGCGGCGGATGGTTCCGTGGACGTCGTAGCCTTTTTCAAGGAGAAGCTCGGCGAGGTAGGAGCCGTCCTGGCCCGTGATGCCGGTAATCAATGCGGTTTTCATATTATCTTTTACGTTAGAAATTTGGGATGGAATTGTGCCTTAGTTTGATGTAGGCCGCGAATTTACGAAAAAAATCCCGTACCGCCGCATCTTTCACCCCCGTTAACCAAATCCTAACCTAATTCGGTTCAAATATTCAGATATTCTTTAAGGGCTTCGACATACTCCTCAAACGCCTTACGCCCTCGCGCGGTCACCTGGCAGACGGTTCTGGTTCTTTTCCCGACAACAACCTTCTCCAATGACACATATCCGGCGGTCGAAAGCTTGTCAAGCTGTACACTGAGATTGCCCGCGGTTGCCTCGGTTTTTTCTTTTAGATAGACAAAATCGGCCTCGTCGACATTCATGAGAATCGACATAACCGCGAGACGCAGTTGCGAATGCAGCAGAGTGTCAAGCTCTTTCATGAATTTTTCCTCGCTTTGTGGTTAATCGCGTGGCCGGGTATAATCATCATGCAGATGAAAGATATGATAAAAAGAGGCATCACCCAAGTTGCTGACAAAGCCACTTTGCCCGCGACGCAGCAGGTTAAAAATATACCTGCCAGCAATCCGATCGAGCCACCCCACATACAGGATGACTCATTCAGGACTATGCCATTGGCTATTTCGGCAAATGGCACGATGATGAGCGCGAAGACCAACATGGCGCTCCACGCGTCTACCCCGCTGATGAGTAGGAGGCCAAGGCACGCGAATGTGCAGGCAATCGCGCTGAACCCGACGATTGACCATAGTCGGGAGATAATCTTGTCGGTATAGGTTTTCGCACCTTTCTTTATGTTTTTCCTTTTCGCCATGACGGGGCTGGCTATTCCGCCGATTATCCATACGAGGAACCATAGCCAGTTGACAGCCGGATTGTGGGTTAGCGCGAGCAAAACCCACACAAGCGCGCTGATGCTGATGGTGAGATACCCCCACATAAGCATGATGTTGCCGTCTCCGAGGTTGTAGCGCTCTTTTGTGCGGGCAATCATCGAAGTGATAATCGCGATGCTTTCTCTTTCGTTGATTTTTTTGTCTTCCATATCGGGGATTTTGTGAGGATTAGCGCGTTGCCGCACTGATTTCGGTTGCAAAGCTAACGAGGTTTATTTTATAAACCAAATTTTGAGGTTGATTTTTTTTCAAAAATAAACGCCAATATGGTTGCTGATAAAAATAGCATTAACTTCGCGGTGTTGATTCCCGGTAGCCCCTGACACGTCAAGCTATCGGGTTTAGTTTTTTATAGAGAATCGGGTAGGGGCGGCTCGCGGGGGAGGTTTGTGGGTCGAAAGGGGTGATTGGTTGAACGGGGGCGGGTGGTTTGGCGGTTTTTGGCTATATTCGCGGTGTATGGCGGGGATGCCGGGCCGAAGGCGCCCCCATGTTTTCCGAGACTGCCTTATGAGTGATTTCCGAAACCGACGACTTGAGAGCTGGATCTACGCCGGGCTGTGGATTCTCGCGGCCGGGCTGTATATGCTCGACGTTATGAGCACCCGCGCCCAGCTTTCGCGCCCGCTGTTCGACGCGGCTATGGCCGTGCGCATGGCCCGCACGCTGCTGCCGTTTATGGCGCTGTTCCTGGTGAACAATTTTCTGCTGATTCCCAGGCTGCTGCTGAAAAACCGCGTGGGATTCTACATACTGTCGGTAGCCGGGGCGCTCGCCCTTATGTGGGTCTACCAGTATTTCGACTTCGTGCATATGGCCGAGATGCGCCACCGACCCCATCCCGGGCCGCACCCGATGATGAAGCCGCTCATACCGATGCCTCTGTTCCTGGATTTCACCTACTCGCTCCTGGTGGTGGGGGTAAATATGGCGGTGGCGCTGATGTTCCAGCGCTTCGACGACACGCTTGAGCGCGAGAGCCTTATGAAAACCAACGCCGAGGCGCGGCTGGAATACCTCAAGGCCCAGATCAATCCGCACTTCTACATGAACATGCTCAACAACATCCACGGCATGATCGAGATTGACGCCGAGAGGGCGCAGTCGATGGTGATCGATATGTCGCGGCTGATGCGTTATATGCTCTACGACAGCTCCAAACCGCTCATATCCCTCTCCGACGAGGTGGCCTTCCTGCAGAATTATCTGCGGCTGATGAGGCAGCGCTTCCCGGAGAACCGCGTCAGCATAACCTCGGAGTTCCCCCCGGAGGAGCGGATGAGGGGCATATCGGTGCCCCCGCTGCTGTCGCTGGTGTTCGTCGAAAACGCCTTCAAGCACGGCGTGAGCTACCGCGAGAGCTCGTTCGTGGGGGTGTCGGCTGAGATTGGCGACCGCTATGTGCGCTTCACCTGCGTCAACAGTAACCACTCCCGCCCCGAGGAGCACCCCGGGCGCGTGGGCATAGGACTGCGAAACGCCGAGCAGCGACTGGCGCTCCTCTACGGCGATCGGGCCAGCCTCGATATAAACAGCACTGAATCAGCCTATACGGTTAACCTTACGATACCGCGCTATGAAACTGAGAACACTGATAATTGACGACGAACCGATCGCCCTCGCCAAACTGAAATCCTACGTCGGCAAAACTCCCTTCCTCGAGCTTGCCGCCGAATGCCAGAGCGCTTTCGAGGCCATCGACTTCCTGGCCGGGGAGGAGGTTGACCTCGTGGTGACCGATATAAATATGCCCGACCTCAACGGGCTCGACTTCATACGCTCACTCCCCAAAGCCCCGATGGTGGTGTTCACCACGGCCCATCCGCAGTACGCGGTCGACAGCTACCGGGTGTCGGCGGTCGACTACCTGCTGAAACCCTACGGCTTCGCCGACTTCCACCGCGCGGTGTCGAAAGCCCTCGACCAGGCCACCGTCCGCCGCGAGCCCGCCGCGGCCGACCCGTCCGCCGCCGCGCCGCCGGCGCCCGCGTCGTCCGGCTCGCTCTTCGTCAAGGTCGATTACCGTTACATAAGGGTATCGCTGTCCGACATCCGCTACATCAAGGGGTATGGCGAGTACCTGCAAATCTACGTCGACGGCTCGCCCATCCCGTTGCTTACCCTCAGCTCTTTCGCCAGTATCAGGGAGCGGCTTTCCGACAACTTTCTGCAGGTACATCGCTCCTACATCGTGAATATGGACCACGTCGCGCAGATCGAGCGCAACCGCGTGGTCATGTCGCCCGACCTCTACATCCCCGTCGGCGACAGCTTCAAAGCCCCCTTCCAGGCCTACCTCGCCTCCCACGCCGTCGGCAAAACCAAGTAGCCCGCGGGCGTGCATGGCACCGACAATATTTAATTAATCACCGACAATATCTTATTAATCAACAAGTAGCCATTTAATTTGACCAGCTACATATGAAGACAAAAGCAACCATTATCGCGGCCGCCGCTTTGGGGCTGCTCGCGCCGATGCCGGTCCTCGGGGCCGAGACGCTGCAGCTCGTGTTCCGCACGACCGATGGCTCGGAGCGCCGTTTCGAAGCCGCAAACCTTGAAATGAAGGTCGTTGAGCAGACCCTCGTAGTTACAAACGACACTGAATCCCAGGGCTTCGACCTGCTGAGCCTTGACCGAATGTATTTCGACGGCCCTACCGTGGATGTCGAGGAACTGCTGGCCGCCAACAGCGATAAGCCCGCGATCGTGTATACCGTCGATGGCGCGCGCTGTGGCGATTATCCGACCCTTGAGTCGGCGCTCGGCCAACTCCGTGCGGGGGTATATGTGATAGTTCAGCCGGGTAAAACATCTAAAATCGTAGTGAGATGAAGGGTATATTAGTAGCTTCGATGATCGCGCTCCCCGCCGCGCTCGCGGCGCAGAGCCTGAATATCGCTGTCGGCGATATTACCTACGTCGTCCCCGCCGCTGACGCCGGCGAGATGGTGTTCAGCGCCGGAAAGACTCTCACGGTGGCCGGACGGGAATTCAACCTCGCTGAAATCACCTCTATGGGGGTGCGTGACAACAGCCTTGACCCCAACACTGTCGAGGTGACGTATGCCGGAGAGAGCGCCTCTGTGGCGGTCGCCGGAAATATCGCCGGATACATCGACGCGTCGGTTGACGGCGCCTATGTCAGCATCATCCAGTCGGCTGAAGTCGGGGATGACACCTGCGGCGAAATCACATATGTGCTCAAAGGGGAGTCAGCTTCCGGCGGCTTCTATGCCGAGGGGAAGTATAAGGCTTCTTACGAGCTCAAAGGGCTGGCGCTCACTAATCCGGCGGGCGCGGCCATCGACATTCAAAACGGTAAGCGTGTCAGTCTGAGCGTTGGCCGTGACACGGAAAACTTCCTCACGGATGGCGCCGGAGGCTCGCACAAAGGCGCCCTCGTGGTAAAAGGACACCTTGAAATCAAAGGCCATGGATCGCTGACCCTGAAAGGCAATACCTCCCACGCCCTCTATGCCAAGGAGTATATAACGCTGAAAAACGCCTCGGTTTATGTGACCGGCGCTGTAAAGGACGGACTCAACTGCAACCAGTATTTCGCGATGGAAAGCGGGCTGCTCGACATATCGGGTGTCGGCGACGACGGGATGCAGGTGTCGTTCAAGGACGATGCCGACCGCGAGCCTGATGATACCGGGTCGATATCCATTTCGGGCGGCACGCTCAGGGCCGAATCCTCGGCTGCAGCGTCGAAGGCGGTCAAGGCCGACGGCACATTCACCATCACCGGAGGCGAGGTGTCGGCCCGCGCCACCGGGACCGGCAAGTGGGATGCCACCGCCGTGAAGACCAAGGCGGCAGCGTGCGTAAGTGCCGACGGCGGCATCTTTGTCGATGGCGGCAAGTGCTCGCTGAGCGCGTCAGGTGCCGGAGGCAAAGGCTTCAACACTGATTCGGAATTCAGAATGACGGCCGGTGAGGTCGAAATCTCTACCACCGGGGGAATTTTCGCCTACGTCAACGGACAAATCTATGAGAACTATACCGGCAACACCGACCACCTTAACTCCGACGCCAAATCATCGCCCAAAGGAATCAAGGCCGACGGCGACATAGTGATAGATGGCGGTAGCCTGAAGGTGACAACCACGGGTACCGGCGGCGAGGGTATCGAAAGCAAGTCGGAGCTGACCATAAACAACGGCACAATCGAAGTGAACGCCTACGACGACGCCCTCAACTCCTCGGCGAATATGTATATCAATGGCGGGGAGGTCACCGCTATCTCCACTGACAACGACGGCCTTGACTCCAACAAGAATCTCTACGTCAACGGCGGTGTGGTGCGCGCCTTCGGAGCACGCTCGCCCGAGTGCGGAATCGACGCCAACGAGGAGGAGGGGTATTCCGTGGTATTCACCGGGGGAATGCTGTTGGCGGCCGGTGGAGGCAATTCCACCCCCTCGACCTCTGAGTCGACCCAGCCCTATCTTAGCCTGTCAAACACGCTGAAAGCCGGAGACACAGTCACGGTGAAAAGCGGCGCCACCGAGCTCGCTACCTTCACCGTGCCTGAAGGATATTCTTCGTCGGGCAACACCGGCGGCGGCTTCCCCGGCATGGGCGGCGGCTCCCGAGGTGGCGGTCTGCTGATAAGCTGCCCGGGTCTTGTGAACGGCACATCCTACACGGTTTCCGTCGGCACCTCGACCACTACGGCCACAGCCCAGCTCAAAGGCTCCTCCTCCGGCCGTCCCTGGTAGGGACGTCAATCCATCCCTGAATCCAATCAACATCCGGCGAACCGTCCCCGCGTTGCTCCGCAACTAAATCGAAAATAAAGAACTCCATTTATCAAGGTTGAATCATGCCACACCTATGATAAATGGAGTTTTTGCCTTACAAACAGTTTTCCTTATAACTGATGGAGAACAAGCCCTGAAGCGCTTTGTCTTCATCGGCGAATACCATTCCTCTCTCTTTTAGCAACGCAATCTGAGCTGGGAAATCGATCGGATGCTTGTCGTATCTCATATGTATATAAAAATCGAAGTCCCACCGTGGTACGCATCAGAGAGAGGCGTGGTGGGAACTATTGATGCAAGGGTAGTAAAAGTCCTTAATATGGCCAATACTTTATTGCCTATTCTCAAATTCAGATGATTTAGCTTATGAATTTAGCTTATGATGCCGGGAGGGAGCGGTCAGTTGGCGCGTGAATTGTACGACTGGCCGATATGGCGCGGGGCGGTTCGTTGGATGAAGGAGGCGGTTTGTTGAACTGATTTCGGGGTGGCGGGGGATTGGTGTAGTTTCGCGTTGAAATCAGCGCGAACTATGAAACGATACTTGATACCGGCTTTTTTGTTTGCGGCGGCGGGTTGGCCCGTCGTCGGGGCAGTCGTTACAGGTGATACCTCCAATAGTGATGTCGTCGCCGGTGATGCCTCCTATGGTGGAGTCGTCGCCAGGGAAGGCTCCACTGGTGATGCCGCGGTGCGTGGGACGTGGTCCTACGCCGACTGCCTGGAGTATGCCCGGGAGCACAATATTTCGCTGCGTAAGTCGAGGCTTGCCGAGCAGACGTCGGCCTACGACCTGGAGGAGGCGAAAGCCCAGTGGGAGCCGACGCTCGATTTCGCGACAACCCACGGTTTCACCAACTCACCCTGGGGGCGCGGCGACAAGAACGCCTACAACAGCTCCTACGGGCTTAACGCCGGATGGACCGTTTGGAACGGCGGCCAGCGCGAGAACACTATAAAGCAGCGGCGCATCCGCTCGGAAATCGAGAATCTGAATTCGGGCGACATCCTCCGCTCGCTGGAGACCGACCTGCTGCAGGTATATCTCAACATATTATACGCCAAGGAGTCAATCGCGATTTACCAGGAGGCGGTGACCCTTAGCGGGGCGCAGGCCGACCGGGCCCGCCAGCTGATGGAGGCGGGAAAGCTGTCGAGGGTCGACTACGCGCAGCTCAACTCGCAGTATGAGCAGGACCGCTACGCCCTCGTGAACGCCCGGGGCACCTACGATACCCGCCGCATGGAGCTCAAGCAGCTACTGGAGTTAGGCATCGACAGCGACATCGCGCTCGCCGACCTCGAATGGGACGACGCGGCTATCCTGGCTCCGCTCCCCCCGCTCGACGAAAGTTACGCGCTGGCGCTCCAGACCGACCTGCGCATCCGCGGGCTCGAACTGGAGAAGTCGGCCTCGGAGCTTGACATCGCCATCGCCAAGGCGGGACGTCTCCCGAAAATATCCCTTTCGGCCGGAGTTGGCACGGGCTACTACGCCCCCGGAGGCTCGTTCGGCACCTCTATGAAGCAGAACTGGAACGAGTCGCTGGGCCTGACGCTCGCGCTGCCCTTGTTTGACAACCGCAAGACCAAGACCGCCGTGGCCCGCGCGAGGGTGGCCGAGCTTGACGCCGAGCTCGACATCGACAAGCGGCAGACCGAGCTGGCGCAGACGGTCGAGAACTGGTACATCGACACACGCTCGGCGCAGTCTCGGTTCGAGGCGGCGCGCACACAGCTCGAATCGGCCCGACTTACCGACGAGCTCACCAACGAGCGCTTCAACCTCGGCTACGTCGACGCCATTGAGCTGCTGACCTCGCACAACGCCTACATCGACGCGCGCCATTCGCTGCTACAGTCGAAATACATGGCGATGCTCGGTCGGAAGATGATAGGCTTCTACCGCGAAGCCACTGTCTCGCTCCCCTGACAAACACTAACTTAGCAGTCACTTAACGCTATAAGAGATGAAAACAAGCAGAATCCTTTTACTCGCGGCCGCGACCCTGCTGACGGCGGTGTCGTGCGGCAAGAAGCAGAAGGTGAGCCTGGAAACGGTAAAGGCCGAGCGCGGCGAGCTGACGGAGACCGTCACCGCCACCGGCACCATCGAATCGGTGACACAGGTCGACGTCGGCACCCAGGTGACCGGCATTATCGACAAACTCTATGCCGACTACAACTCCGTTGTGTCGAAGGGTGAGCTGATCGCCGAAATCGAGAAAACACTGTTGCAGAGCGACCTGCGCAGTGCCGAGGCCAACGTCGAGTCGGCCCGCCTGACCTACGAGTACAATCTCACCAACTATAACCGCGACAAGGCGCTCCACGACAAGCAGCTCATAAGCGACTACGAGTTCCAGACCTCCACCAAGGAATTGAAAGTGTCGAAAACGGCCTACGACAAGGCCGTGGCCGACCGTGTGCGCGCCGCCAAAAACCTCAACTACGCCGAAATCTACTCGCCCATCGACGGCATAGTGATTTCCCGCGACGTCGAGGTGGGGCAGACGGTGGTTTCCAATATGAACGTGGCCAACCTCTATACCATAGCCGACCTCGACAATATGCAGGTAATCGGCAACGTCGACGAGGCCGACATAGGCCAGGTGAAGGTTGGCCAGCCGGTAACCTTCTCGGTCGACGCCTATTCCGACGACCTTTTCGAGGGGAAGGTGACCCAGGTGCGCCTCAACCCCACGACGGAGAGCAACGTGGTGACCTACGAGGTGGTGGTGGCCGCGCCCAACCCCGACCACAAGCTCATCCCCGGCCTCACGGCCAACCTGACCATATACACCATGCGCGAGAGCGACGCGCTGCTCCTCCCGGCCAAGGCTTTCACTTTCGAGCCCCGTGAGATCGAGGGGGACGACGCGCTCCCCCGGCCGTCGGGCCAGGCTCCCGCCGAGACTCCCGGCCGCAAATGCGTGTGGGTGGTGAAGGGGGGCTCCCTCGTGCCGACACTCGTTGAGGTCGGGGCCTCCAACGGCATCAAGACCCAGATTCTCTCGGGCCTGGATGAGGGCGCCGTGGTAGCCACCGGCTACGACGAGACCGCGTCAGCCGCCCCCTCGGGTGGCGAAGAGGGTGAACGCTCGCCCTTCGCTCCCCAGCCCCCGGGCCGCAATAAGAAGAAATAATACGCTCTTGGGGCGCTTCGAGGCCCGGCGCGAAAAAAATCAACCAGCGAATTAAACAAATTATCGAAATAGAGGTCAAATAGTTATGGGCGACGGAAAGGAAATAATCCGTGTCGAGGAGCTGCGCCGCGAGTTCATCGTGGGCGGCGAGAAGGTCAAGGCGCTCCGCGGGGTCTCTTTCAGCATCCGCGAGGGGGAGTTCGTGACCATCATGGGCACCTCCGGCTCCGGCAAATCGACCCTGCTCAACATCCTGGGCTGCCTCGACACCCCGACCTCGGGCGACTATCTGCTCGACGGCACCTCGGTGCGCTCGATGAGCAAGAACCAGCGGGCCGTGACGCGCAACCGCAAAATCGGGTTCGTGTTCCAGAACTACAACCTCCTGCCCAAGACCACGGCTGTGGAGAACGTCGAGCTGCCGCTCCTCTACAACCCCTCGGTAGGGGCCAGGGAGCGCCGCGAGCGGGCCGTTGAGGCGCTCAAAGCCGTAGGGCTTGGGTCGCGGCTCAACCATAAGAGCAACCAGATGTCGGGTGGCCAGCAGCAACGAGTGGCCATAGCCCGCGCGCTGGTCAACGACCCGGTGATCATCCTTGCCGACGAGGCCACGGGCAATCTCGACACCCGCACCTCGTTCAGCATCCTCACCCTCTTCCAGGAGCTCCACGCCCGGGGGCGCACGATTATCTTCGTGACCCACAACCCGGAGCTGGCCCAATACTCGTCGCGCAACATCGTGCTCCGCGACGGCAAGGTGGTGGCCGACACCCGCAACGCCTCCCCCGCCTCGGCCCGCGAGGCATACGAGGCGCTCCCCGCCGATAACGACTGACGTCCCTACTTCAACCAACTGAGAAATGAATCTGCTGAATCTGCTTAAAATAGCCCTCAAGGCGCTTAACAACAATAAGCTGCGCTGCTTCCTGACGATGCTGGGCATTATCATCGGCGTCGCGTCGGTGATCACCATGCTCGCCATCGGCCAAGGGTCGAAGAACAGCATCAAGGAGCAGATTTCCGAGATGGGATCCAATATGATCATGATCCATCCCGGGCATATGCAGCGCGGGGGCGTGCGTCAAAGCTCCGACGATATGCGGAGCCTCGAAGTCGCCGACTACGAGGCGCTGGCCACACTCCCCGGGGTGGCCGCCATCTCACCCTCGGTCAATTCCGGCGGACAGCTCGTCAATGGCAACAACAACTACCCCTCGACCATCTACGGCATCACCCCCGACTACCTCGACATACGCAAGCTCAAGGTGAAGGATGGCGCGATGTTCTCCGACCACGACATAAAGAGCGCCGCCAAGGTGTGCGTGCTCGGCAAAACCGTGGTCGACAACCTCTTCCCCAACGGGGATGACCCCGTGGGGCGCGTGATACGCTTCGGCAAGATTCCGCTTACGGTGATCGGGGTGCTCGAATCCAAGGGTACCAACTCCATGGGTATGGACCAGGACGATGTGGTGCTGGCCCCGTACACAACCGTGATGAAGCGCATCCTCGCCATCGACTATATACAGGGCATTTTCGCGAGCGCTGTCGACGAGGAACAGACCGACCAGACCATCGACGCCATAACCTCGATGCTCCGCGAGCGCCACAAAATCAAGCCCGACGCCGAAGATGATTTCGACATACGCTCGCAGCAGGAGCTCAGCGAGATGATGAACTCCACGAGCGATATGATGACCGTGCTGCTGGCCTGCATCGCCGGCATATCGCTCCTCGTGGGTGGCATCGGCATCATGAACATCATGTATGTGTCGGTAACGGAGCGTACCCGCGAGATCGGGTTACGCATGTCGATCGGCGCCCGCGGCATCGACATCCTGAGCCAGTTCCTGATCGAAGCCGTCATAATCAGCGTCAGCGGCGGTGTGATCGGCATCATACTCGGTTGCCTTGCCTCGTGGCTCGTCAACCTGCTGGCCCACTGGCCGGTATTCATCCAAGCCTATTCCGTGGTGCTCTCGTTCGCCGTGTGCACCATCACCGGCGTCTTCTTCGGCTGGTATCCGGCCAAGAAGGCCGCCAACTTAGACCCCATAGAGGCTATCCGCTATGAATAATTAGTTAATTGGTTAAAGTTCAGATGCGAAAGCAATAGATTGATTATCGAAGAACAGATAAACCTTTGATTGAACAGATGAGAGAATGGTTTCCCTCGTGGTAGGGGAAACCCCTGTGGATAGCAGGAGAGGGGGCGTCGTTGATGACGCCCCCTCTTTCATTTTTTTCTATCCCACAATCATCCGAATAATTCGGAATGACTGCCTAATCGAATTAGTTTCACAATTTTAGTGCTCTCATGCTTATCTGGCACCGATAGATTTTAGGAAGGATTCGTAATCGCCCATATCGACTGGCGACAGGTTGTCGTCATTCCGTACCTCTTTAATGGCGGTGCGGGTTGCCGCGTTCGGAGTGTCGTAGGCAAAATCCATCAGAATGGTTTCCACATAGTTGTTGAGGTTGCTGTTATCGCGTGCGGCCAACAGCTTCAACCGTTCGATAAGTCCCTCGCGCAGATGGAACGCAATTGATACTCTGTTTGTTACTGCTCTCATTGGGCCTATTAAAACCGGTAAGCGGGTTAGCGGATGAGGAGTTTGTCGGTGGCGGTGCCGCGGCGGCGGATGTAGAGGCCGGGGGCTGTCGGGGTGGCTACGCGGCGTCCCAGCGGGTCGAAGTACTCGGCGGGGGTGTCGTCGCCGTCAGCGGCGGCGGGCGCGGTCAGGCCGGAGGCGAGCGGCAGCTCGACTGTGACGCGCTCCGACCAGGTCGATGGCAGGGCCTCGGCTTCGTCGACGGGCACGGAGCGCACCCGCCAGTCGTAAACGCCTCCGGGAGTCAGACCTTCGACGCGGTAGCTCGTAGAGGTGATGCCGCTGAAGATGAGCGTCTCCGTGGCCGGATTGTCGCTCCGTGAGGCGGGAGCCTTGGCGCTGTCGTCGGTGAGGAGGTCGGAAGCGTCGCCCGAGTAAACCCTGGCCCATTTGAGGTGGAGGCGCTTGCCGGCCGCGAGGGTTTCGACTCTCACCCTGTAGCTCCCCGGCTTGATGCCTTGGAACAGGAGGGCGAAGTTCTTGTAGCCCGAGCTTATGTCGACGCTCCGCGAGGCGAGCTGTGAGCCGGAGGGGGTGAGCAGGCACACGCGGGCCGAAACACCGTAGTCGCTGCCGTAGGCCTTGGCGCGGAGCAGCACCGAAAGAGCGTCGTTGGAGCCGTCGAAATCAATCACGGGCGAAATCACCGCGCCGGTTTTCTTGCCCGAGCCGATGTGCATGGCCTGGGCGACGTCGTCGTAGGCGGCGAAGCCCGCCGGGTCGGTGTCCCAGCCGAAGTCGGCGGCAGCCTCAAGCGAAGTAAGGAGCTCGACCGCGTAGTCCGAGTGGGGGCGTACCTCAAGGGTGTAGGTCACATCGCGGTCGGTGTCGGCCGCGGGCCATACGGCGGTGAATCCGTCGGGCGAGGGGGCCATATCGGCCTCGGCGGGGCGGTTCTCCTCAGTGAAGGAGGGTGGATTGAGCTCGGGGAGCGCGTCGGCCATGAAGCGGAAGGTGATGGTGCCGGTCGATGGGTCACGCGAGATTTCGGTCACCGGCTTGCGCAGCGGCTCCCCGTTGTTGAGGCGCGATGAGGGCGCGGAGTTGTCGGTGAACGAATTGTTTACGCCATAGGGGAAGAGGTCGCCGGGGATGCTTAGGTCGTTGCGGCGGTCGTCGGCGGCCACGATGGCCATCCTCTCGGGCGAGTAGTTGTTGACGGAGTTGTCGTCCCACGCCGCGGGGTCGTAGTGGACGTGGTATATCATAAGGCCCTCGGCCTCGATGAAAGCGTCCCACCCCTGGCGCGCCCGGCTTTCGAGCACGAAGTATTCGTTTTTATCGGCGGGGTTTACCAGGCGGCACGCCACATCGGTCGCCGCGTCCTTCTGATTGAAGGCGGGGAGGCTCACGGTGGCCCCCGGCTTAGGCTCGGGGATGTCGTCGATCCACCCCATGAACCATTTTTCGTAGGCCGAGTAGCCGATCGGGGTGTAGGTGTTGTCGTTGTACGAGCCGTAGTCCATCAGCGACCAGGGGCCCATACCCCAGTTGGTGCCGAATTCGGTGGTGTCGTAGAAGTCGGGGAGCCCCAGGCAGTGTGAGAACTCGTGGCAGAAGGTGCCTATGCCGTCGATGTTGCTCTGGAGGGTGCCGTTGAGCTCGTTGAACACGGCGAAGTCGTCGACCGTCACCCCGTCGAGGCGGAGCGAGCGCCCGAATTCCGAGTAGCGCAGCGACCATTGCGCAGGCCATATGGCATCGTCGATCCGGGGGCTTGACGAAGCCTCGCCGACTCCGGCGTAGAGCACTATCACCACGTCGCAGCGGCCATCGCCATCGTTGTCGTAGCGGTTGAAATCAATCTCGCCGTCGAGCCCCTGGCACGCCTCGCCGACCATGTTGCCCATGCCTATGTCGTTGCCGTCGCGGCCGTTGGCGCCGTATGAGGCGCGGTTTTTAGACAGGTGCAGCGGGCCGTATACGTCGAAAATGGGCGCGAACCGCCCGTTCGACTGGTCGATGAAGTACTGGCGGGCGCTCTTCTCCCCGTTCTGGAAAAAGTTCTCGAAGGTCTGCCTGGCCCCGTCGCCGTCGCGGAACGGCACGTCGCGGTAGTCGACCAGGAGCACCGGCACCCTGATTTCGCCCAGGTGTGGCACCTGCGACTTGTTGTGCGCCTCGGCTGTCGATTTGCGTCTGGCCAGCGAGCGCTTGCGCAGCGCGGTCATCTCGGCGGGGCGTATCTCCTCGGCCATACCGTCGGAGAGCACGCGGTAGGCCTTCCCGTCGGAGGAACGCCAGAAGTGGAACGCCTCGTCGCCTACCCGGGTAAGCGTGATTTGGTTGCCGAGCGAGTCGGTGGCCAGGGTTGTAACGTCGCGGCGCGAGGGGATGGCGGCTGCCGCCAGCGCCAGCATAGCGCATAATCCTATTGTGAGAGCTTTCTTCATAATGCGATGGCCGTCCGAGCCGATAGCCGCGGTTGGTGGTAATTCCGCGGAGCGCCGGACCGACAGTCGCGAATATAGGATAATTTGGTGAAAAAATACATATTTATACTTAAAATATTTGGAATATTATTTGTAATCGCTATCTTTGCGACTGAGAAGTCGGTCATTTTGCCGCATTAAGGCGATTTTCGGTTTCGATACGGCGGGTTATAACCCCGAAAGAAAAGCATTCTGAACATTATTCAATAACCAATCAATACGTCCTCTATGAAGAAACTGCTTGCACGTTTGTCGGTCGCTGTAGCTATTGTGGCAACAGTGGCGGGCGCCTATGCCGCTGTTGACGGCTCTGGTCGCGGTCTCGATAAGAAACGCGTCGGTGCCGTCGAGCGGGTCAAGGCTATGACCCGGGTGGGTGAGGCCCGCCAGTCGGCCCGCGCCGCCCGCGCCGAGGCCCGGCTCGGCTCCGGGAGCTACGGAACGGTCAACGGCTCGATGCTGTTCACGGTGAACAGCCGGCTTACCGACCGCCGCGTCTACACCATCGACCCCGTGTCGAGCACGATGACCATGCTCGACACCCCGGAAGTGTTCGCGACCGGCGGCGGCGTGCTCATCGGCGACAAATATTACTGCATGACCCGCCTGAAGGTGATGCGCAACGTATACACGCGGTTCTATGTGTTCGACGCCGACAACTGGGACACCCTTGAATACAAACCCGACCAGCCCGAGACGCTCAACGCCACCGACGTCACCTACGACCCGACCACGGGCCGCGTCTACGGCTGTTTCTACAACAGCGCCGACAGCTGGACCTTCGGCACGATCGACTACTCCACGCTGACGCGCTCCGACATCGCACCCTGTCCGCAGCTCAACGCCCTCGCCGCCGATGAGGCCGGGAAGCTCTACGCCATAGATATGGACGGCGTGTTCTACGGGGTCGACAAGCTCTCGGGCACCCTCTCGCGGATTGCCGACACCGGCATCAAGGCTTCCTACCGCTCCTCCTATTGGCAGGGTTCGGCGGTCTACGATCCAGAGTCGGGCACGATACTCTACGCCGCCAACTCCACAACGGCGGCCAACCCCTCTGACGCCGACTTCATCGGTGCCCTCTGGAGCATCGACCCCGCGACCGGGAGCGCCACACAGCTGCGCCATTTCCCCGGCGAGGAGCTTTTCGACGGCCTTTACATACCGCGCGAGGAGCTTATCGACGAGGTGCCCGCCGCACCTACGGAACTCGTAGCGGAATTTCCAGGCGCGTCGCTCAGCGGCACGGTGAGCTTCCGCATGCCCTCGAAGCTCGTGGGTGGGATGTCCGCCTCCGGGCAGCTCGACTACGAGGTGAAGGCCAACGGCACCGTCGCGGCCTCGGGCAAAGCCGCCCCGGGTGCCGAGGTGAGCGTCAATCTGACCCTCGACCGCGGCAGCTACTGCATAGGCGTGACCGCCTCCAACAGCGAGGGACCCTCGCGCGAGACCACCGTAATTCTCTTCGTGGGGGTCGACAGCCCCGCGCAACCCGCCGTCAAGGCTTCCTATGACTACGCTGCCTCGACCGCCAAGCTTGAATGGGCGCCGGTGACTGCCACCGATTTCGGCACCCCGCTCCCCGAGGGTTCGGTGCGCTACAGCGTGACCCGCCTGCCCGAGCGCGAAGTGGTGGCCAGCGACCTTGACGCGACCACCTTCTCCGAACCTATATCGTCCGACGGCTTGAAAACCATAGCCTACGAGGTGACGGCCACTTCGGGTGGCGAAAGCTCGGGCGCTGCCCGCACCTCCGATCTGATAATCGGCGCGGCCACACCGTATTATATGGAGGATTTCGACCTGGCCGACGCCCTGCGCTGGTTCACGGTAATTGATGCCGACGGAGACCGCCTCACCTGGGAAGCGAGCGACATCGACAACGCCGCCCGCATCGCCTGGAACAACCTCGCGTCGGACGACGACCGCAAGGACGACTGGCTGATCTCGCCCCCGCTCGCTTTGGAGGCAGGGAAGATATACAAGTTTACCTACGGCGCCCGCAAGCTCTACGATGCCGAGACCCTCTCGGTGAGCATGGGGCGCGCCCCGGAGGCTTCGGCCATGACCACCGTGCTTGTGGCTCCCTACCAGGTGACCACTGACAGAACCGAGCAGCGTACGCTCGACGTGACAGTTGACACCGACGGCGTTTACTTCATCGGTTTCCACGCCACTTCGCCCCGCACCTCCGGCGCGCTCTATATCAGCCCGTTCATAGTGGCCGAGGGTGTTGCTTCCGGCGCTCCCGCCGCTGTGACCGCTATGGAGGTGACCCCGGCGGCTGACCGCTCGCACAGCGCGACCATCACATTCACCGCCCCCTCCGCGACGATGGACGGCTCCGCGCTCGCCTCGCTGACGGCGGTCGACGTGTACCGCGACGGCTCGCTTATCGGCAACACCACCGCGGCTCCAGGCGCTTCCGGCAGCTATACCGACACCGAGGGGCACCAGGGTATGAACCTCTACACGCTGCGCCCCCGCAACGAGGCTGGCAGCGGCGCTCCGGCGGAGCTTTCGGTGTTCCTCGGCTGGGATGAGCCCAACCGCGTAGAGCGCGTGCGCGCCGCCGAAACCGCTACCGACGGCGAGGTGACCGTTACCTGGAACGCTCCCGAGCTGGACAACAACAATTCGCCCCTCACCGAGGAGGCGCTCCGCTACGATGTGTTTATGAGCGCCGTGCTCCCCTCCGGCAAAACCGAGGTGACCCAGGTGGGCTCCGACGTGAAGGGTACATCGCACAAGGTGGTGGTATGCTCACCCGAGGAGCGCCGCTTCGCTGAGTTCAACGTAGTTGCCAAAACCGAGGGTGGCGAAGCCCGCGAGGTGTGGACCCCCGAGGCCGTGCCCGTCGGCAAAGCCTACGCGACACCTTTCGCCGAATCGTTTGCCAACGCTCGCTTCACTAACTTCTGGGGCATCTACAGCGACGACCTCTTCGGCTTCGCCGGGGCGTCGTGGGATTTCTCCGACGACTACACGTTCGACATCACCTCTCAGGATGGCGATAACGGTTTCATCGTGCTCGAAGGGAGCGAGGCCGGCGACGAGTCGGAATTCTACTCCTCGAAAATCAATCTCGCCGGGCTCTCGAACCCCGCGCTGACGTTCTACTCCTACAACGTGAAGGGGAGCTCCAGCGACGAGATTAATAACAACATACTGACGATAAGCGCCTTCGACGGCATGGAGAAAACCGTGGTGGCCTCGGTGAACATGTCGCAGTACAACAACGACGGCTGGCAGCGCGTCAACGTGCCCCTCACCGGGCTGGAAGGAAAGACCGTGCAGCTCTTTATAAAGGGCACTATTGTGAACTTCCTCACCATAGCCCTCGACAATCTGCGCGTCGATGCCACCTTCGACCGCAACCTCACCGCCGAGCCCGTGACGGCCCCGCAGAAGGTGATGCTCGACAAGAAATTCATCGCCTACGCGACCGTGCGCAACACCGGCATCGAGCCGATGGAGCCCTACACCCTCGATTTCTACTGCGGCGAAACCAAGATGGAGACCCGCAACGGCCGCGCGCTCCAGCCCGGCGAGACCCAGATGTTTGACTTCGACTGCGTGCGCGACATCACTTCCGACGAGGTGGTCGAGTACTGGTGCCGCGTCACCGCCGCCGGCGACCAGAACGAGGCCGACAACACCTCGGCCCGCGCTCAGGTGAAGGTATGCGTGCCCAACTACCCGGTTGTCACGACCCTCTCCGGCTCGGTCAACGACCATAAGCCGCTGCTTACCTGGTCAGCCCCCAACCTCGCCGTGAGCGAGCCGTTCGAGATCATCGAGGACTTTGAGAGCTATCCCGCGTTCGCCAACTCGAACCTTTGGGACTGGACGCTCCACGACGCCGACGGTGCCTTTATCGGCGGCATCGAGGATGCCAACGACGGCGCGATCGAGCTCCCCGGCATCCCCACGGCCTCGCGGCAGTCATGGTTCGTGATGGACGGTGATTACGAGAAGCTCAACTTCACCTACCGCGCGCACTCCGGCCGCCAGCATATCGCGACGATGTACTGCTACGGCATCGACAACGGTATCGGATATGAGACGGCCAACGACGATTGGCTCATATCGCCCGAGGTGGCTCCCGGTTCGACCGACGTGTCGTTCTTCGCCCGCGGCTACTCCAATATGTCGCCCGACGCCCTGGAGGTGCTCATCACCACCGAGAGCGGTCCCGATCCGACCTACCTGCGCTACCGCTCCCTGGGCAAGATCGACCCCATGCCTACCGACTGGGCCGAGTACTTCGTTGAGCTCCCCGCCGGAACCAAGCGTTTCGCGATTCGCTCGGTTGGTAACTTCGGGTTCATGCTCTTTGTTGACGACATCACCTTCACCCCCGCCGACTGCTCCTCGCTGCTCGAAGTAGTGGGCTACAACATCTACCGCGACGGCGAGCGCGTCAATGCCGAGCCGGTGGCCACTCCCGAATATCGCGACGAAACCGCCGCTGACGGCAACCACGAATACGCCGTGACGGTAGTCTACAGCCGCGGGGAGTCGCGCCTGTCGAACCGCGTGTCGCTCACCTCGGCACTCGAAACTCCCGAGGTTGCCGCCGCGAGTGTCCGAGCCGATGCCGGAGCAATCCTGGTTGATGGTGCCGGTGGCAAGCGGGTGTCGGTTTGCGCCGCCGACGGCCGCGTGGTGTTCGACACCGCTGATGCCGCCAACGCCGTACGCGTGAGCGTCGCCCCCGGAATCTACCTCGTGACAGTTGACGGTGATACCGTGAAGCTCATAGTACGCTGATAACAGCGACCACCTAACGTAACAACCCCGGCACTGACCGCTTTATGGCGGATGGTGCCGGGGTTGCCGTTACCTAATAAACTCTTGTACCTATATAAGCAAGGTCGGAATCTGGGTTAGCCCGATGAGGCTGATGTCAGCGGACTATGAATTTGCGGCCCGCGGCCACATAGATGCCGGCGGGGAGGCCGTCGGCTTCCTCACCGGGGCGGGCGCCCGACTTTACGAGCGCGCCCTGGAGGTTGTAAACGTCGGTGAGGGCGTGGCTGTTGGTGCCGTCGGCCTCAACCATCTCCACCGAGGTGGTACCGTCGGGGCTGAGTACCCAGGCGTTGAGGGAGTTGACGCGGGTAGTGCCCTCGGAGAAAGCCTCGATGCCGTTGGCCTCGGGGTCGGTGGGGAACACGCGTATCGAGGTAGCCCAGCGGTCGTTGACGAATATGTCGATAATCGAGTGGTCGATGAACACGTTGAGCTTCAGCGTGCTCCCCTTGGGGAGACGGGTGGGGAGGGGGCAGTGGTAAACGCCATCGTATACACCGCCGTCGTTGACGATGCGCACCAGCTTCGAGAAGTCGGCCACGATTTCGCCCGCCGAGGGGTTGTAGGTGATGGTGCCCTCGGTGCGTCCCGTGTTGAAAATCTTGAAGCCGAAGGGGTCGCTGCCGATCACGAAGTTGCCGAGCAGCTCGACCATGCGACCCGAAACGGGCGCGAGGTCAATAGTTCCGGCCAGGTCGAAATCCGTGTTGGCGTACGCCGCTGCCGAGCGGAGCCCGGTAAGCCCCTCGAAAGGCTTCTGCGAGAGGGAGCCGTCGGAGTCGAGGGTCCATTCGCGGGGGAGCGAGTAGCAGTGAGCCCAACCGAGGTTCCAGTTGGAGGCCGAGGGGAGCTTGTCGGGCACGATGCCGAGGGCTATGGTCTTGCCGTCGCGCTGGAATATGGTGGGGGAGAGGAGTCCGAACCCGTCGCGTGAGTTCATCTCCAACAGTCGGGGCGAGGCCGATTTGGCGTCGGGCTGGAACTTGCCGTCGGCGGCGATGGAGCCGGTCCAGTAGAGGGTGCGCACACCCTGCGAGGTGCCGAGTGGAGTCGCGGTGAAGAGCCATTTGCCGTCGGGCATCGGGGTGATGTTGGGCATCTCCCAGAAAGTGCCGTCGGTGGCCGCGTTCGAGCCGGTGAAGAAGAGGTCGCCGTTGTTGGTCCAGGAGCCGTTGCTGTAGCGATGGAGCGTGGTGGTTCCCACACCGTTCTTCGACGAGCCGACGATTATGTAGGCGTTGTCGCCGGAGCGGAAGAAGTAGGGGTCGCGGAAGTCGTCGGAGAGTCCGGCGGGTCGCCCGGAGATAATCGGGTTGGAGGCCGACTTGTTCCATATGTCGAGCGACGCTGATGTGGGCGCGGCCTGGGCTATCGAGGCCCGGGCGTAGTCCACGGCGGTGTAGAGAATGTTGGGGCGGCCGCCGGTGAGGGCATCGTCGGTGAAGACGCATCCGCTCCAGCACCCCTTGATGTCGTAGGGGTCGCCGGGGGCGATGGCAATCCGCTCCTCGCGCCAGTCGTAGAGGTTCTCGGAGGAGATATGGCCCCAATGGAGGCGGGCCATATAGGGGCCGTCGGCGTTCTTCTGGAAGAAGAGGTGGTAGCGACCGCCGGAGTATGCCATGCCGTGGCACTCGTTGGTCCACCCGGCGGCGGGCATGCCGTGGAACCGGGGGCGGAGTATGTCGTCGGCGAAGCGCGAGGCGGGTATGTCGAGGTTGGGCGCGTTCTCAGGCTTCCAGCTCTGGATTGTGGCCTGGTCGATGGCCTCGTCCCATATGGAAATGTCGTCGATCAGGCCGTTGAACGACATCAGCTGGAAGGGGCCGCTCAGGCGCGAGGCCGTGCTCTGCCCCATATAGAAGTCGCAGGGGGCCATGCTTACCTGGGTGGTGGCCTTGGAGGAGCCTACCTCCGCGCCGTTGTTGTAGAGTTTCACGGTGCGGGCGTCGCAGTCGATCACGGCGGTAAGGTTGACCCACTCATACACGGGTAGCGGGGTGTCGACATCGATGTTGACGGCCCAGCCCCCCACATAGGCGCGGAAGGAGTATTTGCCGTTGAAGCCCACATAGAAGCCGAAGCCGGTGCGGTTGGTTTCGTCGAGGCAGGTCGCGATGGCGGTTTTCTCCTGGGTGTCGCGGTCGATTTCGATGATGGGGTAGCAGGGGAGGGCCGCCCAGAGCGACACGGTCATTTTCTTCGACCCGGCGGGGAAGATGTCGCCGAGCTTGGCGTTGACACGCGAGGTGTAGCCGTCGAAGCGGAGGGCCTGGCCGACCGCCCCGGGCACGTTCTCCGGGGCGAAATGCCCCTCGACGCCGAAGCGCGAGCCGCTTACTGACTCAACGATCTGGCCCGAGCGCGCCTCCATGTTGAAGTGGGCTACCAAAGAAGCCGAGGCCGGCTGCGCTACGGCAGCCAGCCCGGCAATAAGGATGGGGGAAAAGGGAGTTCTCATATCAGTTATTTAACGACCACTTTGGTGGCTTTGTTGCCCTGGCGCTTGATGTAGAGGCCGGGGGTGAGGGCGTCGGCGCTTACGCGTACACCCTGGAGGGTGAAATATTCGGCGGGAGCGTCGGCGTTTTCGTCGGCAACGGAGTCAATGGCGGTGGTGGTCTGTTTGGGAGCGAGGTAGTTGAGGGTGTTGGCGGTCAGCTTCTTGATGTTGTCGGCGCTGCCGTTGACACCGCTGCGGGGTGAGAGCTCGTAGGCGGCGAGGCCGTTAGCGAGCACGCGGCCCGACTCCTTGGCGCCCTCCTCGCGGGAAGCAGCCTGGGGGAGGAATTCGATGATGCCGGCGCAGGCGTAGTCAACGACGTGGCCCCATGCGCCGAGCACTACGGCGTTGTTCTCTTTCTCGAACTTCTCGACGGTGTTTTTGCCATCGACGGTGTACTGGTAGGCGTTGAAGTCCCACTTGCAGTTGTGGTCCTCGCGCCACATCTCGGTGCCGTTGCCGGTGCCGAGGAGGCCGAATGTCTCGCAAGCGTAGTCGTTGTTGACGGCAAGTCCGGCATAGATGGCGTGGCCGCGGCGGTCGTAGTACTGGGAGGGATCGTCCTCAATGTTCATATAGCCGATCTGGGCGTTTACGGTCCAAACGTCGGTGCCCTGGCCACCTTCGCCGTCGGAGAAGATGCCGGGAGCGAACTTGGCATCGGTGCGGCCCAGCGGGGTGATGAGCTGGGTGGCGTGCTTGGAGAGGTAGATGTTGCCGCCATCGGCGAGGAACTGCTTGAGTGCGGCGATGGTGGCGTCAGCGCGGAACGCTTCGGGGAGCTTGTCCCAGCCGGCGCCGATGCCGATGCGGTCGATGTGGATCCATACGCAGTCGTAGCTGTCCTTGGTGATGTTGGCGGCGTCGGATGCCTTGACCACGGCGGCGTCGTTGTGGAGCTCGTTGAGCATCTTCACGGCAGCTTCCTCCTGGAAGTTGAGCGCGGCGGCTTCGAGGTTGTCGGTGAGGATGGCGATGCGGTTGTTGGCCGATACGGAAGCCGCGGAGGCGATGGTCAGCGCGGCAGTCGCGGAGAGTAAAAATTTGTTCATAGATGCGGTTGATTGTGACTGGTAAATAGTCGGGTTTCAGATAAATAAGGTTGTGAAATCCGGGCGGCGCGGCTGGCGACCGCCCGGATTATGGAAGATAAGTGATTTCAGTTCAGGGTTTTTACTTCAGGTAGTCGAGAATGTTGGCTGTGAGCTTCTCGACGTTTGCCTGATAGAGGTTGGTGCCGGAGTTCTGGTTCCACTCATAGGCGGCGAAACCGTTGGCAACGCAGCGGCCGCGGTTGGCGGTGGCGTAGAAGTCGACAAGACCGGCTACGCAGTGGTCGCGGACCTGGCCCCAGGTGGCGAGCACCATGCAGTTCGCGGTGACTTCGAAGTTGGCGATCACGTCGCGCTGGTCACCCTTGCCGTAGACGTTGCAGTCCCACATGCAGTTGTGGTCCTCGCGGATGCCGGGGCCGATGAGGGGGAGGCTCTCGTAGCCGTAGTTGTTGGGGTCTTCGAGAGTGAGACCCTTGAAGATGGCGTGGGAGGTGCGGTCGTAGAAGCCCTCTTCGGCACCGTCGCGGTAATCCCATCCGAGGTAGGGGTTGATGGTCCATACGTCGTCGCCCGAGCCACCTTCGCCGCTGTTGAAGATACCGGGGGCCATGGCGTCGCTCACATAACCGAGGGGCACGGTGAGCTGGGTGGCCATATTGCTCAGGTAGAGTGAGCCGCCATTAGTGGAGTAGTTCTTGAGGGCGGCGATGGTGGAGTCGTCGGCAAGTCCGTCGGGGAGGTTCTTCCAGCCTATGGGGAGGCCCACGCGGTCAACCATAACCCAGAGCACGGCGTAGATGTCGGAGTCGAGGTCGGGGAGCTGCGAGAGGGTAACAGTTTCGCAGTTCTCCTGGGCGGCGAACCATTTGGCGGCGGCGCGCTCGTCGTCGTCGGGGAGGGCGTCGGCCGAGGAGGCGAGCAGCAGGAATGCCGACTTCTGCTCGAAGAAGGGGATGGTGAGGGTTGCCTTGGCGCCGTCCGAGGGGTAGTACACGTCGTACATAGCCTCAACGGAGTAGGTCATCTCGGTGTCGAAGGGCTGGCCGGCGAGGGTCACGGTGGTGGCGTCGGGGTCGAGGAGTTTGGCGTTGTCGACATCGCCGTCGCGCACCACGCGGATGCCGGTGAGGTCGTCGCGGTCAGTGTCGGGGAGATTCCAGCTGAGTGTCACCTTGCGCCCTTTGACCGACGATTTGAGGTCGGTGACTCCGGGGAGCTCTTCGGCGGGGAGGGTTACTTTGGTGGAGATACCCTGCGAGAGGAGGCCACCTTCGTAGCGCACCTTGATGGTGTAGACGTATTCATCGACGAGCTGCTGCCCCTTGTAGAGATACGATGTGGTGGTCGCGGGGAGCTCGACGGGGTTGGCGGCGTTCTGCAGCAGGGTCACCCCCTCGATACCCTCGGCGTCGGGGAGGGTCCAGTTGACGGTCACCTCGTGGCCGTTGACCTCGGCCGAGATGGAGGTGGCTTTTTCGAGCGATACCACTTCGCCGGTGAAGCCGGTGGGCTCGAAGTCGGAGCAGGCAGTGGCGGCGAGGCCGAGCACCGCTCCGAGAATCATATGTTTGGCGATATTTTTCATCGTTGTGTCTAATGTTGGGTTTGGCGGTAAGAACGCTTTAGTTGTGGTAGAGGCCGTTGGAGTTGTTCACCTGGTCGAGGGGGATGGGGCAGTAGATGTCGTTCTCGCTGAGCGAGGCTCCCTCGTAGTAGGGCTGGAACTGCCTTTCGAAGGCGTAGTACTTGTTGACAACGTTTACGGCTTCGCCCCAGCGCACGAGGTCGAACCAGCGGTGGCCCTCCATGGCGAGTTCGAGGCGGCGCTCCATGCGCACGGCCTTGCGGGCGAGTTCCTGGTTCCATCCGGCGGCGGGATATTCGCCGATGAGGTAGTTGGCGGTCATCGGGTCGCAGTCGACGGGGGTGTAGGCGGGATCTACGGAGCGGGCGGCGCGGCGGCGTATGTCGTTGATGTGGCCGCGGGCGGTGTCAAGCTCCTTGCCCTGCTCGATGAGGGCCTCGGCGTACATAAGCTTCACGTCGGCGAAGCGGATGAGCAGCATATTGAGCGCTGAAGCGCCCCAGGGGGCCGTCTGAGTCCAGAGGTTGGGGGTGTCGGGCGAGGGGTAGTACTTCTTGCCGGAGTACTGGCCGTAGAGCTGCAGGGCGCGGCACCACTTCTCGTTGTAGCTGTACGAGCGCCAGGGCATTCCGATGCGGCCGAAAGTGAAGTCGAGGCGGGGATCGACGTTGCCGGCGTAGTCGGCCTTGGTCACGTTCTCGGCGTTATGGTCGCCGTTGAGGAAGGGGAGGCCGTTGGCGTCGGTGCGGAAGGCGTTGATCAGGTCCTGCGAGCCGAGGTAGAAGTCGTCGCCCGTGCCGTAGAGGTTACCCTCGCTGAGTGTGCAGTTGATGCAGTTGTTGTAGTTGTACTGCGCGGGGGCGTTGGTGTCGCAGAACTGCACGGCGAGAACCGACTCGGAACCGTTGTTGAACTCGATTTTCGACATATCGAGGAAGTTGGCGTAGAGGTCGTAGCTACCTTCGTTGATCACATAGCCGGCGTAAGTCTCGGCCAGGGCGTAGTCATGGTCGAAGAGTGCCACGCGGGCCAGGAGGGCGGCTGCCACGAACTTGTTGAAGCGCCCCTTGTCGGACATCGAGGGCTGCATGGCGTCGTAGCTGTCGGCGAGGTCCTTCTTGATGAAGCCGATGATTTCCTCGCGGGTGTACTTGTCGGAGCGCACGGTCGAGGGGTCGGCGTTCTCGTCGAAGTAGGGGAACGCCTTGAAGATGCGGTAGAGGTCGAAGAAGAAGAAGGCGCGGAGGGTCTTCATCTCGCCAATCATCGAGGCCTGCTCCTTGGCGGAGAGCTGTGTGGCCGCTTTGAGGCCGCGGATGGCGTTGTTGCAGCGCGAGATCGAGAAGTAGTCGTTGAGCCACTTTGCGCTGGCCGATGCGTTGTCGCTCTGCACGTTGCCGATTTCGAACTGGTGCATGTAGTTTTCCATACCCGGCGACTCGCCCCCTTTGAGGGCGTCGTCGGAGCGGAGGTCCCACACCCAGTTGTTGATCGGGCCGGCAAACGCCTCGTTGTTGCCGATGAAGTGGTTGAGGAGTCCGGCGTAGGCGGCGGTCATAAGTTCGACCGCTTCTTTCTCGCCGATTTGCTCGGAGGAGAAGGTGCCGTTGGGGGCGGTGTCGAGCATATCGTCGCATGAGCTGACGGCCATGGCGCCCGAGGCGAGAAGGGAGGCGCAGATGGTGCTCTTTATGATGGTTTTGAAGGTTTTCATCTGTAGTGTCTTGAAAAGGTATTAACCGGGTTAGCTTAGAACTGGAGGTTCAGGCCCAGGGTGAAGGTGCGGGGGCGGGGCCAGGAGCCGTCGTCCATGCGTGCGCCGTAGCCCGAGGGGGCGATTTCGGGATCGAGACCCTTGTAGTTGGTGATGGTGAACACGTTCTCCACCTGGCCGAACACGTCGAGGTTCACGGCGCCGATCTTCTTGATGATGTTCTTGGGGAGCGAGTAGGCGAGCTTGAGGTATTTGAGCTTCATATAGGACCCGTCCTCGACGTAGTAGGTCGAGAAGCGGCTCTCGCTGGAGTTGGTGAGCGACAGGGCGGGGATGTCGGTGTCGCGGTTGGTGGGTGTCCAGGCGTTGAGGAGGTCAACCGAGCGGTTGAGGCCTGCTTTGCCGTAGCTCATGGAGTTGAGGGCCACCTTCATATGGTTGATGATGTCGAAGCCGAACTCGCCGGAGAAGAAGGCGTCGAGCGAGAAGCCCTTGTACTTGAAGTTGAGGTTGATACCCATCGCGAGGTCGGCGTTGGGGTCGCCGATGATGCACTGGTCGGCATCGGTGATGCGGCCGTCGCCGTTAAGGTCGCGGAATTTCAGGCGGCCGGGAGCGGCGCTCTCCTGGGTCGCGTGGTTGGCCACTTCCTCGGTGGTCTGGAAGATGCCGTCGCACACATAGCCCCAGTAAACACCCATCGGCTGGCCGGGGATGATGCGGGAGTCGCCTCCGAGGAACTTCTGGCGGTCGTTGAGGCGCACCAGCTCGTTCTTGTTCTGCGAGAGGTTGATCGAACCGCTCCAGGAGAAGTCGCCGTACATCGGGCTGTTGTAGGAGAGCTGCACTTCCCAGCCGTGGTTCTTCATCTCGCCGGTGTTCATCCACATATCGGCGTTCTGGCCGGCAACCTGGAGAGCGGGCGGGCAGGTGAGCATATCCTTGGTGTTCTTGATGTAGTAGTCGGCCGAGAGGTTGAGGGCGCCGCGGAGGAACTGGAGGTCGATACCGATGTTGTTCTGCGTGGTGGTCTCCCATTTGAGGTCGGGGTTGCCGGTCGCGGCGAGCGTGATGCCGGAGGATGCGTTTCCGGTGCCGGAAACGTCGTAGGCGCCGTTGCCGGTGTTGTTGATGTAGGTCGAGAAGGTCGGGTAGAGCTGGCCTATGTCAGCCTGGCCGTTCTGGCCCCAGGAGTAGCGGATTTTGAGATCGGTGAGGATGTTGTTCTCGGGGAAGAAGGCTTCCTGGGTGGGGCGCCACGCGAGCGAGAAGGCGGGGAAGATACCGTTGCGGTTCTTCTTGGCAAAGCGCGAGTTGGAGTCGCGGCGGAGGGTGAACGACGCGAGGTAGCGGTCGGCGTAGTTATAGTCGGCCTTGCCGAAGAGCGAGAAGATGGCCCACTGGCTCTTGCCGCCGCCGATGCCCTGCATTATCTGTCCGGCGCCGATCTGCATATAGTCGGTGTCCTCGAACATAAAGCTGGTTTTCTCGGCGCTGAGGTCCTTGAGGGTGTAGCCGATGGCCTCGGTGCCGAAGAGCACGTTGAGGTGGTGCACCTTGTTGAAGGTCTTGACGTAGTTGGCGGTGTTGGTCCAGGTCCAGGTGTCACCCTGGGCGTAGGCGCTGTTTACGCCGTTGGGGTAAACGTTGGTGTTTTCGGGCTTGGGGTTCACGGCGCGGTTGCGGTTGACGTTGAAGTACTGGCTGTGCTCGATACCGATGTTGGTTTTGATAGCGAGGCCGTCGATGGGTCGCACTTCAACGAAGGCGTTGCCGAGGATGCGCCAGGAGGTGCTTTCGTTGTCCTTGGCGAGGGTGTTGACCTGCACGGGGTTGTAGGCGTCGGAGCCGATGAGGCTGGGGCGCGCCCAGTCGCCGTCGAGACCCTTGACGGGGAGGGCGGGGTGCATGGTCATAGTGTTGTAGGAGATACCGTCGTCGCCGTACATCGAGGCGCCGCGGTTGGTCCAGCGCGCAATGGTGAGGTTCTCGCCCACGCTGACGTACTTGTTGAAGTTGTAGCGGGAGTTTACGCGGGCCGAGTAGCGCTCGTAGAAGGTGTAGTCAACGTTGCCGTTCTGGTTGATGTAGTTGGCCGAGAAGAGCACGGAGCCTTTTTCGGTGTGGTTGGCCACGGTGGCGGTCAGGTTGTTTGTCCAGGCCGTCTTGTACATCTCCTTCTGCCAGTCGGTGTTGGTGGTGGGGTAGTTGGTGTCGCCGTTTACGAAGGGCTGGAGCACGGGCTTCTCACCCTTGCCGTAGAGCACATGGTAGGGAGTCTGGCCGGGATAGGTGTTGCGGAACGCCTGCCAGTAGACCTCGCCCCACTGCTGGGCGTCGAGCATATCGTAGGTCTTGGCCACGGTCTGGGCGCTGATCGAGTAGTTCACGTTCACGCTCAGGCGGTCACCCTTGGCCTGCTTGGTGGTGATGATCACTACGCCGTTGGCGGCGCGGGAGCCGTAGATCGAGGCGGAGGCGGCGTCCTTGAGGATCTGCATCGACTCGATGTCGGCGGGGTTGATGGAGTTGATGTTGTCGGTGGGCACGCCGTCGATCACATAGAGGGGGGCGGCGGAGGCGTTGGCCGTGGAGACGCCGCGGATGCGGATCGAGCCGGTGGCGCCCGGTTCGGCGCTCGGCACCACGCTCACGCCGGGCATCTTGCCGGCCATGGAGCTCATGATGTTGCCGGAGTTCTCCGAGAGGGGCTCCTTCAGGTCCATAACGGCGACGGCGCCGGTGAGGTCGGCCTTGCGCACGGTCTGGTAGCCGATCACGACTACCTCGTCGAGCAGGGCGTTGTCCTCTTCAAGGACGAATTTCATCTGTGGAGCGGCGGGGAGGGTCTTGGCGTTGAAGCCGACGTAGCTCACTGTGACGCCCGACCCGGCGGGCACGGTCAGTTGGAAGTTTCCGTCGATGTCGGTTGAGACACCTTTCTTAGTGGCCTCCGAAATGACAGAGGCTCCGATCAGCGGCTCCTGGTCGGAGGCGGAAACTACCGTGCCGTGCACGGTGATCTCCTGGGCCTGGGCCGCGATTGCCATAAAGAATAGCAAGATCGCACTGAGGATTTGTTTTTTCATGATTATTACGATTGGTAGGGTTTTTGTGCCGCAAAGATATGACTCTTAGCAATGAAGGGGTAGAATAAATGTCGCGCCGTTTATGAAAAATGGCGCGACTACCTATTTTTGCAACACAATGCCCGTTTTTTCGCGGGGGGAGTGAAGGGTGGAGAGAGTGGAGGGTGAAGAGGGATGGGGAGGTGTCAGGAGGCGCCGAGGCGGTCGCGGAGTTCGGTGGGGGTCTCGCCGAATGCCTCGCGGTAGCATCGGGTGAAGTAGGCGGGGGTGGAGAAGCCTACCTCGTAGGCGATCTCGCTCACGGAGCGGGTGGTCGAGGTGAGGAGCTCGCGGGCGTGCTTGAGGCGGAGCGAGCGGAGCAGCTCGACGGGGGAGTAGTTGGTGAGCGCCTTTATTTTGCGGTAGAACTGTGAGCGGCCCAGCCCCATCTTTGAGGCGAGGGTGTCGACGTTGAGCTCCGGATCGCCCATACTCTCCCTGACGATTTCGAGGAAGCGGGCGTAGAAGTCGTTCTCGGCGTCGGGGGCCGGGGGCACGGGCGGCCGCTTCCCCGCGTCGTCGTCCTTGGCGGCGGGGGAGGGGTTGACGGGTGAGGAGATGGCCCATAGGTCGCGTACGCGCTTGCGGTTGGCTATCAGGTTGTCGCACCGCGAGCGGAGCACCGCGGCGTTGAACGGTTTGGCCAGGTAGCCGTCGGCCCCGCTGTCGTACCCCTGGGCGCGCTGCTCGTCCATCGAGCAGGCGGTGAGCATCAGCACCGGGATGTGGGAGGTCGATACCTCCTCTTTGACGCGGCGGCAGAACTCCAGGCCGTCCATCACGGGCATAATCACGTCGCAGATTATCAGGTCGGGGACGTATTTGGCGGCGAGGCGGAGCCCGTCGCGCCCGTTGGGGGCGTTGACGATGTTGTATTGCGGGCTCATAAGCTGGCCTATCATAAGGCGTATGTCCTCGTTGTCGTCGATTATGAGCAGCATGGGCTTGTCGGAGGCGGGTTCCCCGGCAGTCGGCGCGTTGGCCGGTTCGGTTTCGATTTTGCCAAGCTCGCTCTCTATGTCGGTGGAGGTCAGGGGAGGAGCCGCGTCGGGTTCGCCGCCGGCGATGTGCCTCACGGGGATGTCGACGGTGAAGGTCGTGCCCTTACCCAGCTCGCTCTCTACGCCGATCGTGCCTCCGTGGAGCTCGATGAACGCTTTGGCCAGCGAGAGCCCGATGCCGGAGCCGTTGGGGTGCACGCGGTCAACTTGGAAGAAGCGGTCGAAGATATTGCCGAGGTCCTCGCTGCTGATACCCTGGCCGTTGTCGGCCACGGAGAAGCGGAGTGCATCGCCTTCGAGGCGGCAGTCGAAACTGATGCGCCCGTTGTCGGGGGTGTACTTGAAGGCGTTGGAGAGGAGGTTGAAGAGGACGCGTTCGATTTTTTCCGCGTCGACGGCCATGGTGAATCCCTGGGGGAGGTCAACGTTGACCGAAAGCTTTATGTCGCGCTTGCGGGCCATCGAGCGGAACGCCTCGGCCCATTCGCCAAGCAGGGTGCCCACCGGCTCCTCGGAGAGGTGGGTGTCGAGCTTCCCGTTCTCGAATTTTCGGAAGTCAAGTATCTGGTTAATGAGGCGTTTGAGGATGCGTACGTTCTTGTCGGCCAGGCGTATGAGCGTGCGCTGCGAGGGGTCGAGGTTGGGGGCCTCGGCAAGCTGGCTCACCGGCTCGGCGATGAGGGTCAGCGGGGTGCGCAGGTCGTGGGAAACGTTGGTGAAGAACATCAGCTTCGACTGCGTCGCGGCGTCGAGGTCCTCCTGGTGACGGCGGTGCTGCCAGTAGGCCCTCAGTACCAGGAAGAGCACACCAAGGAGCAGCACGGCGATCGCGATGGCGGCGTAGAGGAGCCAGGTCTGGGCCGAATGGCGCTCCCAGAAGTCGTCGACCTGGGTCTTGAGGAGCTTGATTTTGTTGGTTTCCTCGGTGAGGGCCTCGTTCTGAGTCAGGAGTATGTCGGCGTTCGAGATGTCGACCGCCGAGGATATCGGGAGATGGTTGATGGTGTCGTACGGCTCCCCTTTGAGTATGGCCAGCGCGGTGCGTATGAGCTGGTGCCCTTCGGTGGGGTAGAGGAATGTCGCGTCGATCACGCTGTCGGCCACTGCGCGGATGCCTATCTCCGGGGCGGCGTCGATGCCTATCACCTTGATGTCGAGGCCGCGGCGGCGTGCCACTTCGGAGGCGGCTATGGCCATGCGGTCGTTGTGGGCGTACACGAGGTCGACCTCCGGGTGCGCCGCCAGGAGGGAGTCGGCCACCGGGGCCGCGTCGTCGTAGTTCCAGTTGCCGAAGGCCGAACCGAGGAGGTGCAGCCCCTCGTCGGCGGCCGCCTCGGCGAAGCCGCGGTGGCGCTCGTCGGCGGGTGTGGAGCCTTTAAGGCCGTAAATTTCAATTACTTTGCCGCCTGGGCCGGTAAGGTGGCGGGCGTAGCGGGCGGCCATGCGCCCGATGGCCGTGTTGTCGACACCCTGGAAGGCGGTGTAGGTGTCGCCGTGGATGTTGCGGTCGAACACTATAACCGGGGTGCCCCTCTCGAAGGCCTCCTTTATAATAGGTGTGACGGTGTCGGCCTCGTTGGGCGCGGCGATTATGATGTCGAATTTGTTGTCGAGGAAGTAGCGGATGTCGGACACCTGCTTGGCGCTGCAGTCGTTGGCCGAGCGTATCTCGACCTCGGCCTCGGGGTGGAACATCACCTCGCGACGTATTTCGTCGTTCATCTTGCTGCGCCAGTCGTCGTCGCTGCACTGCGAGACCCCTATGCGGTAGCGGGGCTCGCTGTCGCCGCACGACACAAACGGCAGCCACAACGCTATGATGGTTATAAGGCGTATTGCTCGGTACATGGTATTTTTCTCCGCTCCGCGGCCGCGGGTCACCCGCCCGGGCGGATAGTTTTAAGGTTTGTTCACGCAAAATTAATGATTTGTGTGCGAAAAACGTTGAGTTCTCTTGCAAAAATCGTTCCGTGCACTGATTTTGCTACGTTTCGCGCTTTTTTTTATAGCGTCGGCGAAGTTTTGTTTGTAGCTTTGTGATGCCTGAAAGGCCCGTGAAAAACGAAACCAATCCGATTTTTTACCCTGATGAAAAACTACCCTAAAGCTATATTGCTCGCCGCGGCCCTCACCGCGGGCGCCGCTGCTTCGGCCGCGGCCGACGGCATCTCCGTGGAGCACTTAGGCACCAACAACACCCTGGTGCGCGTCAAAGGTGATTCGAAATACATCATAATGCCGGTGCAGGAGTCGAACGACGACGCGCGGGTCAACGTGCTTGTCGACGGCAAGCTGGAGCGCACCATCTTCGTGCGCCTGGCAAAGTCGAAGGTCGACTACACCGTGCCCTTCGACCTCACTCCCTACAAGGGGCGCGACGTGGTGCTGAACGTCGTCACCTCGCAGAACCGCTCGTCGGTGCGTGAGGCCAAGGACGACGCCTGCTGGAGCAACTTCGCCCTGGCCGACACCTTCGACACCGCCAACCGCGAGAAGTACCGCCCCGCATTCCACCACACCCCCCTCTACGGATGGATGAACGACCCCAACGGCATGTTCTACAAGGATGGCCGCTGGCACCTTTATTACCAGATGAACCCCTACGGGTCGAAATGGCAGAATATGACCTGGGGCCACTCCTCGTCGACCGATCTGGTGAACTGGGAGCACCACCCCGCGGCCATCGAGCCTGACGGGCTCGGCACCATCTTCAGCGGCTCGTGCGCCATCGACACCGAGAATTCGGCCGGATTCGGCAAGGACGCCGTGCTCGCCATGTACACTTCGGCCGACGCCAGCCAGATTCAGAGCCTGGCCCACAGCCACGACAACGGCATGACCTTCGAGAAGTTCGCCGGCAACCCGACGCTCACCCTCGAAAGTGAGGCCCGCGACCCGAATATGTTCTGGAACCCCGAGACGAAGCTCTGGACCCTCGTGCTGGCCCACGCTCTCGACCACGAGATGCTCATCTTCACCTCGCCCGATATGAAGAAATGGACCCTTCAGAGCGCCTTCGGCAAGGGGCTCGGAGCGCAGGACGGTGTTTGGGAATGTCCTGACCTCTTCCGGCTCCCTGTCGACGGCTCGGGGCGGCAGAAGTGGATGCTCCTGTGCAACATCAACCCCGGAGGACCCTTCGGCGGGAGCGCCGCGCAGTACTTCATCGGCGATTTCGACGGCAAGACTTTCACTCCCGACACCGACGCCGAGGGGAAAGTGCCTACAAAGTGGCTCGACTTCGGCAAGGATAACTATGCCTCGGTTAGCTGGAGCGACGCTCCCGACGGCCGACGCACCATAATCGGTTGGATGAGCAACTGGCAGTATGCCGCCGAGGTGCCGACCGTGCAATACCGCAGCGCCAACACACTCCCCCGCGAGGTGTCGCTCTTCACCGGTGCCGACGGCCAGATTTACGCCGCCACCACCCCCTCGCCCGAGGTCGACGCCCTCCGCGGCAAGCCCTCGGTGAGCGCCAAGAGCGTTTCGTTCGGTGCCAAGGGGAAAAACTTCGCCCTCCCCGCGGCCAACGACGGGGTGTGCGAGATCGAGCTGACCATCAATCCCCGCGAGGCGAAAGCTGTGAAGCTCACCCTCTCCAACGCCGCGGGCGACAAGGTGGTGATGACCTACGACCCCGAAGCCGCCACCTTCTCGATGGACCGCCGCGAGAGCGGGGTGACCGATTTCAGCCAGGAGTTCCCCGCGGTGACCACCGCGCCCACGTTCGGTCAGGGTAAGGAGCTGGCACTCCGCCTCTTCATCGACCGCTCCAGCATCGAGGCCTTCGGCAACGGCGGCCGCTTCGCGATGACCAACCTCGTGTTCCCCACCGCGCCCTACACGACCCTCACCCTCTCGACCGAGGGGGGCTCGGCAAAGGCAGCCCCGCTGAGAGTATACCCTGTCTCTGTGAAATAAGACAACCTTAACAAGATACCGAACAAGATACTGCGTACACAAAAAATGACTACAATGACCGCCAACACTGCCAAGAAAAGCTCCCTGCTGCAGTTCGCCCCGGTGATGCTCTGCTTCTTCGCGATGGGGTTCGTCGACCTGGTCGGCACGGCCTCGAACTACGTTCAGAAGGACCTTGGCCTCACCGACTCGCAGGCCAACCTCTTCCCCTCGCTCGTTTTCTTCTGGTTCCTGATATTCTCCGTGCCCACCGGGATGCTCATGAACCGCATCGGGCGCAAAAACACGGTGCTCATATCGCTGGTTGTCACCGCCCTGTCGCTCATTCTCCCCGCCTTCGGCGACACATATATGATCATGCTCCTGAGCTTCTCGCTGCTCGGAATCGGCAACGCCATTATGCAGACCTCGCTCAACCCGTTGGTAACCAACCTTATCAGCGGCGACAAGCTGGCCTCGACCCTTACCTTCGGGCAGTTCGTGAAGGCCATAGCGTCCTTCCTGGCCCCGATTATCGCCGCCTGGGGTGCCACCACCCTTATGCCGACCTTCGGCCTCGGCTGGCGAGTGCTCTTCATAATCTACGCCGCCGTCAGCCTGCTGTCGATCACGGCCCTGGCCGCGACCCCCATCGAGGAGGAGCGTCCCGACAAGGCTTCGGGCGTGCTTGAATGCCTCAAGCTGCTCGGCACCCCCTTCATCCTGCTCTGCTTCTTAGGCATTATGTGCCATGTTGGTATCGACGTGGGCACCAACACCACCGCCCCGAAAATCATTATGGAGCGTCTGGGCCTCCCCCTTGAGGAAGCCGGCTTCGCGACCAGCGTCTACTTCATATTCCGCACCGCCGGGTGCTTCCTCGGCGCGTTCATCCTGCGGGCTATGTCGCCGAAGATTTTCTTCGGAATCAGCGTGGTCATGATGCTCGCCGCCATGGTGATGTTGTTTGTGTGCGACACTCTCGGCGCCCTCTATGTGGCCCTCGGACTTATCGGCTTCGGCAACTCCAACATCTTCTCGGTAGTGTTCTCGCAGGCGCTGATCGCCTGCCCCGCCGAGCGCAACGAGGTTTCGGGCCTTATGATCATGGGGCTCTTCGGAGGCACGGTCTTCCCCCTCGCGATGGGTTACGCCGCCGACGCGTTCGGCCAGGCCGGAGCCGTGGCCATTATGACCATCGGTGTAATCTATCTCCTCTATTACACGTTAAAGATAAAGAAAGCATAAAATCGACATAACATGAAAGACATTGTTGTAGGCATGGGTGAGGCGCTTTGGGACGTTCTCCCCGAAGGAAAGAAAATCGGGGGCGCCCCCGCCAACTTCGCGTACCACGTTTCGCAGTTCGGGCTCCCCAGCTGCGTGGTCAGCGCCGTGGGTGGCGACCCCCTCGGCACCGAGATTCTCGAAAACCTTACCTCCAAGGGGCTCAACCACCTGATCGAGACCGTGCCTTACCCCACCGGCACCGTGCAGGTCGAAATCGACCAGGCCGGCATACCCCAGTACGAGATCAAGGAGAACGTGGCATGGGACAACATCCCCTACACCGCCCGCCTCGAACAGCTCGCCGAGCAGACAAAGGCCGTGTGCTTCGGTTCGCTCGCACAGCGCAACGTGGTGTCGCGCAACACTATAAACCGCTTCCTCGACGCCATGCCCCAGACCCCCGACTCGCTGGTGGTGTTCGATGTGAACCTCCGCCAGGGATTCTACAACAAGGAGATTCTCTGCAACTCTATGAAGCGTTGCAACATCCTTAAAATCAACGACGAAGAGCTGGTTACGGTGAGCCGTATGTTCGGCTATCCCGGCATCGACCTCCAGGACAAGTGCTGGATTCTGTTAGGCAAGTATAACCTTAAAATGCTCATACTCACCTGCGGCATCAACGGCAGCTATGTGTTCACCCCGGGCAACGTCTCCTTCCAGCCCACCCCCAAGGTGGAGGTTGCCGACACTGTGGGCGCGGGCGACTCCTTCACCGCCGCCTTCATCGCCTCCATCCTCAAAGGGAAGAGCGTGGCCGAGGCCCACGCCAAGGCAGTGGCCACGTCGGCGTTCGTCTGCACCCGCCCCGGCGCCATGCCGACCCTTCCCGCCGAAATCACCGAATAACCCCCGGCGACGTAGTAATGAAGAATTCGTAATTGGATTATAGATAGGTATATGGAACAGTCAGGCCGCGTCATCATCGACGCGGCCTGACTCACAATCAATTATACACCGGATCTATCGAATCACTACTTGCTTGTCGCACGATTCTTCTCTTCACTGATAATATCTCTGGCTATACACACTTAGCGCCGGCGTAATTATCAATCTCCGTTTGTTTATATCGCGAAATTAACGCGCCCTCCCGTTACCCCCGCTACCAAAATATCGGTAACCTTAACCAATATTTCGGGAAACAATCACCCCGCCCCCGGCGTTCCTCTAATGAACGGTATGAGAAGCAGACAGTTAACCGCGGAATTCCGCCTGAAAATTTGGATTTGAAGGGAAATGGCGTTAACTTCGCGTTGTACAAATGATTAAACTTGAACAATAATGACTCGGACCATCTCTATTAAAAAGCCCTCTCCCAGGATGATTCAGGTCTTTGACTCATTAAAGGAGAAGAAACAAAAGCAGATTGAAAAGCTGAAAAGCCAGGATGTCTGTGTCTTCACTGTGAAAGTGTGATATGGACCTCTCTTTTGACATACATAACGACAAGGGCGATCTGGTAAGGGTCGCCCTTTCGTATTACGACACAGAGACGCTCAGAGCTTTCACTGACGACCCGTTGACGCTTACCTTGGTGTTTTACGATGTCACATTGGTTAGGATTGCCGGGAGCGATAATGTGGGAATACGCACGCTGAAGGCTGTAAGCGAGGTGTTGTCGCGGTTTATGGCTGAAAACGAGGCCTCTGTGTTATGTTTTTATTGCGATGACCTTACCGATGTGCGACATCGCGATAAGTCAATAACCCCGCAAGAATATCGGAGCCGCTTGTTTTCCAGAATGTTTGATATGCATATTAGAACTAATGGTATTAAGAACATCGTGAACTATCAGGTGAAGATCGAGGATGACGCTTGCCCGCGGTTCGCGCATTTCATCACGCCCGAGAAGTATCTACCGGCGGTAAGGTTGCTGGGCAACATATTGATGGATAAATAAGTATTTTCGATCCAAAAAAACAATAGAGGAAGAGTAAAGCGGATTTGTGGTTAAGCGCGGGGTGGTTAAGCGCGGGGTAAAGCGCAGGTGGGGCGGTTTTTGAATTTTTAAGGGTGGGGGAGGGGCGCGGCGCGGAAAAAAGTGGTAAATTCGCGGGATTAAGTGGATTGAATAAATGTTTTAATGTTTGGTCCACGATGAGCCGATGATAGATTTCACCAACATATCGCGCCCGTATTTCCGCCGGGTGGTCGAGAGCGAGCGGGTCGCCCGCCTCGATCCGAGGGAGAGCCAGCTCTCGGTGCTCCGCGACCTTGTGTCGCGGGGTGCCTCTACGTCGTTCGGCGGCGAGAAGGGGTTTGCCCGCGTGGCTTCCGCCCCTGCCGGGGAGGAGCTTTACCGGCGGTTCGGTTCGATTGAGGTGAACGACTATCCCGCCATACGCCGATATGTCGAGCGGATGGTGGCCGGTGAGCCCGACGTGCTCTGGCCCGGGGTGTGCCGCCGCTTCGCCCAATCATCGGGTACCTCCGACGGCAAGAGCAAATACATACCCGTGACGCGCCGCGGGCTCCAACGCTCCCACTACGCCGGGGCGGCCTATTCGGTGGCATCGTATCTCGACCATTACGCCGACAGCCATATCTTCGGCGGTAAGAATTTCATACTCGGAGGGAGCTTCGCCAACGAGTTGTCGCTCCCGGCTGGGGTGAAGGTCGGCGACCTCTCAGCCTCGCTGATCGACAAGGTGAACCCCCTGGTGAACCTTTTCCGTATCCCCTCCAAGCGGATCGCTCTGATGGCCGATTGGGGCGAGAAGCTCCCGGCGCTTGTCGAGGCATCGCTCAGGGCTGACGTCAGAAGCATCTCGGGGGTTCCCTCGTGGTTCCTTACGGTGCTCAAGGAGGTTATACGCCGCGCCGGAGTGTCGAGCATCCACGAGGTGTGGCCCAATCTTGAGGTGTTTTTCCACGGCGGCATAGCGTTCGGCCCCTACCGCGACCTGTATGACCGCGTCACCGACCCGTCGAAGATGCGGTATTGGGAGAACTACAACGCCTCGGAGGGCTTTTTCGCCGTGCAGGAGCGCCCCGGCTCGCCGGAGATGGGGCTTCTGCTCGATGCCGACACCTTCTACGAGTTCCTCCCCGCGGGCGAGGGGGCGCGCCCCCTCCCGGTATGGGAGGCGGAGCCGGGGATGGTGGCCGAACTGGTGGTAACCTCATCCAACGGCCTATGGCGCTACCGCACCGGCGACACCGTGAGGGTCGAGAGCGTCGACCCGCTGACAATAACCATCGCCGGGCGCACCAAATCCTTCATCAACGCTTTCGGCGAGGAGGTGATGGTGCACAACACCGACGCGGCGCTCGAAGCCGCCTGCCGCCAGACCGGAGCCCAGGTGCTCAACTACAGCGCCGCCCCGGTTTACGCCGGCGACCATAGCCGCGGGCGCCATCAGTGGCTTGTGGAGTTCGCTGCGCGCCCCGAGTCGCTCGACGGGTTTGCCGAGGTGCTCGACCGGGCGCTGCAGAGCGTCAACTCCGACTATCAGGCAAAGCGTGCCGGCGGAATATTCCTCGACCGGCTCGAAGTTATCGAGGCGCGGCCCGGGGTGTTCGACCGCTGGCTCGCTTCGACAGGCAAGCTCGGGGGGCAGCGCAAGGTGCCCCGCCTGGCCAACGACCGCTCCGTAATGGACCGGCTGCTCGAACTCAACGACAACCCGATTGAAAAATAATAACCAAACATTATATACCGCACTGACAACCATGGGAATAAAGAAATATCTCTCCGCGCTCTTCCTCTCCGCCGCCATCGCCTTCAGCGCCGCCGCTGGCGAGAAAGCGCCAAAATACATCTTCTACTTCATCGGCGACGGTATGGGGGTAAACGAGGTGATCAACGCCCGGCTGTACAAGCAGCACGTTCTCGGGGGTGACCTGTCGATGACCTCGCTCCCCTACGGGTCGGTGGCGACGAGCCACTCGGCGTCGTCCGACGTGACCGACTCCGCCGCCGCCGGCACCGCCCTCGCGACCGGCCACAAGACCGTCAACGGCATGCTGGGCGTCACTCCCGACTCCGCGGCGGTCACCTCTATCGCCAAAGTGCTGTTTGATGACGGCTACGGCGTGGGGCTCGTTACCTCCGTGGCCATCGACGACGCCACCCCCGGCGCGTTCTACGCCCATGTGCCCCATCGCTCGATGTACCGCGAAATCGGCAGCCAGCTCGCCCGGAGCGGCTACCAGTTCGCCGCCGGGTCGGGCCTGCGCGGCACTAAGGATAAGGCCGGGCGCGACAACGGCCTCCTCGCCGAGTTCGCCGAGAACGGTGTCAGCGTTTCCTACGGACTTGACGGGGCCGACTTCGAGGCCGACCGCATGCTCATACTCAGCCCCGACACCGCCCGCAACTGGAACATCGGCTTCACTATCGACTCCATCCCCGGTGCGCTCACCCTCCAGGACCTCACAAAGGCGTGCCTCCGCCATCTCGAACGCGTGTCGCCCGACAAGTTCTTCGTGATGGTCGAAGGGGGCAACATCGACCACTCCGGCCATAGCAACGACGCCGCTACGAACATTATCGAAACGGTCAATTTCGACGCCACGCTCGACATAGCTCTCGATTTCTACCGCAGTCACCCTGAGGAGACCCTCATAGTGGTAACGGCTGACCACGAGACCGGCGGAATGTCGGTGGGCAACAACTTCTCCGGCTATGCCGTGTTCCCCGAGCGCCTCGCCGCCCAGCGCGTGTCAAAAGACCTTTTCTCCGAGCACTGCAAGGCGATGGCCCGCTCGCGCCGCGTGTACACCTGGGAGGATATGAAAGAGTTCCTCACCGAGAAACTCGGGTTCTGGACCCCGGCCACGAAAATCACCGATGAGCAAACCAACCGCCTCCGCGGGATGTTTGAGGATATGTTCGCACGCAATATGTCGGCCCCTGACCAGAAGACACTTTACGCCGACTACGACGCGTTTACCGCCGCTGTGTTCGAGATTCTCGACACCCAGGCCGGCATCGGGTGGACCTCGCTGAAGCATACCGGCTCCCCGGTGCCCGTGTTCGCCATCGGCCGCGGCGCGGAGATATTCGGCGGCTTCGGCGACAACACCGACCTGCCCCGAAAAATACTGAAGCTCGCCGGCAAACGGCTCGACTAACCACTGAACTGTCACTTACAATTAAAGATGAACCGCCATACTATATTACTGTTCTTCCTGACGTTGGCCTCGCTGGCGTTCTCCGCCAAGGGGGTCGACTATAACGCGATGCAGGTGGAGGTCGCGATGCACCCCGAGCGCTACCGCGCCCTGCTCAACCGCTTCGTGGCGGGTGACACAACGCTGACCTCCCCCGAGCTGGCCACGGTGTACTTCGGCTACTCCTTCACGCCCGACTACGACCCCCGGGAGACTTTCGACGACATCACCGACGCTTTCGACGAAAAGGACTACGAGCAGGTGGCGCGCCTTACGCCCGACGCGCTGGTTGTCAACCCCGTGTCGCTCGACCTTAGCGTCATGGCCCTCGCCGCAGCCGAACGCGGCGCCGGGGAGCGCCCCGGAGTGAGGGCCGCCAACCTCGGCTACAGGTGCGATATGATCGCGACGGCCATACTCGAAAGCGGCCGCGGCACCAGCCCCGACTCCCCATTCAAGGTAATATCGTCGGCCGACATAGGTCGGCTGCTGAGAAACGTGCTGGGTATCAGCGTGATCGTGGGGCGCACCAAGGTGGGCGACATCGACGCCATAAAGGTGACATTCCCCGACAGCGACCGCCAGCACATTCTTTACTTCGACAATACCCGCGAGGCGGCGTTCCTGGCACGCAGGGGCGCCACTACCGCCAAAAAATAAATTTGAGCACCAAATAACTTTATTTCCAGAGGGATGCCTGACAATTCAAAACCTAAGTGGACCGAGATAGAGCACCTGCCCAAGTGGGACGAGGAGTTCTACCATGTATATACGGCCAAGAAACATGGCAAGTGGGTGATGCTCAAAACGCTCCGCCCGGAGCTGGCCGACGACCCCGCCTGCCGGGAGATGATCGGCAAGGAGTTCGACGTGCGCTACAACCTGGCCCACCCGCACATCGTCATGATCAACGACTTCGAGGAGGTGCCCGGCCTGGGGCAGTGCATTATCACCGACGACGTTTACGGCGACTCGCTCCGCTCGCTGATCGACGAGGGTAAAGTGACCCCCGAGATTCAGGAAAAGGTAGTCAACCAGCTTCTCGACGCGATCGAGTATATTCAGAAGAACCATATCGTACACCATCCGATACGCCCCGAAACCATAATCTTCACCGAGAATATCCGCAATCTCAAGGTTATCGACGTTGGTTTCGACCAGCGCTCGCACCTCAGCCCCGCCGATATATCGGAGGACCTCGCTGCCTACGGGCGCGTGCTCCAGGAAGTGCTCAGCGCCACCGGCGACCGCTCCAAGCGGCTCAACGCCATAGCCAACCGATGCGCCAACCCAAAGGGGCGCCCATTCCGCGACGTCACCGACGTGAAGATGGCCCTCGCCGGGCACTCCAACAAGCGCGTCTACGTCGTGATTACCATATTCCTGGTGATCATGGCCTTCGTGCTCGGCTGGCTCTCGGTGCGCCCCATGCCGGGCGCCCATCAGGCCACTCCGCCCGCGGCCTCGGCCACCCGCTGACGGGCCCCGCCGTTTCTCCCTCCGCGACTGTTGACAATATCTGACTAACAATAGGTAACAAAAGGTTACACATCCGCCACCTCCATACGACAATGATTGAAGTTAAGGCAATCGAACCCACCCGCGGCAACCTCCGCGATTTCGTAGCTTTCGGTAACTCTCTCTACAAAGATAACGCGTGCTATGTGCCGCCGCTGATGATGGACGACATAAACACGCTCTCGCCCAAGAAAAACCCCGCGTTTGACCACTGCCAGGCGCAGTGCTTCATGGCCTACCGCGACGGTCAGCCCGTGGGGCGCATAGCCGGCATTATAAACCCTATAGTCAACGGGCGCACCGGCTCGGCCGACCTCCGTTTCGGTTTCGTCGATTTCATTGACGACGCCGAGGTGGTCGACGCCCTGTTCAAGGCCGTCAGCGACTGGGGGCGCTCCAAGGGGATGACCTCCATTGTCGGCCCGATGGGCTTCTCCGATATGGACCACGAGGGGATGCTCACCTTCGGTTACGACGAGATGGGCACCATGGCGACCATCTACAACCACCCTTACTACGTTGACCATATGGAGCGTATGGGCTTCAAGAAGGATGCCGGTTGGGTCGAGTACTACATCAAGGTGCCAGAGCAGATTCCCGAAAAGTACCAGCGCATAGCCGACATCGTGAAGCGCCGCGAGAACCTCAAAATCAAAAAATACTCCTCCCGCAAGAAAATCAAGGAGGAGTACGGCGTGGCGCTCTTCGAGCTGATAAACCGCGCCTACGACAAGCTTTACGGCTATTCGCCCCTCACCCCCCGACAGATTGATTACTATATCGATATGTATCTGAGCATCATCAATCTCGACCTGGTGACGGTGGTGACCGATGCCGATGACAAGCTTATCGCGATCGGTATCTCGATACAGTCGTTCACCGAGGCGCTCCGCAAGAGCGGCGGCAAGCTCTTCCCCTTCGGGTGGCGCCATCTGCTCAAGGCGCTCCGCGGCAAGGCCGACGCCGTCGACCTGCTCCTGGTGGCCGTGGCTCCCGAGTATCAGAACAAGGGGGTCAACGCGCTGCTGTTCACCGACCTCATCCCGTATTACAACAAATACGGCTTCAAGCACGCCGAGACCAACCTCGAACTGGAGGACAACACCGCCGTGCAGAGCCAGTGGTCCTACTTCGACCACCGTCTCCACCGCCGCCGCGCGACATTCCGCAAGCCTCTGTAAAGACCAGGCTATGAAAGAGTTCTCACTGCCGAATTGCAGCGTGTTCTCGGCCATGGAGGCCGGGTGCGACGAGGCCGGGCGCGGATGTCTCGCGGGCCCCGTCACCGCCGCCGCCGTGATTCTGCCCGACGATTTCCACCACCCCTGGCTCAACGACTCCAAGCAGCTCACCGAGCGCCGCCGCGCCCTGCTCCGCCCCATAATCGAGGCGGAAGCGGTGGCCTGGGCGGTAGCCTGGTGCTCCCCCGGGGAGATTGACTCGATGAATATTCTCAACGCGTCGATCGAGGCCATGCACCGGGCCCTCGACGCGCTCTCGCCCCGCCCCGGCAGGGTGATTGTCGACGGCAACCGTTTCCGCCCCTACCGCGACCTTCCCTGCGAGACGTTCGTCAAGGGTGACGGCCGCTTCGGCAACATAGCCGCCGCCTCGGTGCTCGCCAAAACCCACCGCGACGAGCTTATGGAGCGCCTCGACGCGGAATATCCCGCCTACAACTGGCGCGGCAACAAAGGGTACCCTACCGCCGACCACCGCGCCGCGATTGCCGCCAACGGCCCATCGCCTTACCACCGCCTCTCGTTCCGCCTCCTCCCCGACCCGGTGCTCCCCGGCCTGGAATAGCCCGAGTGAAATAGCCACAGAGGCGTTTTTTCGTTTTTTTCATAGCGTTGCCAACCTTTTTCTGCCAAGGAGTGTTTAATATGTACAAAAACTCCTAACAGAAATTGGATTAAACAACTATTTATTATGAAGAAAGCGATTTTAATGATTACTCTCATGCTGGGTTGCATGACGGTTTTCGCTCAGAAGATTGACAAGAACGAGCTAAAGCAGCTCAAAGCGTTCCTGTCGATGCCCGCCGAAAAGGACGGTACCAACGCGCAAGCCCTTAAGATTACCGACCTTAACTCCCCCTCCACCTGGGAAGGCGTGACCATTGAAAACGGCCGCGTTAAATCAATTGAGTGGAAGGACAAGCACCTCGCCGGCGACCTTTCGCTCACCGGCTTCACCGCCCTCGAAACCCTTAACGTTTCCCGCAACAAGATTACCTCGCTGAACCTGTCGGGCGACGCCGCTCTCACCAACCTCAACGCTTCGCGCAACGTGATCAAGACCGCCGACCTTACCGGCTGCTCCGCGATCACCACCCTGAACATCTACAAGAACCGCCTGACCGAAATCGACCTCGGCGCGACCCCGATGCTCACCACCTTCAATGTTTCCAACAACTACCTCGTTGCCCTCGATGTGGCCAACTCGGCAACCCTGAAGACCCTCAACTGCCAGGGCAACCACCTCGAAAGCCTCAAGGTTGAGAACTGCACCGCTCTGAAAAACCTCTATTGCGGCTACAACAAGCTCTCAGGCATCACCCTCGTGGGTCTTGAGAACCTCCAGAACCTCAACATCGACGACAACGAAATCTCAAACATGATTGTCAGCGGTCTGCCCGCTCTCAGCTCCTTCATCTGCTCCGACAACAACATGCAGGGTCTCGCGCTCCGCGACTGCACCGCGCTTCTCGACCTCGTATGCTCCTACAACGACCTCACCTCGCTCAGCGTTGACAACTGCCCGCAGCTCCTCTTCGTCGATTGCTCCTACAACGACCTGACCCAGCTGACTCTCAGCAACCAGACCTTCCTCCAGCGCGTGCTCTGCAACAACAACCAGCTCACCATGCTCGACGTCTCCTTCGACCAGGCTCTGGTTTACGTCAACTGCCGAAACAACATGATCAACGACCTGCGCACCATGGGCGACAACTCCCTGCGCATGATCGCCTGCCAGTGGAACTACTAATCAAGGTTCCACAGCGGATTCCCAAGCCAACTTACGGCAACCCGCTCTTCATATAGACCCCCAATCCTGGCGGGGGCGCCTCTTACCGGGCGCCCCCGTTTTTTTGTGCGCGGTGAGGTGCGTCACCGCTTCCCCGCGGTGGTGACGCGGCCGGTCGCGGTGGTGAAGTAGTCGAGGGCCGCTTTCTTCTGGTAGGCGCGGACGTAGTCGAAGTCGGTGCGGTAGGTGAAATCCATATCCGGGTCCTTGGCCCAGGAGCCGTTCCCTACCGACTGGTTAAGGATCACATAGAACTCCTTGTCGAAGGGCCAGGTGACGGCCTCCGTCCACGCCCCCTCGGCGAAGTGGGGGTTGGTGATGGTGCCGGTCTCCTCCCCGTCGATGTAGAAGGTGATGTGCTCCGCGTCCCACTCTACTGCGTAGACGTGCCAGCGGGCGCCGTCGACACCAGGGGTTGCGCACCCGGCGTATGTGCTGTCGACCGCCACCGGGGTGAAGAATTTCTTAGAGTTGGGATGGTTGGGGTAGCGCATCGCGTGGTGCAGGGTCTGGTAGGCGATAGGTTCGTCGTCGATCTGCTCCCACACGTCGATTTCGCCGCATACGGGCCATCCGCCCGTGTGGTCGGCCGGGAGGAGCCAGAACGCCTGGAAATTGCCCGTGTGGGGGAGGGTCTTGCAGCGCGCCTCGATGTAGCCGCCGCGCATATGGAACTTGCCGAGTGAGCGTATCGCTCCGGAAATCATCTCCTTGTTACCCTCCGCCATGCTCGGCGGGGTCTTGATGCAGTATGACTGGTAGCTGCCGTCGGCAAAGCGGTTCACCTCGCCCCGGGCTGCTTCGCCTCGTGCGATGAACCGGCTCCAGGTCGAGCCTCCGGGGCGCATATATTCCCACTTCGCGGTGTCCATCGCGTTGCCGTCGAACTCCTCGCTCCATATGAGCTGCCAGTCCGGGTCGGAGGCGCGGTCGATGGTTTCGGCGGTAATGATTGTGGCGGAGGCGGCGCACGCCGCCGCGGCGATCAGGAAGTGTCGTGAATTGAACATGGTTATGATGGTTTGGTTTTGTGAATAGCCTTGCCCGGCGCGGTGCCGGAGCGCGTTATGTGTGTAAAGTTACGAATATTCCGCGTCACGGCCAAAAACAGGACTCCGCCGGAGCCGCTTTCGAGCGGTGCCGGCGGAGTCGGTATTGGGTGGAATCGGAGTCAGCCAGGCTGACGCCGCGTTCAGCGGATGATGATCTTCTCGGACTTGCTACCCTGGCGGCGGATGTAAACACCCGGCACGGGGTTCGAGCCTACGCTGATGCCCTGGAGGTTGAAGTATTCAACGGGGGCGTTGTCGTCGCCGGTGGCGGAGTCGGTGATCACGTTGTCGATACCCGAAACCTGGCCGTCGGCCGAGGAGTAGTAGTTGAGGTTACCCTTCTTCTGGTAAGCGCGGACGTAGTCGAAGTCGGTGCGGTACTCGAAGTTCAGGTCGGGAGCCGCTGCCCAGGAGCCGTTGCCCACGGACTGGTTGCAGATCACATAGTAGGGCTTGTTCCAGGGCCAGGTTACGGCTTCGGTCCATTTGTTCTGCGAGTAGTGGGGGTTCTCGGCGTGGGCTATGAGCTGGCCGTCAATGTACCATTTGAGGTTGTCCTCGTCCCATTCGAAGCCATAGGTGTGCCAGAGAGCGGCGTCAACGCCGTCCTTGGTGCCGCCGCCGTAGGGGCAGGTCTGTGAGATCTGGCCGTACATGGCGCGGAACTGCTGCGAGTATTCCGAGTTCTTGGCGTATTTCCAAGCGTGGTGGAGGGTGGCGCAGGCTACCTGCTGCTCGTCGATCTGTTCCCAGATGTCGATTTCGCCGCAAGCGGGCCAACCGGCCGACTGGTCGACGGGCATGAGCCAGAATGCCTGGAAGTTACCCTTGTGGGGGAGGGTCTTGCATCGTGCCTCGACGTAGCCGCCCTGCATGTAGAACTTGCCGGCGGTGTAGATGGCGCCCGAAATCATCTCCTTCTCTTCGATGTCGACGAACTCCTCGGGGGTCTTGATGGCGTAGGCGCTGTACATGCCGTCGTCAAATTTGTTGACTACCTCGCGCTCGTCGCCGAGGGCGCAGAAGCGGTTCCACACGGAACCCATGCGGCCATGGTAGCTCCAGCTGCTGGGGTCCATGACGGGGGAGTCGAACTCGTCGCTCCAAACGAGGGTCCAGTCGCCGCTCTCGGTTTCGGCGAATTCGCCCGAAACGAGGATCATGCCGTTGACTTCGCTGGCATTGAGGGTGGTGGACTCACCGGCGGGGATTTCGAGTTCGTCCCACTGGCGGTTGCCGCGGATGTACTGGCGGCCGGTAACGTTCTGGCCGTGGCGTATGGTCACCTTCTCGGCCTCGAAGCCGGGGAGGGTGGCGCGGGGGGTGAGGGTGAGGGCCTGGCCGAAGGTGGCGTACAGGGGCACGGGAGCGCCGTCAACGCCGGTGAGGGTACCGTTGAGGAGCTGCACGCGGATGGCGGCGTTCTCGTTGTGCACGTTCAGGAGGAAGTCAACAGCGCAGTCGCCCTCGGCTTCCATACGGGCACGGTAAACGCCGGGCTTGGTCTCGGCCGGGATGGTCACGGCGGCGAGCGACGCGGGCGCGCCGGAAGCGACGATGTCGCTGGCGGCGAACTGGCCGGTCTGGCCCAGGTCGATGTAGAAGTTAACCTTGGAGGCGGTGCCGGTGTAGGTAACGGCGGGGGTGAACGCCTTGCCGATCTCGGCGGCGAGCTCGTTTTTCTCCTGGAAGAAGTGGCGCTGGTCGGTCGAAACCTTCAGTTCGCCGTTTACGTTAACGCCGGTGATACCTTCGGCGGCGTTCTTGGTGCCTTCGAGGGTGCAGGAGTAGTAGTTGGCGGTGGGGTCGGAGCCTTCGGCCATCTCAACGGTGAGCACGATCTTGCCGTAGGTCGAGGAGCCGGGCACGGTGAAGATGTTGTCGACGATAGCTTCGGCGGGGAGCACGACCTTCTTGTAGAGCACGTCGGGGTTGGCGAAGTCGAGGTCGGAGTTCTCGAACTTGTAGCCGCTCTCGATGGTGACGCTCTTCACATAGTAACCGGCGTCGGGAGCCACCATCAGCTCGATGGGCTGGCCGGTGGTGATCATTTCGGCGGTAAGGGGGGTGCCGTTGGCGTCGGTAACGGTGCCGTGGTCAGCCTTGATGTCGAAACCGCTCTCGGCGGGGTGTACATAGAGCATCACGTCGGCGATGGCGCCGCGGTTCTTGACGATCGAGTTGGCGGTCTCAGCGTCGCCGGGGCGGCCGGCGGGGTCGATGTACTGCCAGTCGATTTTATAGCGCATGCGGTAGAGGCCGGGCTTCACGTCGGCGGGGAGGGTGAAGGCGGGGGTGTCGACGCCCACGTTGCCGTTGGCGGTGTTGGCACCGGCGCTGTTGTAGCTGTTGTAGTTGGAGTAGGCCATGATGTCGCCCATCTCTACGATGTCGCCCTGGGGCAACTCGGTGAGGACGTAGTCAAACTGGCCGTCGTTGCCGCGGTCGAGGTAGACGTAGCCGTGCATCCACGATCCGGTCCAGTTGAAGGAGGGAAGCAGAGCTTCGCCAACGCCCGCGGTGAAGCACTTGTTGGTGGCGTCGCGGTAGAGCATCGCGTCCTTTTCCTGGTTGATGTAGATTTGCTGGGTGCCGTCGGAGGGGGAGGTGAGTTTCACGCCCTGCAGCGAACGCTCATTCAGGGGAATGGTCTGGTTGAGCTCGAAATTAATCGGGTACTGGTCTGCGGCATAGGCCGGAGCGGCTATCGAGGCCGCGATTCCAGCGCAGAGTAGTAGACTTTTTCGCATTGGAAAAATGATTTTTGGATGGTTATGAGTTGGTTTTGTTTGGCTGGGTTGAACTGAGGGAGAGACCGGCCCGACGGGGCCGTGGGGGACTGGTATCAGAGCTGAAATGAATTGGTTATGACTGATTTAAGGTCTTATAGTTCCAAATTCGCCACAAAGATACGCGAATTTTCCGAATATTCGCCGCTAACGGATGTTAATTTCGCGGAATTGTGCCAAAAAATAGTGTCGCGTCGATAATTCTATGAACCACAGCGCGCTATAACGCTGACGACCGCGCCGGGATTTCCGGCGCGGTCGTCGCGTGTATTCGGGAGCGCTCCCGATTAGTAGATAAGTTCGATGTCGTCGAGATACATTTCAGACTTGGTGCTACCCGTGTAGTAGTCACCACCTATTGAAGCCGAAGCCACGCAGATGATGTTTACAGCCTTGTCGGCGGGGTACCCTTCATAGCTGATGGGAATCTCGATTTCAATCATCCCATCGCCTGCGGTAGCCTCGTTGAAAACGCGTTCGCCGTAGCCGATCACGTTCTTGTCATTCTTGCTGAACACCTTGGCGGGGGAGAGCGTGCGCACCACGCACGGCCATTTTGTTCCCAACTGAGCGTCAGTCTTGTTGTCGCCGTTGAGGAGAGCCACATAGATTATGCCGGCATCGGGGTCGCCGACTTTCAGGCCGCGCGAGTTCTCTTCGGCGTAGTCGATTGTACCCGGAGTGTACTTGACCCAGGCACGGAGCGCGCGGGGGCGGCTCTGGAACGCTCTTCCCCAGCCGAGTATGCCGTAGTATGTATCTTCCGTGCCTATGAATTCGCCGATGAAGATGTTGCCGGCCGCGAATTTACCGACGCCGAACAAACCTACCCACTGGCTTTTGAGATAGGCGGAGTAAGTACCTTCGTGCCTGTATGTTTCCGATTTGTCGGTAACCTGCTTGTTCATGGTGGCGGAGCCCTTGTTGCCAGTATCCCAGAACTGGTTGTCGGCTGAGAGGGCGGGAATCACGGCTTTGCCGCTCTTGCCCCACTCCTCAAATCCGGCGTTAGGGAGCTGCGCGGCGGCCTCGGTGGTGAACTCGCAGGTCACGCCCGAAACGAACTCGTCGCAGTAGGCCTGGTATTCGTAGGTGGTGCCCGGCTCAAGGTCGGTGAGCACGACGGTGTACTCCGAATTGACGGCGCCCGAAGCGTCGGTCGACGCGGTCTGGGTCCACTGCTGGGTGCCCTTGCGGCGGTACTGGATGCCGAAACCGGTCGAGCCTTCCTTCATGACGGTGGCGCTGAGGGTGGCGGTGCGGGCCCAGGTGGTGGGCGCGAGCGGATCCACCTGCACCGTCATCACGAGTGCGTCGGAAACCATCACGTTGAGCGTGGCTTCGGCGGTCTTGCCGTTCTCGTCGGTCACTGCGATGTAGATCGCATGCTCGCCCGAGGGGAGGCGGTTGAGCAGCTCCTTGTCGAAGGTGAGCTTCAGCTCCGAGAACTTGGTGTCGTCGTGGGTAGTGTAGGTCCAGCGGATGCCGGCGGCGTTTACGGCGCTCTCAACCGAGGGCTCCATACCGAAAATCTCGAAGTCGTTGCCGCCGATGCCCAGGAGGGCGTCGAAGGCGTCGCAGCGCACCTCAACCTGGCGGAGGAACGCCGTGGCGGCTACCCAGAGCGACTGCTTGGCAAACTTCTCGGGCTCGCCGATCACGGGCTTCGAAAGGTCGAACCCGATACCGGAAATGATGGGGGCCGAGAGGATTGTGAACTCGTCCTCTACCTCTTCCAAGGGGTTCTCGTCGACCTCCACGGTGATGAAGGCGGCGCCGACCTCGGCCTCAACGCCGGTGTCGTGCTTCACGGTGAGCACATACTCGGTGCGGGGTTTCGCTCCGGCTATGGTGCCCGACTTGGTGAACTCTTCGCCGGTGGCGGTGGTGCCTTTGAGGGTCCAGGCGAGGTCTTTGTCGATCGAGGGCATCATGAAGTAGCCGCGCTGGCCGATGGTCTCCTCGTTGAATTCGAGGGTGCCGGTCTTGTGGCCCACGGTCATCGTTATGCCGGAGAGCACGTCGGCGGCTCCCTCTTCGATAACCACGCTGGCAACCACGTTGGCGATATGGCCCACGAGGTTAACCTGCGACACGGAGCCGTCGCCCACAGTGAACTCCTCCATACCCTTGAAGTAGCGCTCGGTAAACGAGGCGGGAACGGAGTCGCCGGCCCAAAGCTCGGCTACATATTTGCCGGCCAGGAGGGTAACGCCCCCGGCGGGAATCTCGGCTTTGCCGTTGTAACGGCGCACGGCGCCTTTCTCATTGGAAATCCAAATGATGGCTTCCTCGTCGAGCTGGTCGGCGGTCTTGAACTCGCGCGATTTCACAACTTCGGTGTCGAGGCTCGCGCGGAGCATCACGCGTCCTTCGCCCGAGCCGTTGCCCAGGTCGTATTTGGCGTCGTCGGAGCAACTGCCCAGGGCCAGCCCTATAGCGGCGGCGCTAAGTATCAATAGCTTTTTCATTGGTCAGTCCTCCTTATTCAAATAACAGGTTCTGTGATTTCTGATTCCCCTTGGTGTCAACCAGTGTTATGGTGAAGGTGTTGGCTCCGGGATAGATGCCGAGCAGCGGTACGAACGCGGTGATGTCGAATGTCACTTCTTTTTTGCCAATCACGTCGGTGCCGAGCGGGAATCCGAACTGGGTGAGTTGACCCTCCAACTCGCCGGGATAGGCAAGGTCAAAGGGTTTGCCCATGCCCATCCCATCGAGAACGGGGGCGAGACCTTCGCAAGCGTCTATTTTTACAATAAGGTTGGCGATACCTTCCGTGGAGGTCATAAATACTTTAGCCTCCTGAGTGGGGTTCATATCCTCGTCGGAGAAGTCCGTCACATAGTTGACACCTTCGAGGTTGATTGTGGGGCTTTCGAATTTGATTACCTCGGTGGCGGGAGGGGTGGGTTCGTCTGGACCGGGCTGGTCAGGGCCGGGCTCTTCGGGGAGCTCTTCGTGGCCCGGGCGCTCAACCGGGTCGAGCACGTCCTCTTCCATATCGTTGTTGATCACGGTCATATCCTCTTCGATCACGGAGGTGTCAACCGAGATGGGCGAACCGTCGACGGTGATCACACCCTGTTCCTCAGGCGAGAGGGCGTCGTTCATCGTCAGGCCGAAGATTATGCGGCGGTGCTGCCCCTTCTTCACGTCGAGCAGCGCCTTGGCGAAGTTCTCCTCGGTGCCGTTAACGGTGCCGGTGAAGGTAACTTTCAGGGTCTGGTTGGCGTCCTCGGTCGAGGCGAAGTAGCCCGCGTCGGTCGAGGGGGTCTCGGGGGTGAAGGTGAGGCTGTTGCCCGCTTCGGAGGTGACGGTGACCTTGAGGTCGCCACCGGCGGCCTTCACGAGGGTCTCCTTGAACAGTACCGTCACGCGGATGTTAGCGAGGGTGCACACGACCTTCTCAACGTCGGTGATTTTGTTGGCCTCGATTGTGAACGACTGCTCGCCCACGAAGTAGGGGCAGTTCCATCCGGCGGGCTCGGGAGCCTCGGCCGAAGCCACGTTCACGGTGTAGTCGCCGGCGGTGAAAATCGGGAGTTCGGGCATCGAGCCGAGCGTCCAGGTTTCAACCGGGGTCTCGCCACCCTTGGGGGTTACGGTGACGATGTAGCTCGAAAGGTCAATCACGTCGCGCGACAGGGCCGCTTTCTTGCGGTCGGGGGCGGCGCCGTCCTTGATGAGCTTCTCGCCGTTGGTCACCTCGGCTACGAGCGTCGCGGTGCGGAGCTTGCCCTTGCCGCTGCCCGAGGTATTGACGTCGGGGTCCCAGTTGTCGCTGCAGGAGCTGAATCCCGCTGCCACCAGGGCGACCGATGCCATTATGGTGAAAATCTTTGTCTTCATTATATTCTTGTGAAATAATCGGTTATTGGTGGAGGGGAGATTAGTAGCTTGCCTCTACGTCGTCGATATAGAGCGAAGAGCCGAGAAATTGTCCGTCGCTCAGATTGCCGAAGTTCGGAGCTGAGAGCCAAGTATTGTTTTTCTTGCTTTCAAGGTCGGTGTGTCCCGATGATTTGAATACAATCGAGAGTTTGGCCGCCTTGGCGCAGGTGGTCGGATAATTGATAACGAAAGTTTCCTTCGTATATTCCGAAGCGGTGAGTCGTTTGGTCTCGGTGTAAAGGGTGTTCCCGGCCGCATCGGAAAGAGTCAGCTCCGCGTAACCATAATCCTGGGATGCTCTTGCCGCATACTTGTACCAAAAAGATACAGAAGCGGGACGCGAAGCGAAGGCTATGCCGTAATCGGGGCTATTCGTTTCGGAGTTGAACTGACCAAGATAGAGTTCTCCGGCATCGACGTGTTTGGCTGTGCTGGGGCTGCCTATGGCGGTGCTTCCGCTTCCCCAGCCCACTGTGCGAATCTGAGCAGCGTTGCCTGAATGGGCATCGGTTGAACTCAAGGTGCCGGGATTGTTTACATATGCGTAGTTATGGCCGGTACCTGTCACGCTGGTTGTCTTAGGATTGAGTGTTTCCCAAGGTGAAGCGGGATGAAAACGCTTCCAGTATGAGCCGCTGGCCGAAGTGGTCCAGTCGAAGTCCATATTGCCGTTCTCGATGGGGAGCGCGGCTTCGGTTTTGGTGGCGGCGTTCTGCGAGGGGAGCTCCTCGGCGATGGCGCGGAAGTAGTAGGTTTTGTCGGCGTCGAGGCCCGAAACGCTCCAGGTGGTGCCGGAGAGGGTGGCGTTGGCGGCCTTGGCGAACGATTTGCCGTCGGTCGAGATCATCAGCGTGGCGCCCTTGGCCATGGCGGCGGGGTCCTTGGCCTCACCCTCGTAGGCGGGGTTGGCGATGAGCGATACCTTGGCGGTGTGGGCGAAGGTGTCGCGCTCGTCGATGCTCAGCGCGTGGGGCGCGTCGGCGTGCTTGATGGCGAGTTCGGCCGAAGCTTCGACCACTTTGCCGGAGGCGTCCTTGGTGACGGCGCGCAGCTTGGTGTCGCGGTCGGCGTCGACGGTCACCTCAACGAGGTAGGTCTGCGCGGCGCGGCTCGCGAGGGTGTACTTGGCGGCGAGGTCGCTCCAGGTGCCGCGTTCGTTGGCGTACTGGATGGTGACGTTCTGCTCGGGGTTGCCGCCGTTGTAGTCGAGGTTGAAGCTGAGGTCGGTCTGCCCCTTCACGAGCGGCGAGGGGTTGGAGATCTCAAGGATGAGCTTCTCGATGTCGACGCTCACGGTCAGCGGTTCCGACTGCTTGTTGTATTTGTCCTTGGCCACGAAGGTGAACTCCGTGGTGTTCGAGCCGCCGTCGACGTACTTGATGTGGTTGAGCACGTCGGCGAGGGCGATCTGGGCGAACTTCTCGGGGCGGTTGAGGCCTCGGGTGGTCAGGCCAAGGGCGGCGGTGGCGGCGTTGGCCGCGGCGTCGCCGGCCAGGAGGTCGGTTTCGGCGGGCCAACCCTGCTCGATGAGCGAGGTGGAGTTGGTGGTCATCACGATCGAGGAGATGCCGCCGTGGGCCACGACGGTCACGGTGCGGTTACCCTTGGGGGCGTTACCCGCGATGAAGCTCTCCACGGGGAACCCTTCGGCAGCCAGTGTGGGCTTCGGGGCGTTGATGAGGTCCTCCGATAGGTCGATTTCGACAACCTCGGTGTCGAGCATCTCGTCCCAGGTGATGTTGAGCACCGGGGAGCCGACGTTGCCGTTGTTGAGGTCGAACTGCACGAAATAGTGGTGGCGCGCCTGGGTGGTCACGCTTCCGGGGGTGAGGGTCACCTTGGAGCCGGTGGGCTTGGTCACGTCGATGGCGAACGATACCTCGCCCGCGGGGATGTACACCGGGTCGGTCTCCTCCTTGCCGTACTCCAGCGAGCCGAGCGAGGTGGTGAGCGTTGTCTTGTAGTCGGTGAAGTAGGTCTTGAAGGCGTCGGTGTAGGTGATGGTCAGCATCGAGTTGGCGAGCTGGGCGGTCACCTGTACCTGCGCGGCCTTGTTCTCCTCCACCTCGAAGGTGGTTTCACCATAGTAGTATGGCTTGTTGAAACCTTGCTCTTCGGGGTCGCCGTATTCGGCGGCGAAGGTGTAGGCGCCTACCGGGAATGTTTCACCCGTGGGGAAGTCGGCGATTGAATTCCATGTTTTCTCATAGCCTCCGGCGTTTCTTGTGAGCCGGATCTGCATCTGGTCGGCGGTAATGGCGTCCGCTGCCCGCGAGGCGGGAGCCTTGGAGGCGCTCTTCGAGGTGACCACGGCGTTGTCGAGGTCTACCATCGGGAACACGCGCCCCTGGCGGTCGCTGTCGCCGCCCGGGTTGAAGGTGTCTGCGCAAGAGACGGCTAACATCGCCCCGGCGGCGCCAATCAACCCGATTAGCACTTTGTTCATCATATATATAGTTAAAGAAAAAATTTGGGGCGAAGATAGCGATAATTCTCCAAACAATCTTTAACCAAAGTGTTAAAATTTCGTTATGGCGCTGACGCTTAGCGGCTAACTTGACCGACGTGGGGCAAGTTAGCCGCTTGGTTATTTTTTTGAGCCGTTGAGGCGAAATCTGCCAGTATTAAGCCAAAAAGGCTAATCGGCGGGGCGCCGCGGGTCAGAACAGGAGCGCCAGGCGGTAGGCGCCGAAGGCGGCGAGCCACGCCACCGCCGTGTTGTACAGCACGGTGAACGTCCCGTAGCGCCACGAGCGTGTCTCCTTCACGATGGCTATCACCGTGGCCGTGCAGGGGCAGTAGAGCAGTATGAATATCATGAAACTCAGGGCCGAGGCGGGGTCGAAGTCGGGTTTCTCGGCTCCGGGCATCACCGAGGTGAGCCGCGCCGAGAGCGACTGGTCGGTGGCCTCCTCCGACCCGGTGTAGAGCACCCCGAGGGTCGAAACCACGATCTCCTTGGCGGGTACCCCGGCCACGGCGGCCACGGTGGCTCGCCACGAGAAGCCGAGCGGCTCGGTCGCGGGGCTCACGGCCTTGCCGATGCTTTCGAGGTAGGAGTCGCGCGCGTCGTCCTCCTGGGAGCGGAGCGGGAAATAGTCGAGCGCCCACACGATCACGGAGGCCAGCAGGATTATGCCACCCATCTTCTTGAGGTACTCGCGCCCCTTCCACCACATATGGCGCAGCGAGGTCTTGAGCGCCGGCACGCGGTAGGGGGGGAGCTCCATCACGAACGGGGTCTCGTCGGTCTTGAAGAAGAACCGCCGCAACATCCTGGCCGTCAGCGCTGCCACTATGACCCCTATGAGGTACATCGCGAGGAACACGATCGCGGCGTGGGCGCTGAAGAACGTCCCTACAAGCAGCACATACACTGGCAGCCTCGCCGAGCACGACATAAACGGAGTGATGAGCACGGTGATGGCCCGCGACGACGCGCTCTCGATCGACCTCGCGGCCATCACGGCGGGCACGTTACACCCGAAGCCCATAACCAGGGGGATGAACGACTTGCCGTGGAGCCCGATCTTGTGCATCAGCCGGTCCATGATGAAGGCCGCGCGGGCCATATAGCCCGAGTCCTCCATAAAGGATATGAAGAAGAAGAGTATCAGTATGTTGGGTAGGAACACTATCACGCCCCCGACACCCCCGATCACGCCGTTGGCAAGCAGGCTCTTCAGCGGCCCGGCTGGCATCCGGGCGTCGACGAACCCGGCCAGGGCGTCGACCCCCTCCTGTATCCAGTCGGCGGGGTACTGCCCGACGTAGAACGTGGCCCAGAAGATGAAGCACATCACCAGGATGAACAGCGGGAAGCCGAACAGCCGGTTGGTTACCAGCGCGTCGATCATACTCGTGACGCTCTCCTTGCGGTCGGCGGCGAGCTTGCGCGTCTCGGCGAGCGCCCCGGCTATGAAGCCGTACTTCTCCCCGGCGATGAGCGACCCCACGTCGTCGCCCGGCAACTGCCTCGCGAGCGCCGCCAGGGCGTTGTCGCGGGCGTTGATGATCGAGGCCCCGTCGGCGCCGCGGGCCACGATCTCCTCCGCCTCGGGGTCGTTTTCGAGCAGGCGTATCGCGAGGTAGCGGGCCGAGAAGTGCTGGTCGACGGTCTTGTCGGCCTTGATGGCGTCCTTTATTGAGGTGAGTGCGGCCTCGATGTCGGGTCCGAGGTGAACGTGTACGTGCTTCACCCTCGGGTCGCGCTGCTCGTAAACGTCGATGATGGTGTCGAACAGGCGGCTTATCCCCTCGCCGGTGCGGCTCACCGTGGGCACCACCGGCACCCCGATCAGCTTCCCCATCGCCTCGAAGTCGAACACCGTTCCGGCGGCGCGGAGCTCGTCGTACATATTCAGGGCTATCACCATCGAGTGGTCCATATCGATCAGCTCGGTGGTGAGGTAGAGGTTGCGGTCGAGGTTCGACCCGTCGACAACGTTGACTATCACGTCGGGGTTATTGTCGCGCAGGTAGCGGCGCACGAAGCGTTCTTCCGGCGAGTAGGCCGACAGCGAGTAGGTGCCCGGCAGGTCGACGATGTTGAAGGTGTACCCGCCGTGGCGGAAGGTGCCGCTTTTCGACCCCACGGTGACCCCGCTGTAGTTCCCGACGTGTTCCTGGGCCCCGGAGGCCACGTTGAAGAGCGACGTCTTGCCGCAGTTGGGGTTGCCGATGAGCACGATGTTGATCGTGTGGCTCTTCCCTTCGAACTCGCGGCGCCGCGCCGGGTCGGCGTCGTCGATCATGCGCGGACTCGCGGCGGCGCTCCCGGCGCCGGGTATGGCCGCCTCCTCCAGGGGCATCACCTCGATCATCGAGGCTTCGGCCCGGCGGAGGCTCACCTCGTAGCCCATTATGCTGTATTTCACCGGGTCGCGCAGCGGCGCCGCGAGCACGGCGGTTATCGTGTGCCCCTTTACGAAGCCCATCTCCATGACGCGTTTGCGGAACGCCCCATGGCCCAGTATCTTCACTATCACAGCCGACTGGCCTGTCGTAAGGTCGGAAAGTCTCATTCGCGGGTATCTGTGTTTGACACCGCGAAGGTCGCTAAAATTTCCGACCCGCGCAAGCTAATCCGAACTGATTCCGCATAAAAAAACGCCCGGCCCCTAACCTCTTCATCCTTCACTCTTCACCCTTACCCCCCCTCACTCTTCCCCCCTCTTGTCGTTCTGTGTGAGGGCGGAGCCCGAAATCGCCCGCGCCCTCGCGTGCGCCATTTTGATTTGTGGCGCGGAATTTGTACCTTTGTAGGTTCATTATATATAACGCGCGAACATCAAGGAATAATCAATAAAAACAGCATAGACTTATGAAATTCAAAGTAGCGAGCAAGGCGCTTTACTCCGTGCTTTCCGGGGTCAGCAAGGTGATCAACTCGAAGAACACCCTTACGATTCTCGACAATTTCCTCATGAAGGTCGAGGGTGACGCCCTGGTGGTCACCGCCTCCGACACCGAGAACACCCTCACGGCCCGCGTGGCTATCTCGGCCGTCGACGGGGAGGGCGCGTTCTGCGTCAACGCCCGCCGCATCTCCGACATCGCGAAGGAGCTCCCCGACGTCGACGTCGATGTGGAGGTCAACGATGAGACCCTGGAGCTCAAAATCGAGTTCCCCGGCGGCAAATTCGACCTTGTGGCGCTCTCCGCCGACCAGTACCCCCGCACCGTCGAGGCTGTCGACGAGGCCGAGACCCTCACTTTCGAGGCTCCCGCCGAGCAGATCCTCAACGGCATCGAGAACACCCTCTTCGCCGTGGGCTCCGACGACCTCCGCCCCCAGATGATGGGTATCCTCTGGGACATCAAGGAGGACGGCATCACCTTCGTCGCGACCGACACCCGCAAACTGGTGCGCTACATCAACAAGACATCCGCGCCCGGGGTCACCGCCTCGTGCATCGTGCCGGTAAAGCCCTCGGTTATCCTCAAAAACCTGCTCCGCCGCGAGGACCTCGTGAAGGTGAGCGTCTCGCAGAAGGCCGCCGTGTTCTCCACCGAGAACATTACCCTCAACTGCTGCTTCATCAAGGGTAACTTTCCCGACTACACCCGCGTTATCCCCAAGAACAACCCCTACGTCGTGACCGTCGACCGCGCCTCGATCCTCACCGCGGTGCGCCGCGTGTCGGTGTGCGCCGACCCGGCCCACGGCCTGGTGAAGTTCCGCTTCTCCGACAACAAGATCGAGCTCAAGGTCGACGACACCAACTTCTCGACCTTCGCCAAGGAGAACGTGCCCTGCGACTTCCAGGGTCCCGAAATGGTGATCGGCTTCTCGTCGCCCTACCTCACCGAGATTTTCTCCACCCTGGCAACCCCCAACGTGCTGCTGCAGCTTGCCGATCCCTCGCGCCCGGGCGTGTTCCTCCCCGAGGAGAACGCCGACAATACCGACCTCGTGATCATCCTCATGCCGATGACCGTTCAGGAGTTCTGACCCGATGAAGCTCAATATCACCAAGCCGGTGATGTTCTTCGACCTGGAGACCACCGGCACCAACATCATGACTGACCGCGTCGTGGAGATTTCTATGATAAAAGTGCTCCCCGACGGTTCCGACATACAGCGCACCCTCCGTGTGAACCCCGGCCGACCCATCCCCGCCGAGGCTACCGCCGTGCACCATATCACCGACGCCGACGTGGCCGACAAGCCCTCGTTCCGCGACATCGCCGCCGACCTGGCCAAGAGCTTCGAGGGGTGCGACATCGCCGGGTTCAACTCCAACCGATTCGACGTGCCGATGCTTGCCGAGGAGTTCGCCCGAGCCGGCATCGACTTCGACTTCCGCGCGCCCCGCTACATCGACGTGCAGACTATCTTCCACAAGAAGGAGCAGCGCACCCTCGCCGCGGCCTACCGCTTCTACTGCGACTCCGACCTCGAAGGGGCCCACTCGGCCAACGCCGACACCCGCGCCACCTACGAGGTGCTCATGGCGCAGCTCGACCGCTACGACGACCTCCCCAACGACATCGACGCCCTCGCGGAATACTCCTCGCAGACCCGCAACGTCGACCTCATGGGGCGCCTGGTCTACGACGACAAGCGCCGCGAGGTTATCAACTTCGGTAAGTACAAAGGGCAGCTCGCCGAGGATGTGCTCCGCCGCGACCCGGGCTATTTCAGCTGGGTGCAGCAGGGGGAGTTCCCCTCCGACACCAAGCGCTGCTTCCTCGCCATCAAGCTCCGCGCGGGGCATAAGTATTGAACAATATGGGCATTCTCAAAGGGAAACATATCGTACTTGGTATCACCGGGGGAATCGCCGCCTATAAGTCGGTGTCGTTGCTGAGGCTCTTCGTCAAGGCCGGCGCCGAGGTGCAGGTGGTCATGACCCCCAACGCCAAGGAGTTCATCACCCCGGTGACGCTCTCCTCCCTCTCGGGCAAGCCGGTGGTGAGCGAGTTTTTCACCGCCAACACCGGCGAGTGGCACAGCCACGTCGACCTCGGACTCTGGGCCGACGCTATGGTGATTGCCCCCGCGACGGCGTCGACAATCGCCAAGATGGCCAACGGGGTGGCCGACAATATGCTGGTCACCACCTACCTTTCGGCCCGCGAGCCGGTGTTCGTGGCCCCGGCTATGGACCTCGATATGATGGCCCACCCGTCGACACTCCGCAACCTCGAACTGCTACGCTCCTACGGCAACCACATCATTGAGCCCGCCGAAGGGGAACTCGCCTCGCACCTCGTGGGCAAGGGGCGCATGGAGGAGCCCGAGGGGATATTCCGCTACCTGGAGGAGTTCTTCCTCAGCCAGGAGGTACCCTCATCGCTGAAAGGGCGCCGGGTGCTCATCACCGGGGGGCCGACCGTGGAGCGCATCGACCCCGTGCGCTTCATCAGCAACTTCTCAACCGGGAAGATGGCCTACGCCCTGGCCGACGAGGCCACCCGCCGCGGCGCCGAGGTGACTATTGTCTCCGGCCCGGTATCCGTGGCCCCCGCCCATCCCGGGGTGAAGGTGGTGAAGGTGGAGTCGGCCCTGGAGATGCTCGCTGAGTGCCGCGCGCTCTTCCCGGCGACCGACGTCGCCATTATGTGCGCCGCCGTGGCCGACTACCGCGTGAAGGACCCCGCCGCCTCCAAAATCAAGCGCGAGGGCCACGAGCCCCCGCGCATCGAGCTGGTGGCGAACCCAGACATCGCCGCCACCCTCGGTGCTGAAAAGAAGCCGGGCCAGATTCTCGCGGGCTTCGCCCTCGAAACCGACAACGGCGACGCCAACGCCCTGGGCAAGATGGAGCGCAAGAACCTCGATATGGTGGTGCTCAACTCCTTGGGCGACAAGGGCGCCGGGTTCGCCACCGACACCAACCGCGTAAGCATCTTCCGCCGCGGCCACGCCGAACCGCTCCGCTTCCCCCTGAAGCCCAAGACGGAGGTGGCCGCCGACATTCTCAACGCCATCGAATCGTTATGAACAACCCTCTCTCCATACGAAACCTTCTCTCCGGCCTCATCCTGTCGCTGGCGGCGCTCTTCCCGTGCCGCGCCGCCGCCCAGGAGCTCAACTGTCAGGTCGAAATAAACTCCGACCAGATGCAGGGCACCAACAAGAGTGTCTTCGAATCGCTCCAGCAGGCGGTCAACGACTATCTCAACACCACCCACTTCACCAATATGCAGTTCAACGCCAACGAGCGCATCGACTGCCGTTTCTTCCTGACGGTGAAGGAGTATGCCGACAACGTGCTCAAGGGTGACCTGCAGATACAGTCGTCGCGGCCAACTTACAACGCGTCGTACACCACGACGCTGCTCAACTTCAAGGACACCCGCATCGAGTTCCAGTACCAGGAGGGGGAGCCGCTGGTGTTCTCCACCACCTCGATGGAGAGCCAGCTCACGGCAATCCTCAACTTCTACGCCTACCTAATTATAGCCCTCGACGGCGACTCAATGGCCCCCCGCGGAGGCGAGGAGCAGTGGGAGCAGTTGAAGATGATCGTGCAGTTCGCCCAGTCGGCGGGCGAGCCGGGCTGGAAGGCGTTCGAGGACAAGCGCAACCGCTCGGCGGTGCTCGGCGCCTTCACCGACCCCGCGACAAACGCCGTGCGCGATATGTTGTACAAATACCACCGCCAGGGGCTCGACGAGATGGCTCTCTCCCCCGACAAGGGTAGGGCGCAGATCACCGAGTCGCTCTCAACGCTTCAAAAGGTCTACGACCACGACCCTATGTCGGTCTTCCTGGCCATGTTTATGGACTCCAAGCTCGACGAGCTGGTAAACATCTACACCAAGGCGTCGCAGACCGAGCGCGACAAGGTGGTGGAGATTCTGCAACCCCTTTACCCTACGGAGATGAAGCGCATCAACTTCATCAAGCAGGGTGTCAATAAGTAACACCATGATCGAATCGCTCCATATATCGAACTACGCTCTGATCGACAGGGTCGACATCCGGCTCCATCCCGGCCTGAACATAATCACCGGCGAGACCGGGGCCGGTAAGTCAATCATGCTCGGGGCGCTCTCGCTCCTGCTGGGTGGCCGCGCCGACACCAAGGCCATGCGCGACCCGGCGGTGAAGTCGGTGGTCGAAGCCTCGTTCACCGTCGACGGCTACGGCAACCTGGAGGCCATATGCCGCGAGAACGATATCGACTGGGACCCCGAGCGGATGATTCTCCGCCGCGAGATTACCTCGGCGGGGCGTTCGCGCGCTTTCGTCAACGACACCCCGGTGACCCTCGCGGCCCTGCAGAGCGTGGCCCTGCAGTTGGTCGACATCCACTCGCAGCACCAGAACCTCCTCCTGGCCTCTCCCCCCTACCAGCTCAGGGTGCTCGACTCCCTGGCCGGAAACGAGGAGCGCCTCGCCCGCTTCGCCGACGCCTACAGCCACTACCGCCAGGCCGTGCGCAACTTCCAGCAGGCACGCAAGGCCGTGGCCCAGACCCGCGACGAGGAGGAATACCTCCGCTACCAGTTCCAGCAGCTTACCGACGCCAAGCTCCAGGACGACGAACAGGAGGAGCTCGAACGCGAGCGCGAGCTGCTGGTGAATATGGCCGACATTAAGGCTTCGCTCTCAGTGGTTGTCAACGCGCTCTCCGAAGGGGAGACCAACGTTGACTCGCTCCTGAAGGACGCAGCCGACAACGCTGCCGACCTCTCGGACCTCCTGGAGGACGCCGACTCGCTTGCCGAGCGTCTCCGCGCCATACGCGTCGAGGCCCGCGACATCGCCGAGACTTTCTGCGAGTACGACCGCCAGCTCAACTCCGAACCGATGCGGCTTGAAGAGGTAGAGGAGCGCCTCAACGAGCTCTACGACCTACAGCGCCGCCACAAGGTCGGCTCTGTCAAGGAGCTTATAGCCCTCCGCGACTCGCTCGAAGGGCGCCTCCGCTCGTTCGACAACAGCGACACCGACCTCCGCGATCTGGAGCTCACCGCCAAGCGCGCCAAGAAGGTGGCCCTCGATATGGCCCACGAAATCTCAGCCGTGCGCCGCGAAGAGGCCGAGCGCTTCGCCGCGATGCTCCGCGAGCGCGCCGTGCCCCTGGGCATGAAGAACCTCAAGGTCGAAATCCAGGTGCGCGACGCCGAGCTCTCGTCAACAGGCGTGGACCACGTCGAGTTCCTCTTCGCCTTCAACAAGAACCAGGAGCCCCTCCCCGTGGGCAACACCGCTTCCGGCGGCGAAATCTCCCGCCTGATGCTCTCCATCAAGTCAATCGTGGCCGACAAGATGCAGCTCCCCTCGCTCGTGTTCGACGAGGTCGACACCGGCGTCAGCGGCGACGTGGCCAACCGCATGGGGGAGATGATGCGCCAGATTGCCGCCAACATCCAGGTGATAGCCATAACCCACCTGCCGCAGGTGGCCGCCAAGGGGAAGGCCCACTACAAGGTCTACAAGGAGGACACCGAGCAGGCCACCGTGACCCGCATCGCGGAACTCGCCCCGGCAGAGCGGGTGCGCGAGCTGGCCGTGATGCTCTCCGGCTCCGACGTCGACGCCGCCGCCCTGGCCAACGCCCGCTCCCTCCTCGGCTTCCCCGCCGAAAACCTCTTTGAATAAACCCTTATTCCGCTTTTAACCCCGCCGGGACTCCCGGCATAAACACTGAATACCGCAAATGCTTGAACGCGACGAATATATATTCGGCATACGCCCCGTGATCGAGGCCATCGAGGCCGGAAAGGAAATCGACAAGGTGCTCCTCCGCAAGGACCTCCAGGGGGAGCTCGCCAAGGAACTCTTCGAGGTGATCCACCGCTACGGCATCGTGACCCAGCGAGTGCCCGCCGACAAAATCGACCGCATAACCCGCAAGAACCATCAGGGTGTGCTCGCCATCCTCTCGGCCGTCAGCTACGACTCCCTTGAAAACCTCGTGCCCCGCCTCTACGAGGAGGGGAAGATGCCTTTCCTCGTGATTCTCGACGGCGTGACCGACGTGCGCAACTTCGGGGCGATCGCCCGCACCTGCGAGTGCGCCGGGGCCGACGCCATCGTGATACCCCGCAAGGGGGGCGTGAGCGTCTGCGGCGACGCCGTCAAGACCTCGGCCGGAGCCCTGAACTACCTCCCCGTGTGCCGCGAGAAAAGCATCGTCAACGCCGTCAAATTCCTAAAGGACAACGGCTATAAAGTAGTGGCAGCCTCAGAGAAAGCAACCCAGAACTACACCGAGGCCGACTATACCGGACCCGTGGCCATCGTCATGGGAGCCGAGGACGTAGGCATCGACCCCGGCGTACTCCGCCATTGCGACACCTGGGTATCCATCCCCCAGCGCGGCCGCATCAGCTCCCTCAACGTCTCCGTCGCCGCCGGCGTCCTCATCTACGAAGTCGTCCGCCAACGCCCCGCCTAATCCCCGGCGGTTTAATAATATAAAGGCCACCCCCGGCGAGCACTAAGCTTGCCGGGGGTGGCCTTTATGGTTGGCTGCGCCGCGGGGCGTCAGCGGGTGAGCACGATGTTCTTCTCCTGGGCGATGCGGCGCATGTTGAGCACAGCGTAGCGCATGCGGCCGAGGGCCGTGTTGATGCTTACGCCGGTGGCCTCGGCGATCTCCTTGAACGACATGTTGCGGTAGAAGCGCATGTCGAGCACCTCGCGCTGCGCCTCGGGAAGCGACTCCATGATGCGGCGCACGTCGGTGTGGATCTGCGAGGTTACCAGCAGGTCTTCGATGTTCTCCTCCGAAAGGTCGCGGCGATTGAGCACGTCGGTCTCCTCCTGGTCGGCCGACATGGTGTTCTCGCTCTTCTCCTGGCGGAAGTAGTCGATGATGATGTTGTGGGCTATGCGCATGAGCCATGCCGAGAACTTGCCCGACTCGGTGTAGCGCCCCTGTTTGATGGTGGTGATCGCCTTCACGAACGTCTCCTGGAAGATGTCGTCGGCGATATCCTTGTTTTTGACAATGTTGAGGATATAGGTGAAAACTCGCTGCTGGTGGCGGCGCAGAAGCGTGTCGAAAGCAGTGTTGTCTCCGTTGAAGAAAGCGGTTACCAACTTCTCGTCGGTGAGCCGGGTGAGATTTCGCATTATCGTCAGTAGTTTAGATTAAGTAGAAATATAATCTATAGGCTGCTTGGTTTAGTGGGAGTTAAGTTAGTTTTTAGTTGACGATTGGCAGGTCTTTTCAGAGTTGTCTGTTTGTTTATCTATGGCAAAATTACTAAAAAGGAACGGAATCGCCAAACGATTCGCCACCGCGTTATGATTTTTTTACTATACGCGGGGCAATAACGGCGTTCTTTAAGCGTTGACAACTATCAAGAGCACCCCAGTAAATGCTTTTTCACACTCCGCCGGGCCCCGCGACGGGTGGCCGCGACCTTTTTGCGCGTCCCGCCGCAATATTAGGCGCTTTCGGGCGTTATATAGATGTACACCGAAAATCAACAAACATAGCGTGCCTATGAAAAATGATTCTACCCATCTAACCCCGTCCTCTTCCTCCGAAATGAATCACACCTGCATGCGAGGCCGCCGCTCCGAGGCCGCCGCCCCGAGGCGCCTCACACTGGCCGCCATCCGCCAGTTCGCCCGCGCTTATTCCTGCGCCCAGTCTCTGCCCCCCTCGCTGGGGTGCTTCGTGGCCAACTGACACCGGCCTCTGCCGAAATTCATCACACTGAAAGGACATTGGGGCCATCCCGCCCCGGCTACCGCCGAAACAGCGCTCCCCGCGTCGTTTCGGCGGTTTCTTTCCGCTGTTTTCCGCCGTTTCGTCGAATGTTTTGGTTTTTTTAAGGGTTTTCGTTAATTTTGTCGGCTTGCGGTTTCTTGAACCTTCCGGGACTTCGGATACCGCCTATTTGCGTGAAGTAAATTAACCAGTTGATTATGAAGAGAATTTTGCTTACGGCGCTTTCCGCCGCGGTTGTTGCCGCCGCTTACGCCGTGCCCGCCAAGCCGGGCTTGAAGAAAACCGTCACAGGCCCCTACGGGGCCGCGGTAACCGTCACGGTTTCAGGCGACGAGAATTTCCGCGTCTACACCGCCCCCGATGGGCGCCCGATGACCCTCCGTTCCGACGGTACCTATGATTATACCACCAAGGACGCTGTCAGCGCCGCGGTAAAGGCCCGCAAGAGCGCCATGCGCAAGGCTCCGAGCCGCGCGGCCTCCGACCACAACGAATCGCAGGTGCCCCACGTCGGCTCACCCCGAGTGCCCATCATCCTGGTCGACTATACCGACAAGAAGTTCCTCGACGGCGACAAGGCCGCCGCGACTTTCGACAAGTTCTTCAACTCCGGCGAGAAGAGCGCCCTGAAGTATTTCACCGACCAGTCAAACGGCCAGTTCACTCCTCAGTTCGACATCTACGGCCCCTACCACCTCAAGAACAACCGCAAATATTACGGAGGTAACATCACCTATAATTACTACGGCGAGGAGAACGAGGAGGATGCCCGCGCCGGCGAGATGGTGGCCGAAGCCTGCATCGGCCTCGATGGCCAGATCGATTTCTCCCTCTACGACAACAACGGCGACGGCGAGTGCGACGTGGTGATCGTGCTCTACGCCGGGGTGGGGGAGGCCTCATCCGACGTGGCCGAGTCGGTGTGGCCCCACCAGTTCCAGCTCGGCTACTCCGACTATGGCAAGGACCCCCGCCTCGATGGCGTGAAAGTCAGCAAATACGCCGTTTTCAACGAGGTGCACGGCGACTATCAGAACCAGATCGACGGCATAGGCACCTTCTGCCACGAGTTCTCGCACTGCCTCGGTCTTCCCGACTTCTACGACACCCAGTATGGCGGCCACTTCGGCATGGGCCCCTGGTCGCTGATGGACTACGGCTCCTATAACGACGACACCTACACCCCGATCGGCTACTCGGCCTACGAAAAGTGGTTTATGGGCTGGATCAACGATATCCCCGAGCCGACTCCCGGCACCACGGTGACCCTCCCGGTGTTCAATCAGAACAACGCCGCGGCCGATGTCGCCTACCGCCTTGTTAACCCCGCCGACCCCGACGAGTACTTTGTGCTTGAAAACCGCGCCCGACAGGGGTGGGATTCCGCCATGGATGCCGAAGGGCTTATGATTTACCACGTTACCTACGATGCCGGAAGCTGGTCGCAGAACTGCGTCAACGACTACTACCCCGAGCGCATGGCCATCGTAGCCGCCGACAATATGCGAACCGACGGGACCTGCGCCGGCGACCTCTTCCCCTACGGGTCGAACAACTCGTTCACTGCGACCTCAAGCCCCGCCGCCACCCTCAACTCCGGCGCCAAGACCCTCGACAAGCCGGTGACCGACATCCGCCGCGCCCCCGACGGCACTATCACGTTCCGCTATATGGCCGACGCCCTCCCCCCGATTGCGACCCCCGACTTCGGCGTTGTCCTCCCCGACGCTGGCGAGCTCTTCGCTACCTCCACCGGCTTCACCGCGACATGGCCCGCAGTTGAGTCGGAATTTGACTTCACCTACACCCTCGAAGTGCGCCCCCACAGCTTCATCACCTCGGTGCTCGTGCTCGACGAGAACTGCTCCTCGGGCGAAACCGTCTGGGATACCGACGGCTATGTCGGCGCCGAGACCGGGTGCCTGCGACTCGGCTCCAGCAACAAGACCGGATCAATGACCTCCCCCGCCTTCAACGTGGCCACTGGCGACGGCGTCACCGTCTTCATCAACGCAGAATACTACAACGCCGACAAATCATCGCTCCAGGTCGACGTGCTCAGCGCCTCCGGCAGCGTGCTCGCAACCAAGAGCGTAACCCTCGGCGAGGACTTCGCGACCTACACCGTCAAGTTCCCCGAAGTGGCCGACGGAAGCTGCAAGGTGCGCCTCCAGACCACCGCCAAGAAGAAGCGCGCCATGATCAAGTGGGTGAAGGTTTACGACGGCGACACCGACGAGGCCCATAGCGCCCCTGCCCGCGCCGCGGCCGACAAGCCCGTCAACCCCGCCACGGAAACCCGCCTCATCCAGGGCATCACCGCGACCGAGTACCTCGTGTCGGGTCTTACCCCCGGCGGCATCTACGACTGGCGCGTCAAAGCCTGCGCCGTCAACCCCGACGAGGCAGCCGATTCCCCCTGGTCGCAGACCGTCACCACCGAGCTCCCCATGACCTCCTCGCTTGAAGTCATCGAAGCCGCCGGCTCCGCCGACACCGCCCTCCCCGTCGAATACTTCGACCTCTCCGGCCGCCGCCTGACCTCCCCCTCCACCACCGGCCTCTACCTCGAACGCCGCGGCACCACCGTCACCAAGCGCGTCCCCCGCCCCTGATTCCCTTCCCCTCTTCCTCTCTCTTTCACCCTCTCCCTCTTCTCCTTCTCACCTTTCTCCTCCTTCCCCTTTTTCTCGCTCGGCTCCCGCCTCGCGCACCTCGCAAACTCTCCTCCTCGGCCTCGAATCCACTGGTGCGCGAGGCGGAAGCCGAGCGAAGAATAAAGGTTGCGAGGAAATAATAACCCTCAAAACCCAAATCAAATACCCTCCCCAAAAATGGAAAAGCCCGCCTCCTCCCGTGCCGCGAGAATTGAAAACTCCCCTTGGCTCCGTGCCGAGACCAGGCACCGCGGCAACCGCCGCGCCTACGGGCATGACTACAAAGCACCCGGAGTGTATATGATCACAATGACGGCGGAGCGCTCGCGCCCCGCCTTTTCTATTATTTCGGAGAACGCCGACCGCTCGCCCCTGCTGTCGCTCACCCCGCTTGGGGAGCTTGTAACCTGGGAGTTGACCCGCCTGCCGGAGTTCCATCCGCAATTCGAAGTCAGGGCGTCGGTAGTGATGCCCGACCATATCCATTTCATACTCTATGTGCGCGAGCGGCTCTCCCGCGATCTGGGTCAGGAACTGGCGGGGTTCAAAGGCGCTTGCTCCGCCCATTATCACACCCTGTGCCCCGACGCGCCCGGCAACCCATTATTCTCTGAAAACTTCAACGACCGAATCGTAAAGGATACCCCTCAGTATCTCGCTTGCGCCGCCTATATCGCCGATAATCCCAGGCGTTTACTCGTCAGGCGGCTCCATCCCGACCTCTTCCGTCGATATAACCGGCTTAAAATCGGGCAACGCGAGTATGCGGCCTATGGCAATATCTTCCTTTTGTGCGACTTCCAGCGCCTCGCCGTAATGGTGCATCGGGCTGATACCGCCGCCGATAAGGCAATGCAACGCCGCGAATGGCTCGAATGCGCCGCCAACGGCGGCGTGTTGGTATCTCCGTTCATTTCCAAAGAGGAGAAAGCGGTGCGCGACGCCGCGCTGTCGCTCGGAGGCTCGATAATAACTGTTCGCCACAACGGCTTCCCCGACCGCTTCAAACCCGCGGCCGCCGAGTTCGCCTTGTGCAAGGAGGGTCGACTGCTAATCATCGCCCCGTTGCCCGAATCCACTGGTGTGCGAGGCGGAAGCCGGGAGAATGATAATGGCTGCGAAGAATTGACCCGCGCCGTTTCCCTGAGGCTCAACGCTATAGCCGCTGAAATCGTCGCCCTCACACCTGATGACCAGGTAACCCTGAGCGGTCAATGAGGGTGCGGAGGTAGAGGGGGGCTTCGGGGCCGAGGTTGAAGAGGAGGTCGAGGGCCGAGAGGTTGGGGAGGTAGCCGAAGCGGTCGACCCGCACCTGGTAGTAGGGGAGGGCCGCGGCGGCTTCCGCGAGGCGCGCCAGTGTGGCATCAAGTCCGCCGGAAGCCTCCATCCCCGCCGTCGGCTGGTTGTCGACGGCGTCGGTGCGGAGCGGCTCCTCGGAGTAAGTCACCTCGGTCTCAATGCCCAGCAGGGCGCGGAGCGCCGTGTCGGCGGCGCGGTCCAGGCGCGTCACCGGCATCCCCTCGGCGAAATCAATCAGGGGCAGAATCTCGTCGGCGTAATACTCGAAAAACGGGGTGCGCCCGTAGGCCGATTCCAGGGTCACGCGGTGCGTGTGCCACCAGCGGCCGTGCGCGCTCAGCTCCACGTCGGCCCACCTGGCGTTCTTCAGTCCGTGGGGTTTCGCAACCGCCGCCGTGAGGCTTACCGGGCCGTGCGTGTCGGCTATGTCGCAGCGGTGCGCCCCCTTCTGCCTTTTGTCGTAGAGCAATCCTTCGGCGATGGTGGCCGAAGGGTAGGCCGCCATCAGCGCGTAGTAGGCCACCGGGCCGAAATAGCGCGGCGGAAGCGTGATGCTTCCGCCGCCGTATATCGCGAGATGATTCATCGTCGTCGTCAGGGGAGGTGAGGTTATTTGTCGGGGTTCGCGTCGCGGAAAATCCTGTTCCAGCGTATGCCGCCGTTGAGCAGCCCCTTGTCCTTGTCGAAAGAGATCAGCACGCGCCAAGGGGTGCCAACGATGTGGTCCTCAGGCACGAAGCCCCAGTAGCGCGAGTCGAGCGAGTTGTCGCGGTTGTCGCCCATCATGAAGTAGTAGTCCATCTTGAAGGTGTAGTAGTCGAGCGGCTTGCCGTCGATGTAGAGCTTCCCGTCGCGGAACTCGGCGGTGGGGTTGTTCTCATACACCCGTATGCAGCGCCCGTAGATGTCCCAGGCGGCTTTGTCCATTTTCAGCGCGGAGCCCTTCTTCGGAATCCAGAGGCCGTTGTCGCCGCCATAGTTGGCGCGGGTCCAGTCGGCGGAAACACCCTCGGGGAAGAGCGACAGGATGTTCTCGGGCTGGGGCTCGTCGATCATCAGCTTGGCGAAGCGGCCCGAGCTCTCCATCTCCTCCACCATCGAGGAGGTGAGGGGCGATATGTACACCCGGGGCACGGAGCCGTCGGGGTTCACCTTGAAGCCGAGCGACAGCAGCCCGGCAACGTCGGCGGGGGTAACCTCCACGCTGTGGCGGTCGTCGACGGCTATCCCGAGCACTTCGAACTCCTCGTCGGTCAGCGGCGCTCCGTTAACCTGGTAGAAGTAGTTGAACTGGGCGTCGGCGGGGGTGGGCATAGGCTCGCCGTCGATGAAAATCACGCCGTCGACAATTTTAATGCGCTGGCCGGGGAGCCCCACGCAGCGCTTCACATAGTTCTCGCGGCGGTCAACCGGGCGGTACACCTGTTCGCCGAACGTGGCTTTGTCGGTCAGCACGCGGTCGCGCCCGTGCATCGACACCAGTGAGTAGTAGTCGGGGTTGTTGACTTTCGACATCACGGTGTCGCCGGCGGGGAAGTTGAACACCACTATGTCGCCCCACTCGACGTCGCGCTGCCCTTTGAGGCGCTTATACTCTACCGAGGGGTGGTCGAGGTAGCTCTTGCCCAGGCCGAAAGGCAGCTCGTTGTGTACCAGCGGGAAATATACCGGGGTCATGGGCACGCGCGGGCCGTAGACAGTCTTGTTCACGAAGAGGTAGTCGCCCGTTAGCAGCGTTTTTTCGAGCGACGAGGAGGGTATCTGGTAGTTCTGCCCCAGGAAGGCGAACACGAAGTAGACCAGTACCAGGGCGTACACGATCGCGTCGACCCACGACATTACGCTCTTCACCGCCTTGTTTTTCGATTTCTTCCACCAGGTGAAGGGGATATAGCCGGTGATATATATGTCGAAGAGGAGGATGCCCCCTAAGAGGAGCCACCAGTTGCCCATCCAGGCCACCCACAGAACGTACAGGAGCATAACCGCTCCGAACCGCGCCCAGCGGGTGGGGCGGTTTTCGCTCACGCGGCGCTTGAAGTCTTCTTTATTGAATGTCATTGTGCGATAAGTGTCTGATTTTTAAGAGGTGCTTGCCATTGTCCTGACTCTCGTCTCAGGGTATCATGTCGGGCATCGAGAAGAGCCCCTGCCGCGGTTCCGCGGCGAGCCATTCGGTGGCGATCACGGCGCCCAGGGCGAAGCCGTCGCGCGACTTGGCGCGGTGCGTGAGCGATATTTCGTCGACGGAGCTTTCCCAGGTGGCCGTATGGGTGCCGGGCACCTCGCCCCGCCTCGTGTGGCTCACGATCAGCTTGCCGGGGAGGTCGCGGGGGTCCTCGGTCCATCCGTCGAGCCCCGGTGTGGCGGCTATGATGTTTTCAGCCAGGGTGATAGCCGTGCCCGAGGGGTGGTCAAGCTTATGTATATGGTGCGTCTCCTCGACCGAGGGAGCGTATTCCGGGTAACCGCTCATCAGGGCCGCGGCCTGGCGGCAGAGGCGGTTGAAGAGGTACACCCCTATCGAGAAGTTGGAGGTCCAGAACATCGCCGCGCCGTTGTCGGCCACCATCCGTTCAACCTCGGCGCGCCGGGCGGTCCACCCCGTGGTGCCCGACACGAGCGGTTTGCCTAATGGGAGCAGGCGGCGGAAGTTCTCTACCGCGGCGTCGGGGCGGGTGAACTCTATCACGGCGTCGGCGGCGAGGAACTCGGGCGATTCGAATTTCGCCTCCTCGCCCGCGTCGACGCGGCATACTATTTCGTGGCCGCGGCCCAGGGCGGCGCGCTCCACGGCGCGACCCATCTTGCCGTAGCCTACCAGTGCTATCTTCATTTCTTTCGGTCGTTGTCGGCCCCCTGCGAGCGGCGCAGTTCCTTGCGTATAGTCGAGGGGATGGCTATTGTGGTGAATATCAGCAGCGCGCCCCCGGCGAGGGTGAACGCGAACGAGTCGCGCGTGGTCTGGCCGCTGTAGAAGAGGAAGAACGCCGCCACGCAGAAGAATATCGCGCTCCAGCTTTCGATGCGGTAGAGGCGCTTCACGCGGGGATGCGTCCCGGTGTAGGGGGTGAAGAATTTCGCCGCGAGGAAGCAGAGGGCGCCCCCGGCGAACACATATTTCCACCATCCCAAGGTGCCGTGGAAGTATCGCAGGTCGAGGAGCGGGAGGAGCACCCCGGCGAATATCGCCAGAAGCCCGGCGGTGGCGAGCCATACGGCCCACGCGGCGGGCTGCCGCCCGGTGAGCTCTTCGAGGGTGTATTTTTTCTGTTCAGCCATAATGTGATTGTGGTGATTATTCAAAAACGTAAACGTCCTCCCCGGGGCGCTGCATATGGTAGTGCTCGCGCACCACGCGCTCCAGTTCGGCGGGATTCGACGCCAGGTTGCGGTTAAGCCGCCGGTAGTAGGCCATGGTGTCGTTGTTTTCCTTGATTTCAGCCGTCAGTTGGTCGATCTGCTCCTGGTACTCCATCGACTTGAAGTAGGAGTTCTCGTTGAAGAAGGCTATGAATACGACGTACGACACCACTAACAGGAGCGGGAGGCTCACATAGCGGCGTATCCATCGGAAACTGTCGTTTAGAAATGCGTTCATCGGTTCGCTGGTTGGTGAGAGATGCGTTTACGCGAAGTTACGCGATTTTCCGCACATTCGGGCTATCGCGCGCCCGCGCTTTCCAACTTTTCAGCCTTACAAGCCACCGGATTCACACCCCGGGTTACTGCTGGGGGTGTTTGCGGTAATACTCTTCCAGCAGGTTGCGGATGTTGAAGTAGTAGGTGCCGGTCTCCTTGCCGCCGTTCTTCTCTACGTCGATGCGGTCGAAGTAAGGCTCCTGGTACTGCTGGTCCTTGGCCACGGCGTTCTGGAAGTTGATGATGTTGTACTCGTGGCGGGGCGAGGTGACGTACCAGGCGTGCTCCGGGTCGGCCCCGGTGCCGGAGCTCACGATGGCCTGGAGTATATGGTTCAGGCGGTACTGCCATATGTTGGCGCGGTTGGTCTTGCCGCGTTCGCGGAGCGCGTAGATCAGGAAGTTCATCTGCGACAGGTCGAAGGGAGTGTCCTTCAGGGCCTGCTCGGCGTAGTAGATCATCGAGTCGAGCTCGGCGCGCGTATGCTTGTTCTTGAAGTAGAGGCTCTCGTTCTTGGTGGAGTACTCCGAATGGCGGTAGGGGTCGAAATCCTCCTGGAAGAGGTAGCCGTAGTAGAGGTGGCGGTAGTCCTGGAGGTTCATCACCGTCTCGTTCTGCTCGTAGCGGGCCATCAGCTTGGGGTAGTAGTACTGCGAGCGGGGGTCGGAGACCTCCGAGCGTATCTTGTCGAGGTCGGGAACCTCGACGGTCACTTTCTTGTCGTTCTTGGCGGGAGCCGCCGACAGCGCCAGCCCTATGCCCAGGGCCGCCACGGCGGTTATGATGTATATTAATCTCTTCATATAAGAAAAACGTCAGACCAAGGGCACGGTATGCCCTCGGTCTGACAAATTTACTAAAAATCTCTTAACGCGGCGGGTGGCCTTAGCGTTTATTAGCTTTTTTTATAGTTGGATAAAACGCTTTAGCGTGCCGCGGCAATCGCGTGGCTTAGATCACGCCCTGCTGCATCATGGCGGTGGCGACCTTCATGAAGCCGGCGATGTTGGCGCCCTTCATGTAGTTGAGGTAGCCGTCGGGCTGCTGGCCGTAGCGCACGCACTGCTCGTGGATCGATGCCATGATCTGGTGAAGCTTGGCGTCAACCTCCTCGGCGCTCCACTGCAGGTGCTCGGCGTCCTGGGTCATTTCCAGGCCGGAGCAGGCCACGCCGCCGGCGTTGACTGCCTTGCCGGGGGCATAGACGGTCTTGGTCGCGATGAAGTGGTCGATAGCCTCGGGGGTGCAACCCATGTTCGACACTTCGGCCACGAGTTCCACACCGTTGTCAACCAGCATCTTCGCGTCGTCGCCGTTAAGCTCGTTCTGGGTGGCGCAGGGGAGGGCGATGTCGACCTTCTGCTCCCAGGGCTTGCGGCCGGGGAAGAACTGCGAGCCGGGGAACTTCTCGGCGTAGGGGGCCACGATGTCGTTGCCCGAAGCGCGGAGCTCCAGCATATAGTTAATCTTTTCGTCGTTGAGGCCGGCGGGGTCCAGGATGTAGCCGTCGGGGCCGGAGATGGTGACTACCTTGGCGCCGAGCTGGGTGGCCTTCATGGCGGCGCCCCAGGCCACGTTGCCGAAGCCGGAGATGGCGACGGTCTTACCCTTGATGTCCTTGTTCATGCGGGTGAGCATGTTCTCCACGAAGTAGAGGGCGCCGAAGCCGGTAGCCTCGGGGCGCAGGCGCGAACCGCCGAAGTCGAAGCCCTTGCCGGTGAAGGTGCCGGTGTGCTCGTCGACCAGTTTCTTGTACATGCCGTACATATAGCCTACCTCGCGGCCACCCACGCCGATGTCGCCGGCGGGAACGTCGCGGTCGGGACCGAGGTTCTTCCACAGGCACATGATGAAGGCCTGGCAGAAGCGCATGATCTCGCGGTCGCTCTTGCCGCGGGGCGAGAAGTCGCTGCCACCCTTGGCGCCACCCATCGGGAGTGTGGTCAGGGCGTTCTTGAAGGTCTGCTCGAAGCCCAGGAACTTCAGGATCGAGAGGTTAACGGAAGCGTGGAAGCGGATACCACCCTTGTACGGGCCGATGGCGTTGTTGAACTGCACGCGGTAGCCGATGTTGTTCTGCACCTCACCCTTGTCGTCGATCCAGGTCACGCGGAAGGTTACGATGCGGTCGGGCTCGACCATGCGTTCTATGATGCGGTTCTTTTCGAACTCGGGGTGTTCGTTGTATACGTCGGCAACCGAGAGGAGCACCTCTTTGACAGCCTGCAGGTATTCGTGTTCGCCCGGATGTTTGGCTTCCAGGCCGTTCATAATGCTATTGATGTCCATAGCTGAAATAGAGTATAGGTTAACAATATGCTTTTTTTGAGGGGGAAATCCGGCCTGAATGTAGGCGGTTTTTCCCGGCACCGCAAATATAAGGCTAAAAAACGATACCGCGGCCAAAAAATCGCAATTATTTTCCATCCCCGCCATATGTTATTAAGCATAGATTAACGGCATCCCGCCCCTCCCGAAAAACCGCCCCGACTCGGGGCGGCATCGCAACTGACTAATACCAACCCCAATAAAATACTCACAAATTATACTCACACGAAAGAGGTGAACACCTCTGATCAGTGCTCACCTCCAATGCGATTTATTGGAATAGTATATCCGATGTAAAGTTCGTATCAATCCCATATGGAATATTCGTTTTCTAACGCCGTATGAACCCACTTGATTCAAGTTCCTCCAAATAGATCTTTATCCGACCTTTATCCGGCAGTGATCTCCCATTTATTATTTCTTCGCGGGTCATACCAACTTTTTTGCAGCCAAGCGCGGTAATTATCGCCATATGTGGCTCAGGGTTCTTAAACAATGAGGAATATAGCTCCCTGAATTCATCTTTGAGCTTTGCATCTCTTTCAAAAAACAGAACGTTGATATTGAAAGCAAGGCTATGCCCCCGCTCAGACTCAGCCAACTCCTTATACTATAGAATGCAGAACATCATCGAAGGACACTGGCGGAAAGTCACCTCCAAATGGGTATCGGCGTCATTCTTCTCTTAACGGCAGTCATCGGCCTCTCCATCGGTTGCTCCCATATCTACAACGAGAATGAAAAGTTGCGTAAGGCATAATGGATGTATCGTCAAATCCGCACATTCTTCACTAACGAAAAAACACAACAGTAACTGGTCAACATGGAGTGTGACTTTTACCGAGGTGCTTGGCAAGAGCAGGACGGTATCAAAGACAACATCCGTTGGCGCGAGCAACACTATGGTCTCGACAAAACCTTTCTCCACTTCTACCCGACAGAGGAGTAATCCTCACCCACGCCACCGCCGAAGCCATCATCTTCAGCGGTGGCTTTTCCTTTCGCCATGCTGGCACCACTGTAAATGGCTTTCCTCTCATATCCAATATGTTTCACAACATATTCCTTCGCAATGTCAGAAAAAGTCGTTAATTTTGCGATTGGATTGACGAAAGTCTTTCCAAGACATATTGAATTATAAAGAAGCGTTATGCATCTTGTAAAGTGAAAACGTGTGAAATTTCAACAAGAGCAAGAGATGGCATAGTGGTTCTCGCACCATAGGCGTGCGCTGCTATTGTTACATCTGCTCTATTGGTTTCCTGCGACCACACTTTAGACGTGGCATAGAAGTCCGCGCTTTTGTGTGAATCAATGCCGTCTATCGGACAACGCTAAAAATACCACGGCCTATGCGACGAATAGTTCTATTTCTTTCTCTTATTTTCAGCTTATCGGCTTTCGCTGACGTAGCAAGCTCGACTGCGCTTAATCTGCTTAGTCGTAATGGCTCGTTCCATAACAGTCACATACAAGAATGGGACAACCAAGACTATAACAAATCCGAAAGCCATCATGCTTTCCGATAAAGTCTTGGAAACTATTTTCTCATCCGATCCGGTAGAAAATTTCAAATAACAATATAATATTTTTTACACTATGCTTAACAAACTGTCGTGTTTTTGGAGACTTACGATGATGTTCGTGTTGTCGCTTGCATTCTCCTCCTGCGGTTCATCAGATGAAGCTCAGACCAATTCTGTGGCGGCAAAACTTGTAGATTCGGATATGTGGAGTATTGTCGATGTGAACACTGGCGAAGTTCTCCACAAGGATGAGTTCAAAAGTCAGCCATCTATTATTGTTAACAAAACATTCTGCGTCAAGAATGAGAGTGGGCTTTATGACTATTTCACTGTTGACAATGTGACCAAGCCCATCAATAAAGAGAGTTTCCTCTATGCCACCTCATACAATGAGAACGATATTGCTCTGGCAGTTCTTAAGGGCAAAACTATTTCTATAATTGACGGTAATTGTGAAGTAGTTGCAAATCTCGACAATAACATTATTTCTGCATCGGACTTCTCAAATGGCTTCTCAGTTGTAACTAACGATGATAATAAAAGTGGCTATGTAAATGAGAAAGGTGAATTAGTTGTAAAAATGATTTATGACAAAGCTCACAGTTTCTCCAAAGATGGTTGCGCAATTGTTGGTAAAGAAGTCAATGACTCAGTAACTAAGTACTCTGCAATTGATGTTAAAGGTAAAGAATTGTTCTCATTCTCTTCGTCAGAGTATAAAGACTTCGGAGCCTTTGTTAATGGATATCTTCCCGTTCAGAAAGAAAACGGTGTAGTCGTTCTTCTTGACAAAGCCGGCAAGAAATATTGTTCTATTGGCAAATGGAAAGGTTATATCCCCACGTGGCTTGGGTTTAATGATGGTGTTATCGTCTTTAAAGATGGAGACGCTTACGGTCTAAAGAATGAAAAAGGCGACATCGTAATTCGTGCCAAGTACGATGAACTTTTACCACTAAGCGATTTCAACACTAAATATTATCTTGCCAAGAAACAAGATAAATACGGTATTGTTGACAAGGACGATAAGGTCGTCATACCATTTGATTATTCTGTTCTTGCCTACATCAATAAGAAAGTTCTTATTGTAGGTGAAGGTAAGACGTTCTCCTTTATGGATAAAGACCTTAAAGATATTGGCCATAATAATTATACCAATCTTTCATTTATGACGGGTTCGTCTATCCGCAGCAACTATTTCAATGCAGATAAAGAAGCCCGTAAGATAATAGCGAACATCTCGGATACCAACTTCTTCAAAACACAAAAAGGAATGGTGCTCCGAGATTTCAAGAATAAATTAAGCGGATATAAATACGCTGATATGGACGAGTCAACTCTCCGCGATTACGACTACCCATTCATGTATCTGTATGGTTTCGACCAACACCTTTCTTCTCAACGATATGAGTATATCTACGGCTATAGATTCCCAACTTCGCCTGAGTATAATTATAGCGCCAAATTGGCTGTGGTATGGGCCATCAAAAACTATGAAAATTACCAACCTGGCTCAGAGGAGGCTCTTGCAAAAGCATTTGATTCCAAGATTCAGAAACAAGGATTTAAGCCCGTTGAAGGGAAACCAAATTGGTTCACCAATGAAAAAACCAGTATGTCAGTTGGCCTGTCGTATGATAAAGGTGCCGTGTCTGTTGTATGCGCATATATCCCCAAATTCATGAGTCTTACTCTTGACCGTAATCCTCGCGAAGAAGCGTCAAAAGACGATTTACAAGTTGATTATGTCGACACGTTCGGTCTTGAGATGGACTCTACGGCTATTGATTCAGTAGCTGTCGTAGAAGAAGTTGTCGCAGTTGATTAAACTCAAATATAAACCAATTACAATTATGAAAAAATGGATTCTTGCTCTCATAGTTGCAATCTTTGCCTCTATGACTGCTTTCGCTCAAGAACAAGCCAAGGATGCTATTCCTGAATCAAAGAGCAAAGCAGTAGAGTTCCTCAAAGCAGATGGTTCTCTTCTTATCAAAGAGTTCTACGACCTTGATATAATCAAAGGCGTAGAGTGTCAAGTCCTCGTTATCACTAACGTGGTCACAAAGAAGAAACTCGGTTGCCTCCGTCTGGAAACCCGGTATAGCAGTTCTTATTCCAAGGATAGCTATATTGGCACATTGGATTCTGATGAGCTTGACGCATGCATCCAATCCCTACAATATATCAAAGACACATTACTCCCATCAACTCCCGAAGTTTATACCGAGGTTGAGTATAAGACAAACGATGGCGTGAAGTTTGGCGCATATTACGCAAATAACAAATGGACGGCCTATGTTTATACAAAGGGATATACCTCTCGTTCAGCAGCTTTCCTCAATGCGGAGAATATCGATAAGTTCATCGAAGTGATGCGACACGCAAAAGCTCTGATTGCTGAGAAAACAGCTTAATAACATCAACGACAATACCACATGAGACTCTCGGAGAAGTCCGAGAGTCTTTGTTTTTGTAACCCTCTTAACTGTCTGAGATTGCGGAACTATCGCACCGGGAAGGATCGGATGCCCGGAGAACCGTTAGTGAACTGAAGGAGAACAGCTAAAGAACAGTTGAATGGCGAGATAAATGGCGAGAGTGACGAAATAAATGGGGATATAAACGGGGAGATAAATTGTATGTGTGAGGAGATAAATGAGGAGATTCCTTAATCATCGAATAAGTTGTCAGCCACCACCTCACTCTGAACCATTGAAGAATATTCTGTGGGGGCAAGACCGTATCCAGTTATCATCGTAAGATGTATGGCCTTTTTTGTTTTAAGAGAGTTGGCGAGAGCGTCCACTTTATTTTGCAGTGATAAACTATCCTTTTTGTGTATGGCGAATTTTCCTGTTTGATACTTCATTTCACATAAGGTGATGACACCATCTTCGCGATCGATGAGCAGGTCAATCTGCGCGCCCGGTGTTTCATCTTCCTTTTTCTGCCATGAATGGACTGTGGTTATGACTCCACTTATTCCCAATCTCTTCCTTATCTGGTCAATATGTATAAGACAAACTCGTTCGAAGGCAATGCCGGTCCATGAATTGAATTTCGGTTTACCTTGCAACTTAACCCAAATGGGACCTGTTGTCATGGAATGTGACTTCATGAATCTGAAATAGAAAAGTGTGAAAGAGTCAATCAATTGAAATATCGAGCCCTTCTTTGCTTTACCAATCATTGTGTATCGTCTTATGAAGTCACATTGTTCAAGTTCATCAAGATATTTCGTCAGCTTGCCTCCGTCATTTAGTTTCGCGGCTTCTGCTATCTCGTCTCGGGACATACCACATTTCTTAGTTGCGAGAGCGGTGATAATTGCGACGTATGGTTCAGGATGCTTGAAAAGTGAAGAATAAAGTTTGTTAAATTCATCAGTCATTTCACCACCCCTTGTAAAACACAGGGAATCTATATTCTGTGGCTGGCTAAGGTCCTTTTGCAGTAGGCTCCAGTAGTAGGGAATGCCGCCCATTATCATGTAATTCATCAATATATCCCGGCGGCTCATACGAAGATTGTATGATGCGGCAAGACGTTCGCACTCACCTAATGTAAATGGTCTCAGATAAATTTGATGAGTCACTCGATTGTGCAAACCTCCGTGATTGTTGACAACGTTGTTTATAATCCAAGAAGTGGCGCTTCCGCACACAATTAGAAGGACATCATCGCGCAAAGCGGCAAATCCGTTCCAAAAATGCTCCAATGCAGCCAAAAACCGTGAACGGTGGGTATCCATCCACGGCAACTCATCAAGAAACACCACTTTCTTTCCTTTCTTTCTGGACGCTTTTATCAGGATGCTTAAGCTATCTAATGCCTCAAACCAATTCCGAGGCTTCTCTTTGAGCGTCAATCCGGCTTTCGTCAATGAAGACGAAAAATTATTCAGTTGGACTTCGGTCGGAGCATCGGCTATTCCAGTATGCAGGAAGGTAAATTTGCTGTTGAACACTTCCTTTATTAAAAAGGTCTTACCAACACGCCGTCTACCGTAGACCGCCACAAACTCAGATTTCTCGGAATTATAGGCATCTTGAAGGCGCCTCTTTTCTATGTCTCTCGCTATTAACATTGCTATCCTTGTTTTTACGATGCAAAGATAATGACTTATTTTGGAATATGGTACGAAATGTGTGGAAATAATGCAGATTTCGTACCCTATTATCGGATGTCAACTACTTGGAATATGGTTTGGTTCGTTTGCGCAGACCCATTGAAATAATCACGGAGTGTGTTCACGATATAAAGTTTGAACACAATTTGAACACAACTCCATTGTTTCAAGAGGTCTCATGCGATGTTGCGACAATCTCAATACATATACAAACATCTGATACTTTGCAACAACCATAAGCAATCATAGAAATTCACAGAATTTCTCCATATCACTTGACTAATAATAAGGAGGCTGTGTCATACTAGACGCAGCCTCCTTATTTATGGGTGTTTTGTGGGGGACGGGGTTATTTGGCGGCGAGGACTTCGATTTCGACGAGGACCTGCTTGGGGAGCTCGCGCACGGCCACGGCGCTGCGGGCGGGGAAGGGGGCGGTGAACGCTTCGGCGTAAACGGCGTTCATGGCGGCGAAGTCACCCATGTCGGCAAGGTAGACGGTGGTCTTCACCACGTTGTCCATCCCCAGGCCGGCGGCTTCGAGGATGGCCTTGACGTTGGCGAGGCTCTGGCGGGTCTGCTCGGTGATCCCTTCGGGGATTTCGCCGGTAGCGGGGTTGATGGGTATCTGGCCGGAGGCGAACACGAAGGGTCCGCAGTCGATAGCCTGGCTGTAGGGGCCGATGGCGCCGGGGGCGTTCTGGGTGGCAATCTGGTTTTTCATTTCGGTTTGGTTTGGGTTAAAGTAATTGTTCAAAATTATTTTATACTAACGGGTCTGATTATTTCAATATTTCTCCGGCAAAATTTTTGAATCTTTTCCTCTCTTCATCAGTCGTGTAGCTCGCTACACTCCTTCTTCATCGAGAAAAATCTCCTAAAAATTTTCCTCGGATAAATATTAAAATAATTTCGACCAATTACTTAAAAGAGTTGATATTGATGTTCTTTATGAGTATCTTCGATGCGTCGGACTCCATTGAGTCCTCGGCGGAGTCAACCGCTTCCGACAGCTTCGCGAACCGCTTGTCGAAGTCGGGGATGAAGTCGTCGGTGCCGTGCGACCGTATGGCGCGTATGGCGTCGCCGAGGGTCAGGCCTGAGGGGTCGGTCGCTGGCGAGAGGGCAGTCTGCTCGTCGCCCGGATGGGCAACGACCCTCTGCAGCAGTCCGCACCCGGTGAGTTTCCTCGCCGCGGCGTTGACCAGGGGCATGGGTATGCCGTAGGTTTTCGATATGGAGAGCTCGTCGAGCGGGGGCTCGCCGTTGGTGAAGCGGTTTACCGCGACGGTGAGCACCGCGAGGTCGATTTCCGAGCGGTAGTCGTCAGAGATGCGCTCGATTCGGTCGGAGAAGGCGAACTGCACTATGTTCTGCGACGAGTAGCAGAGCACCGCTCCGGCGAGCGTGATCAGCCATACGAGCTGGAGCCATATGAGGAGCAGCGGCAGGAAGGCGAACGAGCCGTAGATGGCGTTGTAGCGCATCACATACACCTGGCCGCTCACGAACAGCCACTGGAGCACCAGGAATCCTGTGCCGGCGAGCACACCCGAAAGCAGCGCGTTGGAAATCTTAACCTTGGCGTTGGGGATGAGCATATAGGTGCCGGCGAAGAAGAGCCATACGAGCACCAGGGAGGCTATGTCGAGGGCAACGCTGAACACCGGCGAGAGGAATTTCAGCGGGGTAGCGTTCTGCAGCGTGGTCGACATGAACACCGTGATGCCGCTGGCGCAGATCATCAGTACCGGGAGTATCAGGAAGATGGCCGTGTAGTCGGTGATTTTGCGCCAGAACGAGCGCCCCTTGGGCACGCCCCAGATTTTGTTGAAAGAGTCCTCGACCGACGACAGAAGCGAGATCAGGGTCCAGAGCAGGAACACGATGCCGACCCCCACGAATATCCCCTCCGAGGAGGTCGCGAGGTAGGAATCGACGAATCCCAGGGCCGTCTCAAGCGCTTTGCGCTGCGCCGGGAAGGAGGCCATCAGCTGCGACTGCACCAGGTTCTGGAACCCGAAGCCGCGGGCTATGGCGAACAGGAGCGCGAGCGCTGGCACCACGGCGAGTATCGTCTGGTAGGTGAGGGCGCTGGCCCGGTTCTGCAGGTCGCTGTCGAAGAATGAGCGCACCGAAAGGTTGATGGTTTTCAGCGTGTTCACCTTCCAGCCCGCGCGGGTGTCGCTCCACACTCCGGCGGTCAGGTAGTCGTAGGCGGCTTTTAGCCGCTCGGCGAGCGAGGGCTTTTTGGCGGGGGCGTCGGCGGGGGCGCCGGTGTCGGGTCGGGATTCGGTCATAACGGTCGGGGTGTTATCGCAGCCGGTCGGCGGCGCGGAGCAGCTTCTCGTCGCGGCGGATGCCCCGGTAGGCCATCGCCGCGAAAATCAGCGCCCCGAGCAGCAGCAGTACCGAGCCGCCGATCTCCACGCGGGCAGCCTCGCTGCCGCCGTTGAGGGCGACGGTGACGGTCACCACGGCCACCACGCAGATCAGCAGCATCGACAGCAGGGTCACCGTTTTCTGTCGGCGCGTGTTCTTGTAAAGGAATATGGCTATGAACAGCAGCAGCGCCACAAGGCCGTTTACGATGGCCAGAACGGGGAAATCGGCCATTGTCAGGTTGGCCACGGCAAGCTCGGCTGCCGGGTCGGTGACCACGGCAACGGGCACGAAACAGAACATTGCCACGAGGATGGCGGCGAAAAGCAGCCATACCGACTGCCAGCGTTGTATTACCATTTTTTTGTCAGTTTTTTGTTTGATGAGGTTGTGCCTGCAAATTTAACGAAAAATTCCGTAGTGCGGTTCACATCTGTTTTTAAACAGGCGCTCCGGCGGCAGGGTGCCGGGGGAGCGCCACCCGGCTCACGACAGCTCGTAGAGTATCGAGTCGGTGATCAGCGGGAGCAGCTTCGGGTCGACCCCGATGCGCAGCAGCGCCTGGGAGTCGCTCCGCATATCGGCTATGAACCCCTCGACGGCCTCCTGGCGCGAGGCGTTCTCCCCCGAGGTGCCCGGCTTGGCCGGGTCGCGGCGGGCGGTGATGTTGAGCTTGTAGAAGTTCATCGCCTCGCGGAAGCGGCGCTCGGCCAGCGAGAGGTGCCCTAAGTTGAGGTAGTCGGCGGGTATCGGGTCGTGCCCGGCGATCAGCCGCTCGTAGTACTTGCGGCTCTGCTCCAGCTCGCGGCGCATCAGCAGCGCCCAGGCCAGGGGGCGGAGCGCCTTGCCCGACCGCGGGTCGAGGTAGTCGGCCTTGTAGAGGGCGCGGGTGGCGTCGTCGTACTCTTCGAGCTGGAGGTGGCAGTGGCCGCGGAGCAGGGCGTTGGCCCCTTTGTCGGGCTCGATGGCTTCGAGGCGGTCAAGCGCGGCCAGCGCCTCGCGGGCCCTCCCCGCCGAGAGGTAGCCTCTGGCGAGGCGGCGCAGGGTCCAGGCGCTCCCGGAGTTGAGCATATCGGCCTGCTCGAAGGCGCGCAGGGCCTCCTCGGAGCGGCCTAAGCGCTGGAGGGCGTGGCCGATCTTCTGGTAGAGCGCGTCGGAGGTCTCCCCCTCGCGCTCAAGCACTCGGAACGCGGCCAGGGCCTCGGCGAAATACTTATGGCGGAAGTAGAACTCCCCGACGACCCCGAGGGTCGAGCTGTCGCTCACGTCGGGGGCGATGGCGGGGATCTCAACGAGGCTGACACCGTCGGCAAACGGGTTAAAGAACTCACCCTTGCGCCGGAAGAGGTTGAAGAAGCGGTAGAGGTTCTGCACCTGCTTGTTGATCACGTTGCGGCGGTCTGCTGCGCGGGCGTTTAGGGCCTCGGCCTGCGCCTGGGCCATCTGGTCGCCGTGCTGTTCGAGCTGCCCCATCATCATCCGCGCCTGTTCCGGGGGCATCTGCGAGAGCTGCAGGGCCACGGAGTATTTGTCGCTGTCGTTGAGAAACGGCATCGGTTCGAGGAACGACGCGAACTTCGCCGCCGGCCCGGCGAACTCCGAGCGGTCGGCGTGGAAGGGGATGAACCAGTTGGCGGCGTCGGAGAAGAACTGGTGGCTCTTCATGGAGCCGAAGGTGCTCATCATGATGTCGCCCCCCTCCATCGTGATCTCGCTGATTTCGCGCATCTTGTCAGCGAGGCCCGACTTCTCGAAAAGCTCCTCCCACTCGGGATTCTCCTCGATGCTCTCCGGGTCGAGCTCCCCGAGGTTGGCCTTGCCGAGCTTCTTCTCCAGGTCGGGGCGGAGGCGCATCATCGTGGGCATCAGCTCGTCGCGCATCTTGGCCGTGAGGCGCTCGGTGTCGCGTGTGCGGGCCAGTTCCATATAGGCGGTGTGGAGGTCGGTTTTCCATCCGGGGAGCTCGCGTATGGCGTCGAGGCGGGCGCAGGCCCGGTCGTCGAGCGGTCGGTTGCGCCAGCGGTGGGCGGCAATCAGCATCGCGATCAGCGCCGTGGCGCCGCGTCGCCCCTCGGGAGCGGCTGCGTAGGCCTCCATAAGCAGTTCGAGTTTGGCCGGGTCGTGGAATTCCAGCTCGCCGAGCATCAGCGCCCCGATGAGCAGCTCGCCGAAATACGACGGCGCGACGGGCGACGCCAACGCGTCACGCACGGCCTGCGCGTCGGCCCCGCTCAGCGGGTGCGTCACCCACAGACGGTTGAAGAGCCTCCGCTCCATCCCCTCCAGGGCCGAGCGCTCCTGCCTCCGCTCCCGTTCGTCGAGCCCCTTGGCGGCGATGGCCAGGGGTGACGCCGCCGAGGCTTGGCGGAGATAGTCGCCCAGGAGCGCCGCCGGAGTTTCCGCCGGGCGGAGTCGCTCGAAGCGCAGGGTGTTGTAATATAGCGAGGTGGAGTCGATGGCGCGGTTCTCGCGGTCGAGCATATCGGCCACTTCGAGCACCGTGTTGCCCAGCGCCTCCGCCATCTTGTCGCGTCCGGGGTCGTCGGCGCCCCGGGCGGCGTATTCAAGCATATAGCGGTAGTTCTCCTCGGCGCGGGCCACGCGGTCCGAGGCCTCCCACCTCATATTCCCCTCGGCCAGCGAACGCGTCAGGGCGAACGCCTCCCTCAGGCGCCTTTCGGCCACCAGCCGCGTCACCCGGTCCTTTATCTCGTTGAATATCTCTTGCTTCATTAATTTTTATATTTCTTACATTGCAAATATAGCAAATATCTTGCCAAAAGAGTGAAAAATAAAGTCGTCAGCCTCTCCGAAATTTAAACAAACTTCGATTGCTTATTCGGGAAAAAGCCGTATATTCGCGTACCGCGTCCGGGGTTCCGGGCGCGGTTTCTCGACGAATCATCTGTTAATTCCCGACGAATCAACTATTCATTATTTATATAACACTACAATGGCAAAAAAATTCATCTGCACAGTGTGCGGCTACGTTCACGAAGGTGACGAAGCACCCGAAAAGTGCCCTCTCTGCGGCGCTCCCAAGTCGAAGTTCAAGGAAATGACTCCCGAGGAGGTTCTCCAGTTCGTTACCGAGCATGAAATCGGCGTGGCCAAGGGTTGCGACGAGGAAATGATCAAGGACCTCAACGCCCACTTCATGGGCGAATGCACCGAGGTTGGCATGTACCTGGCCATGTCGCGCCAGGCCGACCGCGAGGGTTATCCCGAAATCGCCGAGGCTTTCAAGCGCTACGCCTGGGAAGAGGCCGAGCACGCTTCGAAGTTCGCCGAACTCCTCGGCGACTGCGTTTGGGACACCAAGACCAACCTCTACAAGCGCATGATGGCTGAAGCCGGCGCCAACGCCGACAAGATGCGCATCGCCGCCAACGCCAAGAAGGCCAACCTCGACGCCATCCACGACACCGTACACGAAATGGCTAAGGACGAGGCCCGCCACGGCCGCGGTTTCGCAGGTCTGTACGCACGCTACTTCGGCGACAACAAGTAAGAAACTGTTTTAAAATTTTTTCATTGTAAATTTCTTCAGATTTTGAGGCTTTTTTGAGCGCTTTTTCCAATTCTCATCGGTCACGATGCCCGCATCGCTCCCTCTTCAAATTGAAAAAATCATCTCAAAACAGCTCTCAAAATCTTTCGGAAAAAATTTTAAACAGTTTCTAAACGACCTATCGCTTCCCCGGGCGCTTCGGTGCCTGGGGATACCGACCTTACGGGTCGCGGAGAGGCTCCGGCCTCGCCGCGGCCCGCTTTTTTATGGAAATGGGGAAGCCGCTCGCTTACGCTCGCTCAACCCGACGGCCCGTGGGTGGCCGAGGGTCAGAGGATTACTGGGCGGCGTGGTAGGTTGCGGGAGCCGATGTTGACCCTCAGAATCAGACGCTGGTAGAAGATGAAGGCGTCGGAGGTGACGTGGAAGTCGAGCGACGCCCGGAGCCCCACGACGCTGCCGCGGATGATGTCGGCCCACACGTCGGTGCGGTTGTAGAGGCTCGAACGGTAGAAGGGTTCACCTTGGTAGAGGCTCGCGCCGAAGTCGAGATACGAGGGGAAGAGCTTCCCCCCGGCATAAAGGCTGTTTTTCAGGCCGAAGCGGCGGTACTGGGCGGTGAGTTCGAGCCATCCGCCGCAGGGTGTCTGCCAGGAGTCGGAGGGGTTGGCGCGGTTGCGCTCGATGGTGAGCAGCAGCCCGGCGCGCACCCGCAGCGAGTCGAGCGGGGTGACGCGGGCCAGGTCGGCGCCGACGTAGGGGTTGGCCAGGAAGTTGTCGACTATGTGCTGGTTCTCCTTGTTCTCGCGCGAGAGGGCGAAATGGTTCATCATCGCGTGTGCCCCGATGAAGAAGAGCCCATCGCGGCGCGGGCGCCATAGGCCGTGGAACACGATGTTGAACGCCTCGCGCTGGGTGGCGGTCTGCATCCCGCGCCAGTCGACGTAGGCGTCGAAGAATCCGCGGCCGGGGCGCTCGTACTGCACGAGCACGCCTCGGATGTTGTTCTGATGGTAGCTCAGGGAGTCGGACCAGAGGAACTCGGGCATCTGCTCGCGGAGCTGGCGGCGGGGGAACATACCCATCGAGAAGCGCCAGGGGCCGTCGACGCGGCGGTAGTAGAGCGTCGGCGAGACGCGAGCTCCCTCCCATTGGCACCCGATCGGCTGGTCCCATACCACGCCACCGGCTATGCGGTCCTTGTCGGAGAGGCGCAGGCCGATTTCCGGCGCGAGATGGGTGAAGAAGAAGGTCTTGGTGTCGGTGTAGCGGTTCGACCCCTCGCGGTTGTCGAACACCGAGCCGAAGTCAATCTCCCAGGTGAGGCGCTGGGCGGGCGCGGCGAAGGCGGCGAGCAACGCCAGCAGGGCCGGGATGAGCCGGCGCGCGGGTATGGCGCTCAACGGGCGTGTCATAGGATGCGGGTTGTCGGTTCGGGGCGCACGGGCTTGTCGTCGGGGTGGGCGGGGCGGCGCATCTTGAGCTTTAGCTCGTCGAATCCCTTGCCGTACACGCCGTTGACCTGCGCCTGGGTAATGAAGGCGTCGTTGTCGATAGACTTGATTATGCGGAATATGGTCACCGACTCGATCTTGCGGCACATAACCAGGAGCACCTTCACCTCGGCCTTGGAGTACCACCCCATGCCGTTGAGCACGGTGCAGCCGCGCTGGGCCTCGTTGTTGATGGCCGTCGCGATTTCCTCCCACTTCGGCGAGAAGATGATGAACTGCACCGCCATGCGGTTGGTGTTGATCATCATATCGGCCATAAAGGGTATCACGAAGAGGGTGATCAGGCCGTAGACGAGCGCCGGAACGGAGTCCTCGAAGTCAAAATCGGGGTAGAACACGAATTTCAGGAGCACCGACGACGAGATGATCGTGAGATCGAAATACATCATCGCGCGCCCTATCGACACGTTGCTCTTCTTCGAGGCCACTGCGGCCACGATGTCGGTGCCACCCGTCGAACCGTTGTGGACGAACACCAGGCCTATGCCCAGGCCGCAGAGCACGGCGCCGATTATGATGTCCATAAACGTCTGCCCCTCGACAGGCGGGTTGGTGAACATCGGCTGGAACACGGCGAACATAAGCGAGATCACCACAACTCCGAAGAGCGTGCGCACCACGAATGTCCGCCCCACGATCCTGTATGCCGCTATGAGCATCAGGCAGTTGACTGTGAAAATCGTAACCGAGTAGGGCACATGGAATCCGAAGAGGCCGAAGGTGATCATGTCGACCACCTGGCTGAGTCCGGCCATACCGCCGATTACGACCTTGTCGGGCGCGGTGGCTATGAAAGCGCAGAATCCCAGGCCGTACATGGCGATTCCGAAAATGATAATCAGGTAGTCCTTGGCATACAGCCAGAGTTTGGGATTTGGCTTGGTCATTGTGGATGGCGGTTTGAGCTACTTATGGTGCGCAAATTTACAAAATAAATCTAAACACGCCTATAAGCCGCCCGAAAATCGACATCTACACTGAAAAATTTTTACTCGGTCAAACACTACCTCATTGGGGCGGTTCCACCGACAGCGACGCGTACTCCCCGGTGGCGTCGAAGCAGGGGCAGGCCTTGCGGGCGAAGTCGCGGTGGGAGCGCACCCTTGCTCCGGGAAACGACCTCGCGAGGGCGCCGAGCAGCGCGGCCAGCGTGGCCCGCTGCGGGGCGGTACGCGTGTCGGCCGGAGCGCCGTCGGGGCCGATGCCTCCCATATAGCACACCCCGATGGAGCGGGCGTTATGCCCCTTGCAATGCGCCCCGGCAATATCGAGCGGGCGCCCCGCTGAGAGCGTGCCGTCAGTTTCGACCACAAAATGGTAGCCGATGTCGCGGAATCCGCGCTCGCGGGTGTGCCAGCGGCGAACGTCGGCGGCGGTGAAGTTTTGCTCCGGCCTCGTGGCCGAGCAGTGCACGATGATTTCGTCGACGCGCCTCGCGCATCGGAAGTTGGTTCCGTCGGACGGGTCGGACGGGTCGGACTGATTGGACTGATTGGTTCTGTTCACTGCCCCTTTAGCTTTGTCTGCCATAATTGATTTTGATAAAGGTTTGAAAAATTGGTTTACTATGAAAAACTCTCCTCACCCGCGAAGTTACGGCGCGGCATCCCTTAGGCGGCTGCGATAATGCGACTTCGAATTGTAAAAGGCTATGGAAGAGTTGTTTGTGCGCACGAAAAAAGAAACCGCCGCGGAGATTCCGCGACGGCTTCCTGAAAGCGATTGTATATCGGTCAGTGGTCCGGCAATTACTGCTTGCGCAGTACGTCGGGCGACTGGGGATACTTCAGGTAGAGGTACATCAGGTCACCCTTGATGCTGTAGCAGGTGTTCATCACAACCTCGGTGTACTGTTCGGTGGGCTGGAGGGTGATTACCAGGGTGGTCAGGCCGTTGGTGGCGTCGGTGCCTTCGGCGGAGGTGTAGGTGAAAGCGCCCTGGAGCTCTTTTTCAACCAGTTCGGTGCCGTCAAATACGTTGTCGCCATCCTCATCGTAGGGTTCCTCGACGAGAGCGGTATAGTTGAGTGTGCCGGTGCCGTCGGCGTTGAAAGTCAGCGAGACGGGGGCGGCGGGAGTTTCAGAGTCGACAAGCACGTCGGGGGTAGTCACGGCAGTGGTGATGTTAACGTTTTCGATAATCTTCCAGGTGCCGGTGAAAGAAGCGTTGGCCACAGCGTCGTCGTCATCGTCGTCGCAGGCAGTGAAGCCGAGGGCAACGAAAGCGACCGCGATCATCATCCCAATTTTGCGTAAGGTCTTCATAATTTGATAATTATGTTTTAAAATCTGTGATTGATATGCAATATTGATAAAAAACGCATAAAGCCAAAATGGCAGAAAAAGCCACCAATAGCTTACAAGAATGCTCGCAAAGTTAAGGAAAAACTTTCTTTCCGCCAACCTGTTAAAATATTTTAACAACTGCGGGGCGCGCGGCCTTCGCTCGGCTTCCGCCTCGCGCACCAGAGGATGGAAGGCTGGGAGGGGGTTGGGAACAATGGGGGATTTGGGAATAATGGGAGAATTGGGAGGCGGGGAGCTTTTGGGGGGAGGAGGGATTTGGGGGGAGGGGTAAAAAGGGAGAGGCGGCGCCGGGATGGCGCCGCCTCTCTATGGGTTGGGTAAGCGGGCTGTTGATTAGCCGTTTACTTTCTTCATGTGGGCGATGAGGTCGAGAACCTTGTTGGAGTAGCCGATCTCATTGTCGTACCAGGATACAACCTTCACGAAGTTGGGGGTCAGGTATACACCGGCGTTGGCGTCGAAGATGGAGGTGCGGGCGTCGCCGAGGAAGTCGCTGGAAACGACTGCGTCTTCGGTGTAGCCGAGCACGCCCTTGAGTTCGCCTTCAGCGGCGGCCTTCATGGCGGCGCAGATGTCTTCCTTCGAAGCGGGTTTCTCCAGGTTGACGGTCAGGTCGACAACGGAAACGTCGAGGGTGGGGACGCGCATGGAGATGCCGGTCAGCTTGCCGTTGAGTTCGGGGATAACCTTGCCCACAGCCTTGGCGGCGCCGGTGGAGGAGGGGATGATGTTGCCGGAAGCGGCACGGCCACCACGCCAGTCCTTCATGGAGGGACCGTCAACGGTCTTCTGGGTAGCGGTGGTTGAGTGAACGGTGGTCATGAGGCCGTCGGTGATGCCGAACTTGTCGTTGAGCACCTTGGCGATGGGGGCGAGGCAGTTGGTGGTGCAGGAAGCGTTGGAAACGAACTGCTGGCCAGCGTAGGTGTTCTCGTTCACGCCGCAAACGAACATGGGGGTGTCGTCCTTGGAGGGAGCGGACATAACAACGTATTTAGCGCCGGCTTCGATGTGGGCCTGAGCTTTTTCTTTGGTGAGGAAGAGACCGGTGGACTCAACTACGTATTCAGCCTCTACAGCGCCCCAAGCGATTTCTTTCGGGTCGCGGCATGCGGTAACGCGGATCTGCTTGCCGTTAACGATGAGGAGGGACTTTTCGAGATCGTAGTCGACGGTGCCGTCGAACTGGCCGTGCATGGTGTCGTACTTGAGCATGTAGGCCATGTAGTCAACGGGGAGAAGGTCGTTGATGGCAACTACTTCGATGTCGTCGCGCTTGCAGGATGCGCGGAAAACGAAGCGACCGATACGGCCGAAGCCGTTAATACCAATTTTAGTCATAGTTGATAAGTAAAAAGTATGTTGGTGTTTATTGTTTGTTTCGGTGGTTATGTCGTTTTATTTGGTTTGGAAACCTGGTGTACGGTGTCAGGGTCCGTAATCGGGGCTGCCTGACCCGCTTCGGCGGCGTTAACCGGGTGCAAAGATACGAAAAAATTGTCAGCGCGAGCGTTCCGCGCCCGAAAAATAAGGAAAAATTTCCTTAATGAGGCTTAATTTCGCCCGCCACGGCTTTGCGGAACCGCCCGGCGTCACCGCGGAATGGGTCGGTGCCGACCCTCGGGAGGTTGAGCTGCCGCAAGCTCTTTATCTGCCGGTTTCCGATGGCGAAGGGGCGGAGATAGGCCAGGGTGTCGCCCCGGGAGTTGATGTATGCCAGGGTGAAGAGGTCGCGGTATTCCTCCGAGCCGTCGGTGAAAACCACTATGGCGGTAGCCGTGCCGAGGTGGGAGTACAGCGCGCCGTCGAGCGGGGCGAACAGCGCCCCACCCGAGCGGTAAACGGCCTGGTCGGAGGCTATCCGCTCTGAATTGCCGGGCGTGGCGTCGCGGAGCGCCAAAGGGAGTACCGCCAGAGGTTTATCAGGGTGGAGAAAACGGAACTGATGGTAGTGCAGGGCGTTAGTCCACAACAGTTTGGATGGATACGACAGCGTGGTCGGCGGAACATCCTCGGGCATGGTGACGTCGGCGAACACCGCGCCGGTGGGGCTGGCCTCGTAGAGCGCCATGACGCGCCGTTCCTCATCGTGGAAGCGGAGCTGCCAGCTTAAGGAGTGGGCGGCGTGGAGGGCGCAGAGGACCAGCGCCGCGGCCGCGGCCACCGCTGACAGGCGCCTCGGCGCCCGCTCCAGCAATGGTTTCCAAAAACGGAAAAGGGCTATTATGGCGGCAAGTTGGGGCCATAGCGCGGCCCGCTGGTTGGGCAGTATTACCGACGATAGAAGCGCTCCCGCCAGGGCCGATACGGCGAATACGGCGAAGGCCGGGTCAGCGGCCAGAGCCGCGAGCCGTTTCCGCGACCGCTTGAAGAGGAGCGCGGCGGCAAGTGTGGCCGCGAGCAGAATCGGCATCAACGCGTCGTAAATTTTATAGAGGAGCGGGGCCGGGGAGGGTGTGCCGATTTCGCGGCCGGCGCGGTCGAGCATCCCCGGGCAGTAGAGGAAGGCCGCTATGGAGGCGGCGTATGCGGCTATGGCGCAGAGCCATAGCGAGGAAACACCGCGGCGGGTCGCCAGGCGTATCAGGGCGTAGGCCGCCATCCCGGCGATTATCGTTAACCCGGGGCCTTCGTGCCACCCTCCGGCCAACGCGGCGAGGAGTAGCGCTCCGGCAACCGACCCTGGATTGCGCGTACCCGCATTTTCAAGGCGGATGAACCAGCAGACGGACGCAAGCCATATGGCGGTGGCATAGATGTAGTTAAGGGAGAAGTCGCGGAGGAACATACCCCCGCGCATCGGCAGGAATAGCATTATAAACAGCCAAATGACAGCGGTGGCGCGCCAACCGGGCGTTTTCCCCGCGGCGAGAGCGGCCGACAGCCACACTATCGCGGCGGAGGCGAGCCCGGTGAGAATCGGGAAAATCTCCTTCCAGGGGGAGAAGAGCGTCGAGAAGGGGGCCAGTGTGTTGGCAATGCGGAAGTTATCGTGCGCCCGGTTGTAGAGGGCCGAGTCGATGAGCGCGCGGAGCGAGAAGTCCGGGTCGCCGTCGTTGCAGGCGAGGTACTGGGCCATGAACGCCAGGTCGTCGCACATAAGCGGCGTGAGAAACTGCATTAGTCCCCATACGATGCCGGCGCAGAGCGCGACAACGAGGCCCTGCAGCGGGCCCGAGGCGACGCGGAAATCTGGGCGGGTCGGGGCGGTCATTGGTCAGGAGAGGGGGCGGGAGGCGCGTAGGCCTGGGGTGTTGCGGAAGGTGAGTGCGGCGAAGGTGGAGGTGGGCTGGGAGTTGTATTTCAGGTGGTAACGCTCCTGTCCGAGGCCGGGGAGTATGAAGGTCGCGGTGTCGATCGGGCCGTTGCCGGGGCCTCCGGGGGTGACGCGCTCCTCGATGGAGATGTCGAAGCCCGAACGGCTCACGGCGAGGGCCACGTTCGCGGCGTCGGTGAGGCCGTGGAGGCCGTAGCGGGTGATGGTGACGTTGCCGTCGGGGAGGCATTCGATATGGATGGAGGGTTCCATGGGCTCGCCGGAGCGGCTCTCGCGGAGGAATCCGGTGAGGAATCCTGTTTCGGCCGGACCTTTGCCGCCGGGGGCGCTGAGCACGCCTACCACGAGGGCGGCGACCGTCAGGAGCACTACATAGAACTCTACCGAGTGGAATATCTGGTACATAGGGTGGAGGAGGGGTTTCAGCAGAGGGCCTGCATGAGGGCCTGGGAAATGAGCATGTAGATGAGCATGCCTATGATGTCGTTGGCGATGGAGATGAAGGGGCCGGTCGCGAGCGCGGGGTCGATTTTGAATTTCTCCAGGGTCAGGGGCACGAAGGTGCCGAATATCGAGGCGAAGAGCACCACGGCCATCAGGGAGATGGAGACGGCGAGCGTCGTCGGGTTCCAGGGGTTGAGGCTGAAGGCGTTGTAGAGGAACACGAGCAGCGAGAGTATGAGGCCGTTGATCATGCCGACTCCGACCTCCTTCACGAGCTGCTTGCCCGACTCCTTGATGTCGAGCGAGCCGTTGGCGAGGCCCTGCACGACGATGGCCGACGACTGGATGCCGACGTTGCCGCCGGTGCCGCCGATCATGGGTATGAAGAGGGCCATCGCGGGGTTGGTGGCGAAGCCTTGCTCGAAGTTTCCTAGAATCAGGGAGTTGCCTATGCCGCCGACTATGCCGATGAGTAGCCAGGGGAGGCGGGCCTTGGTCTGCTGCCACACGGTGTCGTCGGACTCAACGTCCTGCGACAGACCTGACGCGAGCTGGTAGTCGCGCTCGGATGATTCGCGGACGCTGTCCATCACGTCGTCGACGGTGATGTGGCCCACCAGTCGCCCTATGGAGTCGACCACCGGCATCGCGACGAGGTTGTACTTCTCGAAGTCGATGGCCACGTCGTCGAGCGGCATATCGGTCTTGACGGCCACGGGGTCGGTCTCCATAACGTTCTTGATTTTCGAGACCGAGGGGTGAGTGATGAGTTTCTTGAGCGGGAGAGTGCCGCGGAGGCGGTCGTCGTTGTCAACGACGTACACGTTGTATACCTCGTCCATATCCTCGGCCTGCATTCTGAGCTGTTTGATGCATTCGGGCATCGACCAGTTTTCGTTGACCACGAGCATCTCGGTGCCCATAAGGCCGCCCGCGGTATCCTCGTCGTATTTGAGGAGGTCGATGATGTCGCCGGCCTGCTCCACGTCGTCGATGTGCGAGAGCACCTCGTCGCGGTCCTCCTCGTCGAGGTCCTGTATGAGGTCGACGGCGTCGTCGGTGTCGAGGTGGTCGATGTACTGTCGGGCGATCTCCTCTGGTTCCATCTCGCTGAGGAGCTTCCGTCGGTCGTCCTCGTCGAGCTCCATGAGCACCTCGGCGGCCTTGTCGTCGTCGAGGAGGCGGTAGAGGTATTCGGCCTCTTCGAGGTTGAGGTCGTTGTAGAGCTGGGCGATGTCGGCCGGGTGGAGGTCGGCGAGTATTGAGCGCGCGGCCTCGTCGTCGCGCTGCCCGATTATATCCTTGATGTGGTCGAGCTGTTCTTCGTCAAATTCCTTCATCGCTCGATTCTCGTTAAGTCGTTAAAAACAGGGGTTCTCTCAGGAGAGGAGGTTTGTGAGCTCCACGAACTGGGCCACGGAGAGCTGTTCGGGGCGCATGGCCATCAGTGGTGAGTCGGGCATCGGGGCTCCCGGAGGGAGGAGCGACTTGGCCGAATTGCGTATGGTTTTTCGCCGCTGGCCGAAGGTGGTCTTCACCACGGTCTTGAATCTCGCGGGGTCGCATCCGAGGTCGGTCACGGAGTTGCGGGTGAGGCGTATGACACCCGACTTGACCTTTGGGGGCGGGTTGAAAACGTGCTCATCGACGGTGAAGAGGTATTCGACGTCGTACCACGCCTGGAGCAGCACGCTGAGTATGCCGCGGGTCTTGGAGCCCTCTTTGGCGGCGATGCGCTCGGCCACCTCCTTTTGGAGCATCCCCGAGCAGCAGACGCACTCATCCTTCCACTCAAGCACATGGAAGAAAATCTGCGAGGAGATGTTGTAGGGGTAGTTGCCTATGACGCAGAATTTGCGGCCCGGGTAGAGGGCGCCGAGGTCGAGCGTCAGGAAGTCTTTGGCGATGATGTGGTCCTGGGCCAGGCGCGGAAATTCGGCTCGGAGGTATTCGACGCTCTCGCCGTCGATTTCCACCACGTCGAGCTCGTGGCCTTTGTCGAGGAGGAATTGTGTTAGCACCCCCATGCCGGGGCCTACCTCGATCACGGGGAGGCCTTTGAATGAGTCGAGCGTCGACGCGATGCGTTCGGCTATCGACAGGTCGGTGAGGAAATGCTGGCCGAGGGCCTTCTTGGGTCTGACTTTCTGCATGCGCACATTTGTGTTTAATACGCAAATTTACGCCTTTTCCCCGTAACGGCCAAACTGAAAATTCAGAGGGGGAGGAAGTCGCCTGCTTCGGGGGAGAAGCCCACGGGGCGCCCGGGGAAGAGCGAGGGGAGCCCTCCGGGGGAGGCGGACAGCTCAGCCGGGGTGCCTTCGACGAGGGTCGAGAGGGGGGCGGAGGCTTCGCTCGGCTTCCGCCTCGCGCACGACGGAGAGTGGAAAGAGGGAGACTCAGGAAGGGGGGCTCGCGGCGAGGCGGGCTTCACGAGCCAGAGGCGGGAGGCGAGGCGCAGGGCGGGGGCAATGTCGTGGGTGGAGAGGATTATGGCTTTAGAGCGGGAGGCGGCGAGGTCGCGGAGGAGCGAGAGGGTTTCGATGCGGGAGGCGGCGTCGAGGAAGGCGGTAGGCTCGTCGAGGAGCATCACGGGGGTGTCCTGGGCCAGGGCGCGGGCTATCATGGCTTTCTGGCGCTCGCCGTCGGAGAGGTTGGCCGACAGCCTTCCGGCGAAATTCTCCAGCCCGACAGCCCGGAGCGCCTCGGCCACGGCTTGGCGGTCGGCGGCGGAGTGCCGCCCGAGCCTTCCGGTGTGGGGGTAGCGCCCCATGGCGGCGAGCTCCTCCACGGTGAGCCCTCCGGCGGCGGCTTTGTCGGTGGTGACGATGCTCACCAGGCGTGCGCGCTCCATGGCGTTGAGGCTCTGCAGGGCGCGGCCGTTGACGGTGACGCTCCCCGCCGCGGGGCGGAGGTTTCCGGCGAGTGCCTTCAGGAGGGTCGATTTTCCGCTGCCGTTGGCCCCCAGGAGCGCTACCAGTTCGCCGGGGCGCAGCTCGGCTGAGAGGTCGCGGAACACGTCGCCGCGCCCGGGGTAGCCGAGCGTCAGGTTGTCGAGGCGGAGTATGGGGGTGGATTCGCTCATCGCATATAGGCGAGCCGGTCGCGGTTAAGGATCACATATATTATAATAGGTACACTCAGCACCGGGGTGATGGCGTTGACGGGTATCAGGCTTCCCCCGCCGAGGGCCACGCTCAGGAGGGCGCAGAGGAGTCCGGCGGCGGCTCCGAAGAGGAGTGTCGCGGGTATGAGGGTGGCGTGGTTGGAGGTAGCGCACGCCATGCGGGCGACGTGGGGCACCACCAGGCCGAGGAAGCCGATCGGGCCGCAGAAGGCGGTGACGGCGGCGGTGAGGATGCCAGAGAGGGCGAGCAGCGCGTTGCGGGTGGCTCGGAGCCCCACCCCCATGCTGGCGGCGTAGACGTCGCCCAAGAGCAAGGCGTTGAGGGGTTTCACCAGCAGGAAGCAGCACGCCGAGGGGATGATCACCGCCGGGGCGAACACCGCCATGCGGTCGAGCGTCACCCCGGAGAAGTTGCCGAGGCCCCAGATGACGTAGGAGTGCACACCCTCCTGGGTGGAGAAGAAGTTGAGGAGCGAGATCGCCGACGAGGCGAGGTAGCTGATGAGTATGCCCACAATGAGGAGCACCGCCGAGGAGCGCACCATGGTGGAAAAGAGGAGAAGTGCGGCGAGCACGGCGGCGGCTCCGGCGAGGGCGCCCCCGAGGAGGGCGGCGAAGTATCCGGCGGCCACGGCGGTACCCCCGAAAAGGAGCATCAGCACGGCCACGCCGAGCGACGCGCCGGTTGAGACGCCGAGCAGCGACGGCCCGGCCAGCGGGTTGTCGAAAACGGTTTGGAGCAGCAGTCCGGCCAGCGAGAGTCCCGCCCCGGCCAGGAGGGCGGTGAGGGCCATCGGTAGGCGCAGCTCCATGACGATGAGCCGCGAACTTTCGGAGCCTCCGCCGCCGAGCACGGAGAGGACTTCGGAGGGTGGGATGGGCACCGTGCCGACAAACAGGAGCGCGGCGAGGAAGGCCAGCGATGCCGCGGCGGCCGCCGTGATGGCGGTCGCGGGGCGGGAGGCGTTATGTCGGGTGGCATTGTTGCCCATCAGCGCGCTTGCTTGAAATAGCGTAGGGAGGCGGTGTCGCCGGAGAAAATCGCGGCGTACTCCCGAAGCAGCAGTTCGGGGTGGTAGGGGAACTCCTCGAAGAGGGGCACCTCCTTGGTGTCGGCCACGAAAACCCCCTTTTTCTTGAACGCTTTGAACTGGGAATTAAGCGGGTAAAGCTCCCGCAGGGCGGCGAGGGTCATATCGGCCCCGAAGGTTTTTATGAGCCAGATGTCGGCATCGGCGGCGCGGGCGTAAACTGCCGAGAAGTCGAGCTGCAGGGATCCGGTCGACTTGACGGCGGCCCAGGGGTACTCGCCCCCCGCGTCGGTGATCAGCCTGGCCATATAGCTGTTGCCCCCCGGCACGAACCAATAGCCCGAGGTGAGGGTTTCGGTGAGCACCTTGGGCTTGTGCTTGGCTTGGGATGCTTTGGATGCCAGGCTGTTATATTCTTTTTCGACGGCGTTGAATATGGAGTCGGCTTTTTCAGGCTGGCCGTAGAGGATGCCGAGAAGGCGCATCCATTCGGCTCGCCCCAGGGGGGTGGCCTCCATATAGTCGGCCATCTCGACGATGGGGATTCCGGCGTTTTCGAGCGCTCCGTGTCCGGCGTTCTGCATCGGATACATCACTAAGGCGTCGGGGCGGGCGATGGTAACCCTCTCCATCGAGGGAGCGAGCGAGGAGCCGAGGTCGGCCACCGATCCGTCGGCCAGGCCGCGGGCTATGGCTCCCTTGAAATATTCCGCGTCGGCCACGGCGGCTACCCTGTCGGCCGCGCCGAGTTCCTCGACCGCCCCGGCGTGGATGGCCGAGAAGAGGGCCGAGCGCTCCAGCGGCACGCGGATCTCGGTAAGGCGCCCGCGGGGAGGTATGCTGTCGGGCCTCGCGTCGGACTGCAGCAGCAGGTAGGAGGCCAGCAGGGCAGAGGTGTCCCAGGGGTTGGTGACATCGACGAGAGTCGCGCCGTTGCCGAGGTCGCGCATGGCCAGCAGTCCGGCGTGGCGGGTCATATCGGGGAAAAGGTCGGGCGCCTCGGCGGGCGCCTTCTCCTTGGAGCCTGAGCAGGCCGCAAGGGCCGCGGCGAGGAGTATGGCAGTCAGTATCTTGGTGAGTTTCATTGGGTAAGGAGTGAGATTGCGAAATCGAGCATGGTGTCGCGCCCGGCCAGCGCCTCAACGGGGTCGAGGTCGACGGCGCACCCCTCGGAGGGCTCGACGCCGAACTCGGTGAGGTTACCCTCCGGGTCGCGTATTGGTGAGGCCGAGAAGCGCACGCCCCAGCCGTTGGTCAGCTCGGAGCTGAATGGCATGCCCGAGCCGCCCCCTGTCGTTGCACCGGCGATGGTGACGTTGGGGAGGGTCTTCATTACCGACACGAAGTTGTTGGCGGCCGAGAAGGTCGAGCGGTTACAGAGTATCACCACCGGCTTGGTCCACATCACCCGGCCGGAGGGGGCGGGGTTGTAGTAATAGTCGTAGGGTTTGGAGAAGTCGCCGCGGCCGGGTCCGGTTTTGTGGCAGATCGAACCGGCGAGGGTGCGCTTTGTGATGAAGCGGCTTACGATGCTCTCGACGTTGGTGAGGGAGCCGCCGCCGTTGTCGCGCACGTCGATAATCAGGCCGTTGGCCGAGGCGCAGAAGGCGAGCACGGCGTCCATCGCGCTGTCGCCCACGGGGTAGGCGAAGGAGGAGTAGCGCATATAGCCGACGTTCTGGGGGAGCATGCCGTAGTCGATGCCCCCCATTGTGCGGTAGTTGAAGTTGAAGTAGTACTGCTCGACCAGGCGTGCGTCGTAGTTCTGCGGGTAGTCGCTCCACCATTTCTTATAATAGGAGGTCTCGAAGGGGGCGGAGAGGTTGGTATGGCCGTCGCGGAGCTCGGCGAGCATCTCGGCGCAGACGCGGAAAAGCTCCTCGCGGGTCATCTTGTCGGCCACCCGCGGTGCGTAACGGTCGTGTACCTCGTCCCAGTCGACATCCTTCTGCTCGAAGAAGCAGTAGTGCTCGTCGAGAATGGTCCAGAGCTGCTCGAAGTTGCCCCGGGGATTGTTGTCAAACTCCTCAATCTCGTGGCATGAGGCGAGGGCGAGCAACGCGCCCAGGAGAAGCGATATGTTGAGTTTCAGTCGCATAAGCTCTTAATATAGGGCGTTGATAATCCGGGTTTCGGGTGAGGGGAGTCCGTGGCGCGGGTTTAGCGAGAACCAGTCGCCGCTGACGCCTATGACGAACGAGAAGTTGTAGCAGCGGGTGACGATATCGTTGGCCTTCGACGAGAGGACCGACGACTCGAAGCCGAGGCGGAGGTCCCAGGGGCCGAGCCCGAGGTCGGCGGTCACGAGGTTGTTCCAACGGAAGAAGTTGCCCCACCAGGCCCCTTTTACGAGGCCGGAGCGGTTGCCGAGGTACATTTCGTAGTACGATTCGTCGTACTGAGGGGTGAAGAATATGCCGGTGACGGGGATGGTCGACTGTAAGCGCAGGGTCACGGGCATGCGGTCCATGCGGAATCGCCATGCGGCTGTGCCGGTGACGTTCACCGTCCAGTCGGCTTTGGCGTCGGCGGGGTTGTTGCCGTTGCGGCCGTTGTATAGCCCCCCGAGGTCGATGCCGGTGCTCCCGCCGAGTCCGAGCTGGAATCCGGCGGGGAGCTTCCACACCCTGATCATGCCCCACGAAGCCGACACGTTGAGGTAGTACATGGTCGCGTTGCGGGCCGGATTCTCGGCGCTGTTGAACTCGACCCCCGCGCGGAGCTGCTGGCGCCAGCGGTCGGGGTCGAATTTCATGGTCTGCACGCGCTCGTAGCGGAAGGCGGCGTTCCATCCTTCGTATTTGAGGGGCGTGAGGTATGTGTCGGCCAGGTGCGACGATCCGGCCGAAAGCATGAAGGCCGAGTTGACGGGTCGCAGAGGGTCGGCGGGTTCTTGGCGCTGGGGCTCAGTCCCGGCCGCCGGGAGCCACGCGGCTCCGGCGGCGAGGAGCGCGGCCAGGTGTTTCAGGAGCATTTCTTGATGTGTGGGGGAAGATTGGTTTCGGAGGGGGTGATGGCGCGCTCTTATTTGGCGGCGTACTTGCGGGCCTGCTCGGCGATGAGCTTCTCGTCGGCGAAGTAGTTGATTTTCATTGCTTCGCGCACGCGGTCGAGGGTCTTGGCGGCCTCTTCGCGGGCTTTCTCGGTGCCCTTGCGGAGGATTTCGTAGACGGCGGGGATGTCCTGCTCCCACTGCTTGCGGCGCTCGCGGATGGGGGCGAGCTCCTCTTCGAGCACGGCGATGAGGAGTTTCTTGACGGTGCCGTCGCCGAGGCCGCCGCGGCAGTAGTGGTCCTTGAGCTCCTGGAGTGATTTGTAGTCGGGGAGGAGGCGGGCCACCTGCTCGTCGGATGAGAAGGCGTCGAGGTATATGAAGGGGCAGTTCCCTTCGAGGTGCCCCGGGGAGTCGATGGTGAGGTGCTCGGGGTCGGTGTACATACTCTTCACCTTCTTGGCCAGCTCCTTGGGGGTGTCGGAGAGGTAGATGCAGTTGCCGAGCGACTTGCTCATCTTTGCCTTGCCGTCAGTGCCGGGGAGGCGCATGCACACGGCGTTCTCGGGGAGGAGGATTTCGGGCTCGACGAGTGTCGGGCCGTAGATGTTGTTGAAGCGGCCCACGATTTCGCGGGTGAGCTCGATCATCGGGGCCTGGTCCTCGCCGGCGGGCACGGTGGTGGCGTTGAAGGCGGTGATGTCGGAAGCCTGGCTCACGGGGTAGGAGAAGAAGCCCATGGGGATGCTCTGCTCGAAGCCGCGCATCTTGATTTCGGTCTTCACGGTGGGGTTGCGCTGCACGCGCCCGACGCTCACGAGGTTCATATAGTAGAAGGCGAGCTCGGTGAGTTCGGGGACGCCGGTCTGCACGAATATGGTGGTTTTTTCGGGGTCGAGGCCCACGGAGAGGTAGTCCAAGGCGACCTCGATGACGTTCTGGCGCACCTTCTCAGGGTTGTCGGCGTTGTCGGTGAGGGCCTGGGCGTCGGCTATCATCACGAAAATCTTATCGAACTCGCCGGAGTTCTGGAGCTGTACGCGGCGGCGGAGCGAGCCGACGTAGTGGCCTACATGGAGGCGTCCCGTGGGGCGGTCGCCCGTGAGTATGATTTTTCCCATAGAATGATTTTTTCAACGATTAAGCCACAAATTTAGCGAAAATCCTCCAATTACCCTTAATTTACGGAAATAATACCGCCCCCGCCGCGGGTTCTTGTGGCCGGGGCGGGGGCGGGGGTTGGCTTGCTTGTATGAAATTGCTGTCAGGTGCGGGGTTATTTGAGCTCGATGAGGATTTTGCCGTCGGGGTAGGCGGGGTCGTCCTTCGAGACGGTGATGGCCTTAATCTGGTCGGGGCGTATCTGGTCGATTTTGCCGGTGAAGGGCTCGCCGTTGACGAAGTAGGCCGGGGCACCCTCGGCGCCGGGGGCGTAGCGGGGGTTGTTGATGTTGATTATGGGCTTCGAGCTGTCTGATTCGATGGTCATGCCGTCCATCGAGAGCGACATTACCTGGCCGGCGGTTTCGAGCACGGGGCAGGTGTCCGGGGTTGAGGGCTCGCTCTTTTTGGCGGGTTCGTCGCCCTGGAGGGCGAAGGATACCGGGAGGGTGAAGTAGCAGTTCACGGCGTTACCCTTCTCGTCGCGGCCCGGGGTCCAGGCGGGCATCGTGCCCACCACGCGGAGTGCCTCGGCGTCGAGCTCGGGGGTCTGTCCGCGCACGATTTCGGGGTCTGCCACGGTGCCATCGGCCTTTACGACGAACCTCACGACCACGCGTCCCTGGGCGTTGGCCTTCATCGCGGCCTCGGGGTAGCGGATGTTGTCGGCCAGGAAGCGCATCATGGCAGCCATGCCGCCGGGGTATTCGGGTATTTGTGCTACCGCGTTTTGGGGGTCATCGGTTTTTTCCGTACTTTTGCTGCCGGAAACGACCTTCAGCTTGGTCGGGGCGCTCTTTGGAGCCTCCTTGGCCTGGGCGAGGGTGGTTTCGGATACCGCGGAGAGGGCCGAGGCCACCGCGGGTGAGTTTACTGCCGCTGCCGCGAGAAGGATCGCGGGGGCGAGGGCCAGGGCGCGCAGGCGCCCGGAGAGCCTGTTTGTTTGCTTGTACATCATAGTGATACGTTTTGAAAGATTACTGTGATCCAGGCTGTTGGCGATTGACTGCAATCTGACGCCGGCAGCTTTTTCTATTAGTAGCATTTGGTAGGCGCGGAGGTTGGCTCCGCGGTCGAGCACCGCGGTGTCGGCCTGGTATTCGTGGACGCGGCGTAGTTCGCGGCGCGCCAGCCAGGCGGCGGGGTTGTACCACATAAGCGCGCATACGTTTTGCGCCAGGAGTAGGTCGAGCCAGTGGCGGTGGCGGAGGTGGCCCAGCTCGTGGGCGGTGATCATGGAGTTGGCGCTTCTGGCATCGGCCTCGCTCATCACTATGTAGCCTGCGAAACTGAATGGCACGATGTCGCCGGGAAGGGTGACGAGGGTGTAGCCGTCGCGGGGGATGTGCTGTCCAGAGCGAATTAACAGGGCCAGCCGCGCTACAGAGACTGTGGTGTGGAGCAGTATGGCGGCGGCTCCGGCGACGTAGGTCCAGAGGAGTATCCGCGGCAGGAGCGAGGGGGCGGCGGGTGTGCCGGACATGGCTATCGCGATGTCGCCGAAATTAATGGCGGGGGTGCCTGACGCGGGGAGGGCCGGAGCTGCCTGGCGCGCCAACGCCATCGCGGGGAGGGCCAACAGGCTGGCCGCGTAGAGTCCTAAAAGGGCCGCGCGGTTGAGCGATGGCTGCTTCTCGGAGGCCAGCAGCAAACGGTAGACGATGAATCCGGCCAGGAGGAAGATGCCCGATCCGAGGCTGTAGGAGAATATCGATCCCATATGAGAGAGGTGTTTAATTGTTACGGGGATTGTTCTTTTCGACCATCTCGATGATGCGGCGGAGCTCGTCGACGGAGATTTTCTCCTCCTCGACAAGCGCGGAGACCGCCGAGGCGTAGCTGTTGTTGAAGTAGCTCTTGACCACCTGGGCGAGCGAGCGGCCCCGGAAGTCCTCGGGCCGCGCCACGGCGAAGTACCTGTGGGAGGGGCCTACGGCCTCGTGGCCGACGTAGCCTTTCTCCTCAAGGATACGCACGGTGGTCGAGACGGTGTTGAAGTGCGGCCTGGGCTCCTCGTAGAGGGGTAGCATCTCGCGGACGAACATCGGTCCGCGTTCCCAGAGCATGCTCATTATCTGGGCTTCCTTCTCGGTGAGTTTCTTTGATTTGTCGCGCATAGAGGGGTGGATGGAGGGTTGGTTGTCGGGGGATGACGGGTTGCTTGTAAGCGGGATGGGCGCCGATGGCAGTCCCGCATTAACTAATTCTTTAGTTGGTACGGCAAAGGTATAACGAAAGTTTTAGTTGCGCAAGGTTTTTGGGCTTTTTTTTCAAAAAAATATCGGGGGAGGGAGCCTGGGGGCTTCCGCAAGGCTTCCTTAGGGCTTTCTTGCTTCCGAGGAGGGGATCTTTGGCACCCGACGGCAAGCCGCCGGCACAGCAACAAAAGCCATACGGGGCGGGGGCTTCGCGGGGGCGGGGGCTTCGCAGAGGAAACTCGGCTTTCGCCTCGCCACAGTGGCGGCTTCACAGGAAACGGGGGCTTAATGGGAGCTTCGCGGAGGCTCGCGGAGGGTGCTCAAAAATGATTTTTGAAAAAAACGGGCCGAAAGTTTTTCAAATCCCGGAAAAAACCTTACCTTTGCAGCGCAAAAGCGATTGCGCCCCGCGAGAGGGGCCTCGGTTGGCGGTAGTTTCCGCCTCGAATCGCTGAGACAGACCAATGGAAAGATGCCGGAGTGGTCGATCGGGACGGTCTCGAAAACCGTTGTACCCTTACGGGTACCCAGGGTTCGAATCCCTG
>CAJUKE010000004.1:123032-140779 GCA_910587075.1 uncultured Muribaculaceae bacterium
TCTTTCCGCAGAAAAAGCAGCCCTCAAGGCTGCTTTTTTCGTAGGAAAGCGGGGATGAGAACCCCCAGGGTTCGTCATCGCGCAGCGCTTGCGAAGCAAGAATCCCTGTCTTTCCGCAGAAAAAGCAGCCCTCAAGGCTGCTTTTTTCGTAGGAAAGCGGGGAAAAATAACTGGATTTCAGCGTGGTGTCTAATAGGGGGATTGTATAGGTTGCAAAGTTAAGGGGTTTTCAGCGCAAAACAAAGTGCGGGGAGCGATTCGAGGGGTGGAGGGCGGGGTTTGGACAGGAGTGGAGGATGTTTGGACAAATGTGGGGTGGGGTTTGGGCGGGGTGTGGTATTTTCGCGGTAGTTAAATTTTTATTGTCAGGTATTATGAATCGTTATGCTGGGCAGCGCTTTGTCGCTTTTGTGGTTTTGATAGTATGGGGCGCGGTGTGCGCTGTCGCGGGGAGGGCCGGTGAGGCGGCGGTTGACTGGCCGCGGTTTATGGAGGGGCAGGATATGCTGTGGGATCGGCTGCCGGAGGCGTGGGCCGGAGCGCCGTTCACGGGCAACGGTACGATGGGTGTCTACACGACTGTCGACCGGGGGGATAACGCTTTGCGGTTCGAGGTTGGTAACTCGCTGGTGCATGACCACCGGGAGTCGGATAAGAGTGTCTACGGGAGGGGGCGTCTGTTGGTGGGTACGTTCGTGGCGCGCCCGAAGGGGAGGATTCTTTCGGAGGAGTGCCGCCTGGATTTCTGGAACGCGGAGGCGCGTTTCAAGGTGGTCACTTCGGTGGGGATGGTGTCGCTGCGGCAATATACGGCATCGGGCTCTCCTTATATTATTATGGAGGCGGAGTGCTCGGGCGATGAGGCGGTCGACTGGGAGTTTGTTCCGGCCAAGGCTGACTCGCCGCGCCAGCTGAACGCTTCGCACAAGCCGGGTCACGCGCATTTCAAGGAGGGGTACGAGTCGAATCCCGCCCCGGAGGTAACGGCTTCGGCTGACGGTGGCATATGCGTGCAGCGGCTGCTCGAAGGGGGTGAGACGGCCACTGCATGGAAGATTTTCAAGGGGAATGGGGGCAAGTCGGCGCTCGCGGCCACCATCGAGCATTCATTCCCTGGCAATGGCGCCGAAGCCGCTGCGCGGAAGAGCATGGCGGCGGTTGACGCCGCGGGGCTTCCCGGGATCGAGGAGCGTCACCGCGAGTGGTGGCATGCGTTTTATCCGGCGAGTTTCGTGAGCCTGCCTGACAAGCGGGTCGAGAATTTCTATTGGGCGCAGATTTATAAGTTGGGTTCGGCGACGCATCCCGACGGGTGCTTGATTGACAACTGCGGGCCGTGGCTCACGGAGACCCCGTGGCCCAACGCGTGGTGGAACCTCAACGTGCAGCTCGCCTACTGGCCGCTGTTAGCGTCGAATCATCTCGACCTGAACGGGCCGCTTATCAAAGTGGTGGCCGACAATATGGATAATCTCATCGGCAACGTTCCGGCGCGGTACCGCGACGACTCGGCGGGACTCTCCGTGGCGACCGATTTCACGCTCGAAGGTGGTGTGAAGGTGCCCGGTATGAAGGGGCATCCGCAGATCGGGTGCCTTCCCTGGCTGTGCCATAACCTTTGGCTCCACTACCGCCACACGATGGATGAGGCGTTTCTGCGCGACACGCTCTACCCGGTGCTCCGGCGCGCGGTGAACCTGTATCTGCATTTCCTGAGCGAGGGGGATGACGGGCTGCTGCATATGGCGGCCACCTACTCGCCGGAATACGGCACCGCCGAAGATTGCAGTTTCGACCTCGCGCTCCTGCGGTGGGGATGCTCGGTGCTGCTGGAGGCTTCGGAGATTTTGGGTATCGACGACCCGCTTCGCGGCCGATGGGAGGATGTGGGGCGGAGGCTCGCTCCATATGCCGAGAATGCCGACGGCATTATGATCGGATGCGGCGTGCCTTATGAGAAGTCGCACCGCCACTACTCCCACCTGCTTATGTTCTACCCGCTGTATGAGCTCAACGCCGAGACCCCGGGTGCCTACGAGCTGATGGACCGCTCGGTGCGCCACTGGCACAGCATCCCGGGTAATATACTTTCGTACTCCTACACCGGGGCGTCGTCGATGTACTCGGCTTTCGGCGAGGGTGACGAGGCGCTGCGGCACTTCCGTTCGGCCCTGGCGCAGAAGAATCTTTGTACCAATACTATGTATCGCGAGGCTGGTCCAGTGATCGAAACGCCGCTTTCCGCCGCCAAGTGCGTGCAGGATATGCTGCTTCAGAGTTGGGGCGGGAAACTGAGGGTGTTCCCGGCGGTACCGTCGGATTGGAACGACGCAGCGTTCGCGGATCTCCGGGCCGAGGGCGCGTTTCTCGTGTCGGCAAAGCGCGAGGGGGGCACAACGGTGAGCCTCACAGTGGAGAGCCTCGCCGGAGAGCCGTGCGTGGTGGTGACTGATATGGAGAACCCAGCGGTGGCCGCGGGGAGCGGTGCCCTCAGGCCACTCGGCCGAGAGGGTGAGTACGCGCTGACCCTCGGCAAGGGGGAGTCCGTGACGCTGACCCCCTCGGGTCGCCCGTCCGCACCCATCGGCGAAGTTGCCGGACCGGGCCGCAACCACTACGGCTCGGCCAAACGCTGATGACGGGCGGTCAGAAGGGGTAGCCGACGGAGAAGTGGAAGGTGGCGTCGCGGCGCCAGGAGGGATGGAGCAGCGGCCAGGGTTCCTGTCCGCGGGCGGGGTTGTGGGCCTTCATGCCCAGGTCGAAGCGGAGCAGGAAGTAGGTGAAGTCCATGCGGATGCCGATGCCGTAAGCCGCAGCTATCTGCTTGTAGAACTCGCGGAAGCGGAACGCGCCGCCGGGCTGGTTGGGGTACTCCTTGATGGTCCAGATGTTTCCGGCGTCGATGAACAGCGCTCCCTCGAACACCCAGAAGAGTTTGTTGCGGTATTCGAGGTTGAGAATTAGCGATACGTCGCCGCACTGGTTTATGAAGTCGGTCACCGAGTTGCGGGTGTCGTAGGCCCCTGGGCCGAGGGTGCGAACGCCCCAGCCGCGCACGTTGTTGGCGCCTCCGGCGAAGAAGCGTTTCTCGAAAGGCACCATCGAGGAATTGCCGTAGGGGATCGCCAGACCCGCCCCGGCGTGGAACGAGAGGGAGTTGCGGGTGGTGAAGGCGTGGTTGATGGTGTAGTCGAATTCCCCTTTGACGTACTGGGCGTACTGGATGCCGAATACGCGGTACACGCCCCCTTCGCGTTTCTGCCCTATGAGGTTCGAGATGCCGTAGAGGAGGTTGCCGGCTATCTCGCCCGAGGCGCGGAGGGTGTAGGTGTTCACCTGGAAGCGCTTGCGGGCGTTGGCCAGACCGGTTGACGCGGGGCGTCGGTTGGTGATGTATACGGTGTAGCCCATGCGCATGATGAAGTGGTCCTCGTAGGAGTAGCGGAGCAGCGGGTTGGAGGGGGCGATGTGGTCGATGAAGTTCACGGTTGACTTCGGGAGGTTGACCACGTTGATGTCGACCAGGTCGAATGTGCGGCGGGCTGTGTTTGAGCGGTTGGCCCACTTGTATTTCCACGCGGCGCCGAACATCAGGCGGGTATATTCGGGACGCTCCTGGCGCATGAATGTTACGGAGAACTCCGTCGAGGCCCTCATCTTGGCCTTGAAGTCGGAGGCTATGAAGGGGGCTTTGAATTTGGGGAATGTGAGCGAAGCCTCGGCGGCGAGCTCGGTGTAGCGGTCGTTGATGAGGTTTTCGAGCTTGCCCGATAGGCTTTCGTAGGCTCCGCGCACCTTGATGTTGAGCACTTCGCCGGCGTGGGCGAGGTTGCGGTTGGTGTAGGTGAGGGCGCCTCCGACGCCGAGGTCTCCCTGCGAGTTGGTGCCTTCAAGCTCGGCGGTGATGCCCTGCTTGCGGGTGCGCGACAGGAGGATGTACACGTCGAGCCCCTCCGACTCGCCGTCGAATCCGGCGGGGCGGGTCATGATGTTGACGTAGCGGAGCACCGCCAGGCGGTTGAACCCCTCGTAGGTGCGGTCGATGGCCTGCGAGGAGTTGAGTTTGCCGGGGGTGATGAAGCATTGGTCGTCGATGGCCTTGGGTTTCAGGAATCGGTCGGGGCCGTAGAGAATCTTCAGGCCGCCGCACTCCACGGTGTCGCGCCCGGGAAAGAGGAAGTCGTTGGTGTTGTCGCCGGGTGAGAAGTCGGTGACGATGTATACGTCGCGGAAGCGGTATCGCTCGTAGCCCCGGTCGCGCCCGTCGGGTGCGGCGAGCTGGCCCGAAGGGTCGCCGATGCGGTGCGGGCGGAGCGTCATGGTGAGGTCTACCCCCTTGTCGCCCGCGACGGTGTCGGCGGTGAAGGATATGTACTCCTTGGAGAAGGCGAAGAAGCCGCGTTCGCGGAGGTTTTCGGCCACCATGGCCCGGAGGGCGTCGAGTCGGTCGCGGTCGAGCCGGTCGCCGGGAGCCACGGGGAAGCGGGCCGAGTCGGCGAGGATGATTTGCCGCAGGGCCGGGTCGGCGATTTCGTAGGACATCGACTTGACGCGGTGGGGCGCGCCGGGGTAGAGGTTGTAGCGGATGGCGAGCTTCTTGTCGTCGAGGCGGGTGGTGTCGACACTGACTCGTGCGTCGTTGTAGCCCCGGTTGACGAGGGCGAGCCTGAGCTGGCGGGCGCTCTGGTCGGTGAGCGAGGAGTCGGCTATCACCGGGGGCTCGCCTATTTTGCGCAGCCACCGGTTGAACCCCTTGGTCGAGTCGGCTCCTGAGAGGTTGTAGACCCCGAGCTGCATTTTAGCCAGGCCGAGCACGCGGTGGTTGGGCGTCTGGCGCAGGTAATTCTGAAATTCCTTTGGGGAGACGCGCGACGAGTCGGCGACCTTGATTTCGACTTTGTCGAGCAGGCGCTGCCCCGCCGGGACGTGCCTGGTGGAGGAGCACGCGGCGAGAATCATTCCGGCCAAGGCAGGAACGAGCAGGGCGCGAAGATGTCGGAGCGGGTGTCTCAATCCCATAGGGTGTCGCGGATGGCGTAGCGGGGGCGGTGCTTTACCTCGTTGAAAATCTTGCCGATATATTCTCCCACGATGCCGATGGCAATGAGAATCATTGAGCCGAGAATCCAGATCGAGAGCATCGTTGAGGCCCACCCGGCGCTTATGTGGTCGCTGAAGAAGTAGGAGATGAATACATACACTGTGACCATCAGCGCCACCGCGAGGAGCGCCAGCCCGGTAAGGAAAATCCACCGCATGGGGCGTGCCGAGAAGGAGGTGATGCCGTCGATCGAGAAGCTGAGCATCTTTTTCAGCGGGTATTTCGACTCGCCGGCCACGCGTTCGGCTCGGGGGTAGGTTACTACGGCTGTGTCGAGGCCGATTTGCGGTATTATGCCTCGCAGGAAGAGGTTGCTCTCGCCGTACTCGCTCAGCAGCCGCAGGGCGCGTGAACTCATCAGGCGGTAGTCGGCGTGGTCGTATACGGTTTCGAGCCCCATGTTCTTCTGGAAGGAGTAGAAGGCGTGGGCCGATGTGCGCTTGAACCAGGTGTCGCTGTCGCGCGAGGAGCGCACGCCGTAGACGATTTCCTTGCCTTTGTGGTATTCGCGCACCATCTTTACGATGGCCTCCGGGTCGTCCTGGAGGTCTGCGTCGATGGAAACTGCCGCGTCGCAGCGGTCGCGGGCCGTCATCAGTCCGGCCAGGAGCGCGTTCTGGTGGCCGCGGTTGTGGGCGAGGTTGATTCCCTTTACGCGCTTGTCGGCCAGGTGGAGTTCCTCGATAATCTGCCAGGTGCGGTCGCGGCTCCCGTCGTTGCAGCATAGCAGATAGCTGTCAGGCGCCACCAACCCCTCGGCCGTCATGCGGTCGAGGAGCTGGAGGAGCTTGCGCGCTGTTATAGGGAGTGCCTGCTCTTCGTTGTAGCAGGGGATTACGATGGCGAGTACCATATGCGGCAGAGAGTGGTGGGGGTGGATATGACTGGTTTGGCCAGGAGGCTATGCCCGGCTTAGTAGTTGCGGGCGATCACCACGCGACGGTGCGAGGGGAGGCCGGTGAGCATATCCTTGCCCTCCTCTTCGGGGGCGTCGACGGGTATGCAGCGGATGGTGGCCTTGGTTTCGGCCTTGATGCGCTCCTCGGTCTCGGGGGTGCCGTCCCAGTGGCACATAAGGAAGCCGCCCTTTTCGATTTCCTCCTTGAACTGGTCCCAGGTGTCGACCTCGCGGGTCATCTCCTTGCGGCGTGCCAGAGCCTTGTCGAAGATGTTCTGCTGGATTTCCTCCAGGAGGTTCTTGACGAATTCGGCGATCCCTTCGAGGGGCTCGACCTGCTTTTCGAGGGTGTCGCGGCGCATGAGCTCGACGGTGCCGTTCTCGATGTCGCGGGCGCCGATCGCGAGGCGCACGGGTACGCCCTTGAGCTCGTAGTCGGCGAACTTGAATCCGGGGCGGCGGTTGTCGGCGTCGTCATATTTCACGCGGATGCCGAGGGCCTTGAGCTGCTCGATCACGGGGGCGACCTTTTCGGAAATCATCGCGAGCTGCTCGTTGTTCTTGTAGATGGGCACGATCACGACGTGGATCGGGGCGATGTGCGGGGGGAGCACCAGGCCGTTGTCGTCGCTGTGGGCCATGATCATGGCGCCCATCAGGCGGGTCGAAACGCCCCAGGATGTAGCCCATACATATTCGGGCTTGTTTTCCTTATTGATGAAGGTAACGTCGAACGCCTTGGCGAAGTTCTGGCCGAGGAAGTGGCTTGTGCCCGACTGGAGGGCCTTGCCGTCCTGCATCATGGCTTCGATGGTGTAGGTGTCGATGGCGCCGGCGAAGCGCTCGTTGGCGCTCTTGACGCCGCGGATTACCGGCAGGCCGAGGTATTTCTCGGCGAACGAGGCGTAAACTTCGAGCATCTCCTTGGCTTTGGCCTCAGCCTCCTCGCGGGTGGCGTGGGCGGTGTGCCCTTCCTGCCAGAGGAATTCGCTGGTGCGGAGGAACATGCGTGTGCGCATTTCCCAGCGCATAACGTTGGCCCACTGGTTGCAGAGTATGGGGAGGTCGCGGTAGGAGGTGATCCAGTTGCGGTAGGTGTTCCAGATGATGGTCTCGGAGGTGGGGCGTATGATGAGCTCCTCTTCGAGCTTGGCCTCGGGATCGACCACGACGCCGTTGCCGGCGGAGTCGTTCTTCAGACGGTAGTGGGTCACGACGGCGCACTCCTTGGCGAAGCCTTCGACGTGCTCGGCCTCCTTGCAGAGGAACGATTTGGGGATGAGCAGGGGGAAGTACGCGTTCTGCACGCCGGATTCCTTGAACATCGCGTCGAGAGTCTGCTGCATGCGCTCCCAGATGGCGTAGCCGTAGGGTTTGATGATCATGCAGCCGCGCACGGGCGACTGCTCAGCCAGGTCGGCTTTGACAACCAGGTCGTTATACCACTGCGAGTAGTTGTCGGCTCGCTTTGTGAGGTCTTTAAGTTCTTTTGCCATAGCAAGAGATGTGTAAATCGGTCAAATATAGACCGCAAAATTACAAAAAACTCCGCAATTATCGTCTATTTCGATGCTCCAAATGCTATTTTACGCAAAACGGCTAACCTGCTCATAAAACGTATGGTCTGAACACAGGCGTACAGCAATATGAACGATAGGGCCGGAGCAAACAAAAGATTGAATACCAGCGGATTCATTTGTCCGCAGTCGATGAAATGCGCGAGCACTTTTTCCAAGAATACGGTTTGCAGAAGGTATATGCCAAGAGTGTGGCGGCCCCACTGAGCGGCAGCGCCCCATAATGAGCTGTTGCCGAATCTCTTTGATAACGTTGTGAACAATAATATAAAGAACATAGAACCGGCAATCCCGGTAAGTATGCGTAAGACTCGTGTATATGCGGATGCAGCAAGCGCGTTCAAGGGGATTGGATTTTGGCGACCCAGTTCAAGGCAAACAACTCCAATTGCAAATAGTAGTGACGCACCAACGAGGTAGTGTGATTGTTTGTTGGTGATAGTTTGCCACTTATCGTTAATAATAGTGCCGAAAAGGAATGCCGGGTACATATACGCGACTTGGTAAGCGCCAATAAGCTGGCTCAATAAAAGGCTTATCGCGAATGCGGCGGCGGTGTTGCGTATAATCCGGAATGAGCAAGTGTAGAGGACGTAGCAAATGAATGCCGATTTGAGAAACCAAAAGCCGTCGCGAAGATGCCCGAAAAAGGGAACAGGTTCACTCTCTAAAAGTATTGATACGCCCCAGATTACTATCCCGAAGCTTATTGATGGCAATATCAATTGTCTGAATCGTTTGGCAATAACTGTCGGGAGTGGGCTTTCTAAGGATTTTGAGGCTAAATATCCTGAAAGACACATGAACAGAGGCATATGGAAATAGTAGATAAACCTATACAGTGGTTCGTCAGTATGCTCTGAAGGAAGAAGGTATTGGACTGAATGTCCAACTATTACCAAATAAATTGCGAAACACTTGATTATATCTATTGCTGTATTTCGCTGATTATTAATAATTTGTATGGGTAGTGGCATTCCGCATACTAATTAGGCTGGCGTCTGGCCGGGGTGGGTCAGACGCGTTTGGTTTTGGATTCGGCGATGAGGACGGGGCCGGGGACGATGTAGATTTCGAGGCGGCGGTTGTCGTAGCGGCGCTGGCGCGAGTCGTTGGGGGCCAGTGGCTCGGAGGGGCCCATCGGGTAGCCCATGAGGAGCTCGGTCTGGCGGGCGTGCTCGTCGAAGTAGCCGTAGAGGGCTACGACGCGGCTCTCGGTGAGGTCGTAGAGGTACGGCTCGGAGCCGGTGTCGTCGGAGTGCATGGCGAGGATCACCTTGAAGCGCCCCGGCACGCGGAAGTAGGGGAGGAAGTTCTTCAGGCGCGCGTCGGCCGAGGGGAGGAGCGTGGAGTCGTTGGGCGCGAAGAGCTCGGCCGCCGGAATGGAGGCTATGACTACTTCGCCGCGGCGCATTGTCTCGATTTTATAACCCATTTTTTGCAGGCTGCGGGCCTCGCGGAGCATATAGTCCTTGATGTAGGGCTGCTGCTTCTTGGGCACCTCGGGGAGGTTGAGGTTTTCCTGGAGTGAGTACTCTGAGAGGTCGACGGCCGGTTCGGAGGCGGCGGGGTCGGCGGCGCTGAGCGCGGCCGGAATCGCGAGCAGGCACAGCGCGGCTGCCGCTCCGGCGAGGAAGCGGCGGCAACGGGCGAAGGTGGCGCGGCCGGTGTCAGAGCACGGAGTCCTCATAGTCGATTTCGGCGTGAACCATCAGGGGCACGTCCTGGGGGTCGATCTGGGCTTCGCGGTCCTTGCGGAGCATACGGGTGACGTAGTCGATGAGGTCAGGCTCGATGTCCTCGTCCTCCTCGTCGTCGTCGGAGAGGTCGACGTCGAGCAGTCCGTTTTCCTGATAGAAGTCCCAGATCATGTCGATGACGTTGAGCACTTCGTCGTCGGGGTATGTGGGGCGTCCGGCCTCGGCGAGGCGGGCGTTGATAAACTCGATAGCTTTCTGTTCGTCAAATTCCATAGCGGTCGGTTTTTGGTTGTCGGCCCGGGATGGGGTGGTTCCCGCGCCCGGCCTATATTAAAGACAACCGGGAGAGTTCAATTGTTTAGGTCGGCGAGGCCTTCGGGGAGCGAGAGTGTGAGGTGGTGGCGTTCGGGGTCGATTTCTTCGATCATTGAGCCGTCGGCCACGGGGAGCATCACGCGTCGTCCGGCGGAGTCGCGCACGATGAAGAGGTAGTTGTCGGTGGAGTCGTCGAGGTCGATTATCTCGCCGCTGAACGCGCCGTCGTCGCTCTCTACGGTGTAGCCTATGAGGTCTTCGGCATAGAAGCCTTCGTCGTCGCCATCCTCGTCGGCCTCTTCATCGACCTTCCCGTCATCGCCGGCTTCGAGGCGCGCGATGTCGTCTCGGAGGGCGTAGACGGGGGCGGGGCAGAGCGCGGCTGCCTCGGCCTCGGAGGCGATGCCGTCGATTGTCAGCAGGGAGCTCTGCGAGCTTTTGGGGCGGGCGGAGCTGATGAAGAAGGGCACGAAGATGCCTTCGATTTCGAGCACGACGCATCGGAGCGCGGCGAGTTCGGCGGCATCGAGCGGCGATGTCGCGTTGATTTCGCCGTTGATGCCGTGGGGCTTCTGGAGGCGTCCTATTTCCTTTAGCTCGGTTCGGAGTATCATCGGTTATTTCTTTTTCTTCTTCTTCCCTTTGGCGGGGGGCAGCTCGACCTTGAACTCGCAGAGGCGGGTGTCGTCGGCCGAGAGGCGTATGCGGCCGGCCGATAGCTCGGCGAGGTCGGCGAAGATTTTGGCGTCCTCGACTCCGTCGGGGTTCACGGTGAGCATCTGCTTCTTCATGTTGTTGGCTATCAGGAGTATGGCCTCGTCGCGCGCTGGTCCCTCCTCCATCGCGGAGGCCTGGTCGATCATGTGGCGCGTGAGTATGCCGTACTGGCGCATATTGAAGCGGCTCTGGGGGTAGGGCACCACGTCGGGCGGGGTTTTGAGGTCGGCTGCCTGGATTACCTCGCAGGGGAAGTCGATGTCGAGGTTGAAGCCCGACATAATCATCAGGTGGTCCCAGAGTTTGTGGCGGTTCTCTTCATGGCGCAGCTCGGGGAAGAGGTTGCCCATCGCGCGCACAATGGTGTGCGCGCAACGGGTACGTTCTTCTCTATCCTCGATAGCCAGGCAGTGGTCGACCATCCGCTGTATGTTTCGGCCATATTCCGGCAGCACGAGCTGCTTGAGGTTGGTGTTGTAATTGAGCATCAGCCTTTGATGAGGTTATGGCCGGTCATTTCGGCGGGTTGGGGGAGGCCCATGATGTGGAGGATGGTGGGGGCCACGTCGGCCAGGATGCCGTTCTCCACGGTGGCGTTCTTGTTGTCGGTGACGTAGACGCAGGGCACGGGGTTGAGCGAGTGGGCGGTGTTGGGGGTTCCGTCGGGGTTCACGGCGTTGTCGGCGTTGCCGTGGTCGGCGATGATGATTACCTCGTAGCCGGCCTTCTGGGCGGCGGGCACCACTTCCTTCAGGCAGTTGTCGACGGTTTCGACGGCCTTCTGTATGGCGGGGTAGATGCCGGTGTGGCCCACCATGTCGCCGTTGGCGAAGTTTACGACCGCGAAGTCATACTTCTCGCTGAGGAGAGCGTCGCGGAGTTTGTCGGCAACCTCGGGGGCGCTCATTTCGGGCTGGAGGTCGTAGGTGGCCACCTTGGGTGAGTTCACCAGAATGCGGTCCTCCCCTTCGTAGGGGGCTTCGCGGCCGCCGTTGAAGAAGAATGTAACGTGGGCGTACTTCTCAGTCTCGGCGATGTGGAGCTGCTTGAGACCCTTGGAGGAAACGTACTCGCCCAGGGTGTTGTCGACGTTTTCCTTGGGGAAGAGGACGTGGAGGCCGGTGAACGAGGAGTCGTAGGGGGTCATGCAGTAGTACTGGAGACCGGGGATGGTTGTCATACCCTCCTCGGGCATATCGTGCTGGGTGAGCACGATGGTGAGCTCCTTGGCGCGGTCGTTGCGGTAGTTGAAGAAGATCACGCAGTCGCCGGGCTTGATGGTGCCGTCGACGGTGGAGTTGTTGATGGGTTTTACGAATTCGTCGGTCACCCCTTCGTCGTAGCTTTCCTGCATGGCTTTAACCATATCGGTGGCCTGCTTGCCCTCGCCCTTCACGAGGAGGTCGTAGGCTACCTTCACGCGGTCCCAGCGCTTGTCGCGGTCCATGGCGTAGTAGCGGCCGATCACGGAGGCGATCACTCCGGCCGACTTCTGGCAGTGGGCGGTGAGCTCCTCGATGAAGCCCTTGCCGGAGCGGGGGTCGGTGTCGCGGCCGTCCATGAAGCAGTGGATGAAGGTTTTGTCGAGGCCGTATTCCTTCGCGATGTCGCAGAGGGCGAATATGTGGTCGAAGGACGAGTGCACGCCGCCGGTCGAGGTGAGGCCCATGAAGTGGATTGCCTTGCCGTTTTCCTTGGCGTAGGAGAAGGCGCTCTTGATTTCGGGGTTGTCGAGGATGGTGCCGTTGGCGATGGCCTTGTTGATCTTCACGAGGTCCTGGTAGAGCACGCGTCCGGCGCCGATGTTGAGGTGGCCTACTTCGGAGTTTCCCATCTGCCCGTCGGGGAGGCCTACGTTCTCGCCGGAGGCCTGGAGCTCGGAGTGGGGATAGTTGGCCAGGAGGGAGTCCCAGTAGGGGGTGGGGGTGGAGTATATGGCGTCGCTCTTGGAGTGGTTGCCGAGGCCCCATCCGTCGAGGATCATCAGTAATGCTTTCATATTATATATTATGGTGTATATTGTGGGGTTTGTAAATTGTCGGTTGGCGCGACCGTCATATTGCCCGGAATCCGCCGGAGGGCGGGTTCCGGGCAACATTCCGGGGAAGTTTTTATTTCGCTACGGGGCATCCGGCGCACTTGGCCTGGATTTCCTTGAAGAAGTCGTTGCCTTTGTTGTCAACAAGGATGAAGGCGGGGAAGTTCTCGACTTCGATTTTCCAGATGGCTTCCATGCCGAGTTCGGGGTATTCCAGGAGCTCGACTTTCTTGATGGAGTTGCTGGCGAGCACCGCGGCGGGGCCGCCGATGGAGCCGAGGTAGAAGCCGCCGTTGTTCTTGCATGCGTCGGTCACCTGCTGTGAGCGGTTGCCCTTGGCGATCATTACCATCGAGCCTCCGGCTTTCTGGAACTGGTCGACGTAGGGGTCCATGCGTCCGGCGGTTGTGGGGCCGAAGGAGCCGGAGGGCATTCCGGCGGGAGTCTTGGCTGGTCCGGCGTAGTAGATGGGGTGGTCCTTGAGGTACTGGGGCATCGGCTCGCCGGCGTCGAGGCGCTCTTTGATTTTGGCGTGGGCGATGTCGCGGCCCACGATGATGGTGCCGCGGAGGTTCAGGCGGGTAGCCACGGGGTATTTGTCGAGCTCGGCGAGCACTTCGGCCATGGGGCGGTTGAGGTCGATTTCGACGGCGTTCGACTCGCCGGCCTGGCGGAGTTCCTCGGGGATGAGTTCGCCGGGGTTGGTGTCGAGCTTCTCGATCCAAAGTCCTTCGCGGTTGATTTTTGCCTTGACGTTGCGGTCGGCCGAGCAGCTGACGCCCATGCCGATGGGGCAGGAGGCGCCGTGGCGGGGGAGGCGGATCACGCGGATGTCGTGGGCGTAGTATTTTCCGCCGAACTGGGCGCCGAGGCCGATTTCCTCGGAGGCTTTCTTAAGCTCCTTCTCCAGCTCGACGTCGCGGAAGGCGCGGCCGTATTCGTTGCCGGTTGTGGGGAGGTTGTCGTAATATTTGATGGAGGCTTTCTTTACCGTTTCGAGGTTTTTCTCGGCGGAGGTGCCGCCGATCACGAAGGCGATGTGGTAGGGGGGGCAGGCTGCTGTGCCGAGGGTCTTCATCTTCTCGACCAGGAAGGGCACGAGGGTCTTGGGGTTGATTATGGCCTTGGTCTCCTGGTAGAGGTAGGTTTTGTTGGCCGAGCCGCCACCCTTTGCCACGAACACGAAGTGGTATTCATCACCTTCGGAGGCGTGGATGTCGATCTGGGCGGGGAGGTTGCAGCCGGTGTTCACCTCGTCGTACATATTGAGCGGGGCGTTCTGCGAGTAGCGGAGATTGTCGGTGGTGTAGGTGTCGTACACGCCGTGGGAGAGCATCTCCTCGTCGTCGCATCCGGTGAATACGAGCTGGCCCTTCTCGCCGTGCACGATCGCCGTGCCGGTGTCCTGGCAGAAGGGGAGCTGCCCCTTGGCGGCGATTTCGGCGTTGCGGAGCATGGTGAGCGCCACGAACTTATCGTTGTCCGACGCTTCGGGGTCGTTGAGAATCTTGGCCACCATGAGGTTGTGCTCGCGGCGGAGCATGAAGGCGTTGTCGTGGGTAGCCTGGCGGGCGAGCACGCGGAGCGCCTCGGGGTCTACGACCAGGAATTCGTGGCCTCCCCAGTTCTCTGTTTTGACATAGTCGGAGGTAAGATGGTAATACTCAGTAGTGTCAGGTCCCAGGGGGAACATCTTCTGGTAGTGAAACGGTTTGGTAGCCATAGCTTTCTAAGTAATTTGATATATCTAACCGCGAATGTACGAAAAAAAATCGTAACTTTGCTTTTCGAAGCGGCTGATGCTTCGCGACGTTAACGATGAAAACTTACCTTGTTACGGGTGGCGCCGGGTTTATCGGCTCCAACTTTGTGAAATATGTTCTTGGGCGCTACGGCGCCGAGGCCCGGGTAGTGGTGCTCGACGCGCTGACGTATGCCGGAAACCTCGACAATCTGCGCGACGAGGCCGGGCTCCCCAACTTCCGCTTTGTCAAGGGGGATATAGGGGATGCCGCGCTCGTCAGCTCCCTGCTTGCAGGGGAGGATCCCGACTTCGTGGTGAATTTCGCCGCGGAGAGCCATGTCGACCGCTCGATCGAGAATCCGCGCGTGTTTCTGGAAACCAATGTGCTGGGCGCTTACAATATGCTTGAATGCTGCCGCCGGGCGTGGCTCGACGGCGCCGGGGCCGACGGGCGCCCGCGCTATCGTGCCGGCAAGCGGTTCCTCCAGATTTCTACCGACGAGGTCTACGGCTCACTGCCCCGCGTGCCGGGCGACCCGTCGCCGCTGACGCTCTCGCCGGAGGTGGCCGCGGTGGCCCGCGGGCGCTCCGACCTCAAGGCGTTCGGCCCGGGATTCTTCACGGAGGATACCCCGCTCTCGCCCCGCTCGCCCTATTCGGCGGCAAAAACGTCGGCCGACCTCATGGTGCTGGCCTACCGCGAGACCTACGGCCTGCCGGTCAACATCACCCGCTGCAGCAACAACTACGGCCCGTATCATTTCCCCGAAAAACTTATCCCGCTGGCGCTCACTAAGATTCTGCGCGGCGAGAAGGTGCCGGTCTACGCCCGGGGCGAGAATGTGCGCGACTGGCTCTACGTCGAGGACCACTGCAAGGCCGTCGACCTGGTGCTCCGACGCGGCGAGGAGGGGGAGGTCTACAATATCGGGGGCTTCAACGAGGAACAGAACATATCGATTGTCAGGCAGTTGATAGCGATTGTGCGCGAGCTTGCGCTCGCCGAGCCGCGTTACCGCGCGCTGCTGGCGTGCGAGCCTTCGGCCCTCGGCGAGGATATGATCGAGTATGTCGCCGACCGCCCCGGCCACGATATGCGCTACGCGATCGACCCGACGAAAATAGCTACCCGCCTCGGATGGTATCCCGAAACGCCTTTCGCCGAGGGGCTCCGCAAGACTGTGAAATGGTATCTCGATAACCCGGAGTGGGCTCCAGCCGCACTCCGCAACGCTGCCGGACGATGAAAGGTATTGTGCTCGCCGGGGGCGCCGGGACGCGCCTCCATCCGATGACTCTCGGGGTTTCGAAACAGTTGCTGCCGGTCTACGACAAGCCGATGATTTACTATCCGGTGTCGGTGCTGATGCTCGCCGGCATCCGCGATATACTGATAATATCCACGCCCGACGACCTCCCGGCGTTCCGCCGCCTGTTCGGCTCGGGCGAGCGCCTGGGCGTGAGGTTCTCGTATGCCGAGCAGCCCCGCCCCGAGGGGCTCGCGCAGGCTTTCCTGATCGGGCGGGATTTTCTCGCCGGAGAGGACGCCTGCCTGGTGCTCGGCGACAATATTTTCTACGGCCAGGGTTTCTCGGCGATGCTCGCCGACGCCCGTCGCCGCGTCAAGGAGGAGGGTAGGGCGGTTGTGTTCGCCTACCCGGTGGCCGACCCGGAGCGCTACGGCGTTGTCAGCCTCGACGCGTCCGGCACCCCGGTGGCTATTGTCGAGAAGCCGCGGGAGCCGGAGTCGAACCTCGCCGTCACGGGGCTCTACTTCTATCCGGCGGACGTGGTCGATGTGGCCGCGGGCGTGAAGCCTTCGGCTCGCGGCGAGCTGGAAATCACCGCTGTGAACGATTTTTACCTGAAAGCGGGACGTTTGGCGGTTGAACGCTTCGGGCGCGGTTTCGCCTGGCTCGACACCGGCACGGTCGATTCGCTCATGGAGGCCTCGGGCTTCATCCAGGCTATCGAGAAGCGTCAGGCGCTACAGGTTGCCGCGCTCGAAGAGGTGGCCTACCGCAGGGGGTTCATCTCCCGGGACCAGCTTCGGGCTATGGCGCTCGAAATGGCCAACACGGCCTACGGGCAGTATCTTCTGAATCTCGCGTATAACTCCTAAATGCTTATTATATATGGCCCAGCCACGTTTCCCGTTTCTTGACCTTGCCGACGTCAACGCTCCCTATATCGAGGGGTTGCGCGAGGCTGCCGCCCGGGTTGTCTCCTCGGGACGCTATGTAGGCGGTCCTGAGTGCGAGGCGTTCGAGGAGGAGCTCGCCGCGATGACGGGCACGCGCTTCGCGATTGGGGTGAGCAACGGCCTTGACGCTTTGAGGCTGATACTCAAGGCGTACATCGAACTGGGCGAGATGCGTCCCGGCGACGAGGTGCTGGTGCCCGCCAATACTTATGTGGCTTCGGTGCTCGCTATTTCCGACGCCGGATTGAAGCCGGTACTCGTTGATGCCGACCGGGGGACGCTCAATATGGATATGTCGCTGCTACGCGGGGCGGTCACTCCGCGCACGCGGGCCATTATGACGGTGCATCTCTACGGGCGCGTCGCCTGGGGTGAGGAACTCGAAGCGGTGGCCCGCGAGTTCGGCCTGAAAGTTATCGAGGATAACGCCCAGGCTATCGGCGCTCGCTGGCGCGGGCGTATGGCCGGATCGCTCGGCGACGCCGCGGCGTTCAGCTTTTACCCCACGAAAAATATCGGCGCGCTTGGCGATGCCGGCGCGGTGACTACCTCTGACCCCCGTTTGGCGGCGGCGGTGCGCGCTATCGCCAACTACGGCAGCGACCGCCGATACCATAATATATATAAGGGGTTCAATTGCCGCCTCGATCCGATGCAGGCGGCGCTCCTTCGGGTGAAGCTCCCGTATGCCGATATGGAGAATGATCGGCGCCGCGACCTGGCCCGCGTGTACCTCGGTGCGGTACCCTCTACCCCGGCACTGGCGCTCCCGGCGCTCCCCGCCGATCCCGCCGAGCACGTGTTCCACCAGTTCGTTGTGCTCGCTGCCGACCGTCCGGCCTTCGAGGCTTACCTCCGCGCCAACGGCGTGGGCTACGACATTCACTACGCGACCCCTCCCCACCGCCAACCTTGCTATGCGGGCGAATTGACATCAGCGGCATACCCGGTCACCGATTTTATCGCCGACCATTGCGTTTCCTTACCCATCACGCGCTCGACTTCATTCGATGACGCGGCAGCCATTGCCTCCATTTTGGCATCCTATCGCTGATGCGGCGTTGGATTTTTTCCCGCGACAAAATTTTTTTCTGTGGGAGCGACTCTTTTTTTTCGGGTCGCTTTTCTTTTTTTTCGGCGCTCTCAGAATTTTTTTCGCCGCTCCCGATTATTTTTTAGGGGGCGGCTCGAATTTTTTTTCGGCGGCGTCTGTCTTTTTTTCGGGCGGCGGTTCCCTTTATTCCCGGGGCGGAGGCCCCGCGTGAGCGCCGCGCCAGCTCCCGCCGCCGCTCCCGCCGCCGCGGGGCAGGAAAAAGCCCGGAAAGGGGCAAAAACACCCCGAAAGGGCGCTTTGTTCGTTAACGGGTGTTAAAAACTGGCGGAAAAACGAATTTTTCGCCGAAATATTTTGGAGGTTCGGGGGAATGTCGTAACTTCGCGGACGCTTTCGGGAA
>CAJUKE010000005.1 GCA_910587075.1 uncultured Muribaculaceae bacterium
CGCGACCCCGACCTTGGCAAGGTCGTGCTCTACCAACTGAGCTATTTTCGCATTTCGATTTAAAAGTTCGCTTCGGCTTTCGCCTTCCAAATCATCGGCTTCAGCCTCGGATTCTTTTGTTTTCGGGAGGTGTTTCCCTCAATTGCGATGCAAAGTTAGGCATTATTTTTGAACCGACAAAATTTCGGAGCAACTTTTTTCACAAAAATTTCATCCGCGCCACGCGTTTCAAGCCCCTTTCGCACTGCAACAAGCTATTTAACAATCGAATATGGCAAGAAAACGAATTTCAAGCAAAATCACGCCGGTTTGCCGAAAAACAGCCGCAAAACGCGTCAATGGCGCCCGAGCTGCCAAAAAGCGACCGCCGCGGCCGACGCCACGTTGAGCGAATCAACGCCACGCGCCATCGGGATTTTAACGGTATAGTCGGCCGACGCGATCACATCCTTCGGCAGGCCGTCACCCTCGGTGCCCATCACAATGGCGAGCCGCTCCTCCGCCCCGAGCGCAGGGTGGTCGAGCGACACCGAATCGTCGGTCAGCGCCATGGCGGCGGTTTTGAAGCCATAGTCGGCAAGCGAGGTTATACCGCCGTCGAGCCAGGTCCAGGGGAGCAGAAACACCGAGCCCATGGAAACGCGCACCGAGCGCCGGTTGAACGGGTCGCAGGTGTCTGGCGTGAGCAGCGCGGCGTCGATGCCGAGCGCCGCGGCGGCACGGAAGATAGCGCCGATGTTGGTGGTGTCGACCACACCGTGGATCACCACCACCCTCCGAGCCCCGGCAAGCACCTCCCCCACCCCGGCGGGAGCCGGACGGCGCATGGCGCAAAGCACCCCGCGGGTCAGCTTGTAGCCTGTGAGCGCCGCGAGCAACTCGCGGCTCCCGGTGTAGACCGGCATATCAGGATTGCGGGCTATGATGTCGGCCGCGTCCCCGGCGATATGTTTGGCCTCGCACAGAAGCGAGTCGGGCACATAACCCGCGTCGATCGCCACCCGGATCACCTTCGGGCTCTCGGCAATGAACAACGCCCGCCCGGGGTCGAGCCTGTTGCGCAGCTGCGCCTCGGTGAGCGACGCGAACGGCGCCACCCGCGGATCGTCCAACGATGTTATCTCAAAAACCGCCATAGTCGTTATGTTGTGAATAGGTTATCGGTTGGGGAGGTCGGCCAGGAGGTCGGCGACCACGAAGGTGCTGCCGCCGACGAAGATCACGGCCGAGGGGTCGCGGCGGGCCTGGCGCAGGGCGTCGTTGAGCGCCTGGCTGACGCTGAAGGTGACGGCGCCGCGGATTCCGGCCTTGGCCGCCTTGACGGCGAGTTCCTCGGCGGGTAGCGCCCGGGGCACCGAGGCGCGGGTGAATATATAGTCGGCCTCGCGGGGTAGGTGCGGGAAGATATGCCCGAGGTCCTTATCATTGACGAAGCCGAGTATGGCGGTGAGCCGCGGGCCGTAGGCAGCGAGCTGGCGTCCGAGCAGCTCCCATCCCCCCTCGTTGTGGCCGGTGTCGCAAATCACAGTCGGCGAGTCCATCACCTTCATCCAGCGCCCCATCAGCCCCGTGGAGTCGCACACGGAGGCGAGTCCGCGGGCCACGGCATCGTCGGTGAGCGGGAACCCCGCGCGGCGCAATTGGTCGAGGGCGCAGAGAATAGTGCGCAGATTGCGGCGCTGGCAAAGCCCAGTGAGCTGGAATCGCACGGGGCCGAACGGCGTTGCCGCTGCTTCGAGGAGGCCGTCGGCACCCGGAGACGCCTCTATGGAGGCAAACTCGTCGTCGGCATATCTGACGGGTGCGCCGACACGGGCGGCGGTTTCGGCAAACACGCGCCGAACCTCCCCCTCGGACTCACCGACCACCACCGGCACCCCGGCCTTTATTATCCCCGCCTTCTCCGAGGCGATTTTAGCGGGTGTGTCGCCGAGCTGGGCCATATGGTCCATGGAGATGTTGGTGATCACGCTCAGCTCCGGCTCTATTATATTGGTGGAGTCGAGACGACCGCCGAGTCCTACCTCGATGACCGCCACGTCGACCCCCGAGCGGGCGAACCAGTCGAAGGCCATCACAGTGGTAAGCTCGAAAAACGAGGGTTCGCACCCCTCGGGGCAGATTTCGCGGAAACGCTCCACGAAAGCGGTCACCTCCTCCTCGGAAATCATCGCGCCATTGACGCGCATACGCTCCCGGAAGTCAACGAGGTGTGGCGAGGTGAAGAGCCCCACCTTGAGCCCGGCAGCCGCGAGGCACGACGCCAGCGAGTGGGCCGTTGACCCCTTGCCGTTCGTTCCGGCAACGTGCACGCAGCGCAACCGCCGGTGAGGGTCGCCGAAGAGCGCCGAGAGGCGGCGCACGGTGTCGAGTCCCGGCTTGTAGGCGGCAGCGCCAATCTGCTGGAACTGCGGTGTCTGCGAATATAGAAAGTCAATCGTTTCCTGATACGTCATCGGGCAGCTCAATCAATAATACAACATAAAACCGGCCACTCCGCTGAGCACAATCACCAGAATCGGGTGCATCTTAAAGCGGAGCACCAGCGTGAGGGCGATTACCGCTATGATGGTCGAAATCGTGGCCTCGCGGGGCGTCGAGCCGAAGTTCTCGGCGTTCATCAGGAGCAGCGCCGCCGACGCAATCAGGCCGATCACCACCGGGCGGAGCCCTTTGAACACGCCGCGCACCACAACGCTGTCGCGGTGGCGCATTATTATATGGCTCGTATACGCCACCAAGAGGAACGACGGGAGCACCACCACGAACGTGCACAGCAGCGAACCCAAGATACCGAACAGCGGATGGTCGAACCCCGCGTGCATCGGGGCAACATAGCCTATGTATGTGGCCGAGTTGATACCTATCGGGCCAGGGGTCATCTGCGAAATGGCCACAATGTCGGTGAACATCTGCTCCGTGACCCATCCAGGTTCCACAATTTCGCGTTCAATCAGCGAGAGCATGGCGTAGCCCCCGCCGAAGCCGAAGAGCCCGATTTTGAGATAGCTCCAGATAAGTTTGAGGTAAATCATACGAGGTCGTCGTCATCTTCGGCGCCCTTTTTGGGGCGGCGTTGTTCAACATGGCTGAGCACCACCCATCCGAGCAGTCCTCCGAGCACAATATATAATATAGGGTTCGACACCACCGGCCACTTCGACCAAATCAGCAGGGCCACGGCCACGGGAATCCACAGCGTCTTCCAGCCGAGCTTAGCCGCCTTTGCCGAGGTGACCATCGGGGCGATAATCAGGGCCACCACCGCGGGGCGTATCCCCTGGAAAATAGCCGACACCACCGGGTTGTTCTTGATCAGGTCGGGGGTGAGGAACACCGCTATGGTGAGTATAATCAGGAAGCTCGGCAGAATGTTGCCCAGGGCGGCGCACACGCTGCCGCGCATACCGCGCAGGCGGTCGCCGACGGCCACGGCCACGTTGACGGCCATAACGCCCGGGAGCGACTGCGCCACCGCGAGCAGGTCGAGAAACTCCTCGCGGCCGATCCATTGGCGGTTGTCGACCACCTCGCGCTCAATGAGCGAGATCATGGCCCAGCCGCCACCGAAGGTAAACCCGCCAATGCGCAGAAACGACCAGAAAAGTTTCCAGAGGACCCCCTTCTCGGCCGACCGCGGCGCGGGCTTGTTCACAATATTACCCATCTGATTAACACTTAAGTGGCTCGAATAAATGATTTAATGTATTCAGTGGCTTTTCGCGCCACTTAACATTAGAAACGCCCCGGAGAGAGCGCTCCAAGGCGCCGCGAAGTTAGCAAAAAGCCCCGAATCGCGGAAGAGAAAACACAATTGTGTTAAATCTGCCCCCAATAGCGCTAAAAAACGCGAAAATATGGAAATATTTCCGTAATTTCGCGGCTAATTGAAAACGCACACGTTTTCCCAAAAATAACGATATAAACAAAAAAAGAACACGCAATAAACCACCACATTTCTTTATGACCAACTTCCGCTTGAATGCCATCGGCCGCCCCTGCGCGGCGGGTCTCGCCTTGGCAGCCCTGGCAATCCTTCCCGGCTGTGTCGACAACGACTACGACCTCTCGAAGGATATGGACCTCAACGTCACCATCGGTACCAACGGGCTCACCATCCCCGGCAGCTCGACCCAGATGCTGACGCTCAAAAATCTTTTCGATCTCAACGAAGACGGCACCTCATCAATCAAGGTGATCAAAGCCGAGGACACTCAGAAATACGGCCTGCAGGTAGGCGACTACGTCCTGATCTCGAAGCCCGACGAAGCAACCGAATCCAAAGTGGAGATTCCCGAGGTCAAACTCGACAACATCTCCGGCAGTGAGGAGACTATGCACCTCGAAACCATCACCATAAACGGTATGGGCATGCAGTGGACCACCGTCAACAACTTCAAGAACGATGTGAACATATGCAGCTACGAGGCTCCTAAGGATATCAAAAAACTCACCAACGCCACCACCGACCTTCCCATCGACGTAACGCTGAAGTTTGCCACCAGTTATTCCGGCACAGTTTACGTTGGAACGGGATTCACCGTAACCTTCCCCTCCTGGTGGACACTCACTCTTGACGAGACCAACAGCGTGCCCGTGGTTCTTGACGGCAAGAACGTGCTCCGCTTCACCAATGACTACGACATCTCGCACAACACCCTCCACATCGTGGCCAACATCCGCGAGTTCGACTTCCAGACCGCTCCCGCCGGACAGGGCCTTATCTGGACCAACGGCGAGCCCAGCTTCGAAGTACGCGAGGAAATCACCTGCGCCGGTAAAATCGGTGCCGATGGCGGCCAGATGGAGCAGCTCGGCGTAGAGCAGGTCGACATCAACCTCACAACCACGGTGAAGCCCACCGCCGCCACCCTTCTGTCGGTTACCGGCATCGTTGACCCCAAGATCGACATCGCCGAAAGCGATTTCCAGATCAACGACATACCCGAGTTCCTGGCCGAAGATGGCAACCATCTCGACATCTACAACCCGCAGCTCTACTTCAACGTGACCAACGAGGCCCCGATTGACGTGAACTTCAGCGCCATGCTCACCCCCTACGACGACAAAGGCAACGTGATTAAGGACCAGAACGGCAACCCCAACATCATCAAGCTCGGCGCGGCCTACGGTGGCAAGGAAATCCTCATCAAGGCTTCCGGCGACACCCGTATCTGCATCTCACGCCGCGGCGCTTCCGACAAGAACATCGACACCGAAGTGATTGTCCCCAACCTCGCCGACCTGTTCATGACCGTGCCCAGCCGCATCACCATCACCGGCATCGAAGCCAAGGTGCCCCAGACCAAGGAGTACACCATCTACCCCGGCACTGAATACAACGAGGAGTACACCTACGAGGCCGTGATCCCCTTCATGTTCGGCGACAACACCACCATCGACTATATGACCTCGTCGGACGACCTCGACACCGAGGACTTTGACAAGTTCAACTTCGAGTCGATCGAAATCAGCTTCAACGCCGTGAACGGCATCCCCCTGAACCTCACCCCCACGCTTGAGGCAACCGGCGAAGGCGGCAAGCCCCTCACCGACATCGTCTGCAAGGTAACCGGCACCATCGCCGCCGCCACCGCCAACGGCCCCTCGACCAGCAAAATCAAGGCCGTGCTGACCTCTACAGCCGACAACCTCGGCCAGCTCAAGGGCTTAAAGGCCAGCTTCACCGCCCACACCGACGCGCAGTGCGCCGGCGTAGCTCTCAACGAGACCATGGGCGTGAAGTTCACCGAAGTCACCGCCACCCTCAAGGGGAACATCGACGTAGACCTTAACGAATAATCTCCATTCTATCACCCCACACACATGAAAGCAATTAAGAAATATATGCTCGCCGGGGCGATGGCCGCCGGCTTCATCACCGCCGGAGCGCAGGAGGTTTCCCGCACGGCCTATTTCCAGGAAGGCTACAACTTCCGCCACGAAATGAACCCGGCCCTCGCCCCCGAACGCGGCTACTTCTCGTTCCCCGTGCTCGGCAGCCTCTCGCTCGGCGCCCAGGCCAACATCGGCGTCAACAACTTCATCTACAAGAACGGCAACGGCCAGCTGACCACCTTTATGAACAAGAGCGTCAGCAGCTCCGAGTTCCTCGGCGGCCTCTCCAACACCAACAAGCTCCTCACCAGCCTCGACCTCAACATCATCTCCTTAGGCTTCAAAGGGTTCGGCGGTTACAACTACTTCGGCCTCTCGGTGAGGAACGACATCGGTATCGCGCTCCCCAAAGGGATGTTCGAGTTTATGAAAGTAGGGCAGACCGGTCCCGACACCAAGTATGACTTCGCCAACCTGCGCTTCCGCGTGATGAGCTACGGCGAAATCGCCCTCGGCCACCAGCGCCAGATCACCCCCGAGCTGGCCGCCGGTATCAAGGTGAAGCTCCTCCTGGGCCTGGCCCACGTTGACGCCAACATCCAGAAGATGGACATCGCGATGGGCGACAAGAAGTGGGTCATCGACGGCGACGGCGAAATCTTCATCGGCGCCGGCAACGGCCTCTATGTGCCCACCAACGCCGAATCGGGCAAAGAGCTCGACAAGCCCTCGCGCTCGGAGCAGATCGACTTCGGCGGCATCAAGTACAACAACTTCGGCCTCGCGGGTTTCGGCCTCGGCTTCGACCTGGGCGCCACCTATGATATGAGCCGCATCGTCGACGGCCTGCGTCTCTCGGCCGCCGTCACCGACCTGGGCTTCATCAAGTGGAGCGGCGCCGTGGTGGCCCGCATGCCTGGCCGCGCCTGGGAGTTTGACGGCTTCCACGACATCGCCATCGACGACACCCAGGACGACTACGACCAGAACAAGATCGACCAGCAGCTCGAAGACCTCGGCGACAAACTCCTTGACTGCCTCAACTTCGAGAAGCAGGCGCAGAAAGAGGGTGAGACCCGCGCCCTGCACGCCACCCTCACCATCGGCGCCGAATACGACATGCCCTTCTACAAGCGCCTGTCGGCCGGCTTCCTCTTCACCCAGCGCATGGCCGGCTGCTTCAGCTGGACCGAGGGCCGCTTCTCGGCCAACGTGAAGCCCACCGGATGGTTCGACGCCACCGTAAGCTACGGCGCGTCGACCTTCGGCTCCTCCTTCGGCTGGATGCTCAACTTCCACCCCAAAGGCTTCAACTTCTTCGTAGGTTCCGACCACCAGTTCTTCAAGCTCACCAAGTCACCCTCCCTCCCCCTGGGCCACATGAACTTCAACGTGAACCTCGGCATCAACTTCACCTTCGGCAAAAAGTACAAAGGCACCCCCATCGTGAAGGGCTGAGCCCCAGGCTAACCTCCGCATAACCCGACACCGCGCACGGCAACGAACCTGCGCGGTGTCGTTGTATTCCGGCCACTCCCTCCGCGGTCGCCCCGCCCAGCAGCCTGTATATCGGCCGATGTCAAAATATCGGAAAAACCATCGCCGCGAAGGCCGTTTTCGTTAAATTGGTTTAACCGAGAGCGGTCGGGGCGATTTTTTATTTGGCACTTTAAATTTTAAATGTTAATTTTGAGCCAAATGTTAAAAATGTGGCGGTTATGGCCACAAATCGTTGGATTGTTGATAACTTTCGTCCAGCCGGGCCGGAACAATAGCGCCCGGCAGGCGTTAACTATTGGTGAGCCGCCGGGCCGTACCGCTCCGCGGCGCGATTCATCACTTTCCAAGAAGGAGGCATATATAATATAATGAAGAAATCTACCATCTGGCTGCTGACCGTGCTTATGGCCCTGACCGTCGTCGGGCTGCTCTATATACAGATTATGTATATGGAGTCGATGATACGCATGCGCGACGACCAGTTTTCCGAAGGGGTGAAGCGCTCGCTCAACGTGGTGGCCTCGCTCCTGGAGCAGGATGAAACGAAATATTTCCTCGAAGAGGACGTGGCCGAGGTCGAATCGTCGTCGGTCTACACCCAGTACGGCGGAGCGCCCCACCTCGGCGGGGTCAAATACGCCTTCACCACCCACAGCGGCCTCATAGGCGACCTCACCCTCAAAGCCGATGCCGACAAAATCTACAACATACAGAACGAGCCGTCGAACGTCGCCAACTCCTACAACAGCATGCGCGAGGAGCTCAAAGGGCAGTACCTCTACCAGAAGGGGCTCATCGACGATGTGATAATAAACATTATGAACAAGGCCTACGACCGCCCCATCGAGGAGCGCGTCGACTCGACCTCGGTGCGCCGCTACCTGGCCCGCGAGCTTGAGAACAACGGCCTCGACCTCCCCTTCGAGTTCGCGGTGGTAAACCGCAGCGGCCATGTGTTCTACGCCTCGCCCGGCTTCACACGGCAGAACAAAATCAACTCCGACGAGAACTCGGTGTTCGTGCAGTCGCTCTTCCACAGCGACCCCCCCTCGAAAAAGAACTACCTCAAGGTCTACTTCCCGCAGAAAGCCAAATACGTGCTCAGCTCCGTGAAGTTCATGATACCGTCGTTCATCTTCACCTTCATACTTCTGATCGTGTTCCTCTACACCATCATCCTGGCCTTCCGCCAAAAGAAGCTCACCGAGATGAAGAACGACTTCATCAACAATATGACCCACGAGTTCAAAACCCCCATATCGACCATATCGCTCGCGGCGCAGATGCTCAACGACCCCTCGGTGCGAAAGTCGCAGCCTATGTTGCAGCACATATCGGGCGTGATCAACGACGAGACCAAGCGCCTCCGCTTCCAGGTCGAGAAGGTGCTCCAGATGTCGATGTTCGACAAGAAGAAAGCCACCCTGCGCTTCCAGGAGGTCGACGCCAACTCGGTGATACAGCAGGTAATCAACACCTTCAGGCTCAAAGTCGAGAAATACGGGGGCAAGCTCTCGGCCAACCTCGACGCCCAGGACTCGATAATCAACGTCGACGAGATGCACTTCACCAACGTGATTTTCAACCTCCTCGACAACGCCGTGAAATACCGCAAGGAGGATGTGCCCCTCGACCTGAGGGTGGCCACCCGCGACGCCGGCAACGACAAGATGCAGATCATAATCTCCGACAACGGCATAGGCATACGCAAGGAGGACCTGCGCAAGATTTTCGACAAATTCTACCGCGTGTCGACCGGCAACCGCCACGATGTCAAAGGGTTCGGCCTCGGGCTCGCCTACGTCAACAAAATGACCGAGCTCATGGGGGGCAACATCAAGGTCGAGAGCGACCTCGGCAAAGGCACCACCTTCACCATCACGATGCCCCTGCTCAACGACTGACAACGACAGAAAAAATCGCGGTTTCGGCCGGAAGCCGTGAACAATTAACGTGTGAAAAAAATTATATTAATATAACAAAACTTATTAACTATGGACGACCGTATGCGAATCCTCCTCTGCGAGGACGACGAGAACCTCGGCATGCTGCTGAGAGAATACCTCCAGGCCAAAGGCTTCAACGCCGACCTTTACGCCGACGGCGAAGCCGGTTACAGGGCGTTTCTCAAAGGGAAATACGACATCTGCGTGCTCGACGTCATGATGCCCAAGAAGGACGGCTTCACGCTGGCCCAGGAAATACGCGCCGTTAACTCCGAAGTGCCCATCATATTCCTCACAGCCAAAACAATCAAGGAGGATATTCTCGAAGGGTTCAAAATCGGGGCCGACGACTATATCACCAAACCTTTCTCGATGGAGGAACTCGTGTTCCGCATCGAGGCTATCCTCCGCCGCGTGAAGGGGAAGAAGGGCAAGGAAGTGACAATGTACAAGATCGGTCGCTTCACCTTCGACACCCAGAAGCAGGTGCTCCTGATCGACGACAAGGTGACCAAGCTCACCACCAAGGAGTCGGAACTCCTGAGCCTCCTCTGCGCCCACCTCAACGAAATCCTGGAGCGCAACTACGCCCTGAAGACTATCTGGATCGACGACAACTACTTCAACGCCCGCTCGATGGACGTGTACATCACCAAGCTCCGCAAGCACCTCCGCGAAGATCCCTCCATCGAAATCATCAACATCCACGGCAAGGGTTACAAGCTTATCGCCCCCACCAACGACAAGCAGGGCTGACACCCCGCGCCCCCAAGGGAAGAAAAAAATGACATGACTACATACCGGCACCGCCCGGCCCGCCACTTGCGCGGGTCGGGCGGCGCTACTTCGCGGCCTACCGTTTTTTTCGACCCGTTTTTTCGACCCGATTTTTTTCGTATATTCGCGACCGAATACTTACATCATCCATATTCCCCAATCCATGAACAAACTGATACTGGCGCTGCCCCTGCTGGCCGCGGCCATCCCCTCAGCGGCAAAGGACCGCATGACCCACAACCCCGAGGCGACTAACGAGCAGATTATACTCCACGCCTGGAGCTGGAACTTCCCCACCATCGCCGAGAATATGAAGCGCATAGCCGACGCGGGATACACCATGGTGCAGACCTCGCCCGTGCAGAACTGCTACAAGCCCGAAGGCTCGGTGACCAGGAAACTCTTCGACCCCACCCACAAGGAGGGTAACTGGTATTACTATTACCAGCCCACCGACTGGAAAATCGGCAATGAGATCGTGGGCTCGCTCGACCAGATGAAGGAGATGATGGACTCCGCCGCGAAATACAACGTGAAGGTAATCGTCGACGTGCTCCCCAACCACACCGCTTTCGATATCGACGCCGTTAGCGACGAGATGTACAAAGCAGCCGGAGGCCGCGCCAAGCTCTTCCACTCCAACGGCCTCGCCCCCATACGCGACTACAACGACCGCGCGCAGTGCACCCTCGAATCGCTCACCGGCCTCCCCGACGTGAACACCGAGAACCCCGACTTCCAGAAATACTATATGGGCTTCGTCAACCAACTGCTCGATATGGGCGTGCGCGGCTTCCGCTACGACACCGCCAAGCATATCGGCGTGCACTCCGACCCGGTCGACACCGCCGCCGGGGTCAAGGAGAACGACTTCTGGGATGTTGCCACAGGGCGCAAGGCAGTGAAGGGCGTGCGGCTGAGCGTTCCTTACGACTCGCTGTGGGTCTACGGCGAGGTTCTCCAGGACCGCAACGTGCCCGAGCTCGAATACGCCTCATACATGGGGCAGACCGCCTCGGGCTACGGCCATGTGCTCCGCGAAGCGCTTGAGAAGGGTTCGGCAAAAGGGCTCGACCTCGCGTCGTGGCACCACCAGGCCGCTCCCGAATACCTGACTACCTGGGTCGAGAGCCACGACACATACTGCAACGCCCACGAGAGCGCCGGACTCACCGACGACCAGATACGCGCCGGATGGGTGTTCCTCACCGCCCGCCAGAACGGCGTGCCCCTATTCTTCAGCCGCCCGATGGGATCAACCCGCGACAACTACTGGGGCGACAACCTCTCGGGTGCCCGCGGCAACGATGAGTTCTTCCACCCCGAGGTGGTGGCTGTCAACAAGTTCCGCCGCACGATGGCCGGCGAGAAGGAGGACCTCCGCGTAAGCGACAACGGCAGCGTGCTCCTGGTGAACCGCGGCAAGAAGGGCGCCGCGCTCGTCAACATCGCCGGACACGCCAACTTCATCGACCTCCCCACCGGGCTTCCCGACGGCACCTACCGCGACGCCGTTTACGGCAAGGAGTTCAAAGTGAAGAAAGGGCGCCTCTCGGGAGCACTCGCCCCGCACCGCTCCTACATACTTACGAAATAAAGGTCAGCATCCGCCACGGAGGTCGCCGACAATCGACTCGGCGGCCACCCGCGCGGCGTGAGAGTCGCCCAAGGCGGCGCTCACGGCGGCATAACCCTCAAGCATCTCCCCGCGGCCCGCAGCCCCGGGGAGTATTTTTTTCATCTCGGCGGTCACCTCGGCGGGGTTGCAGTGATGCATAAGCAGCTCGGCCACCACCCGGCGCCCGGCGATAAGGTTCGGGAGCGACACGAAGGGGCATTTCAGAACGTGCTTCATAATGTCGTGGAACAGCTTGCTGCCGCTTCCGCGGTAGCACACCACCTGCGGCGTGCCCAGCAGGGCGCATTCGAGCGTCGCGGTGCCCGAAGTCACCAGTGCCACCGCCGAGGAGGCCATCAGCTGGAAAGTCTGCCCCTCGACGCAGGGCACCCCGGGCGCGTAGAGGTCGTAAAGCGCGGCGTCGAGCCCCGGAGCCATCGCCACCACGGGCTGATAGCCGGGCGCGCTCTTAGCCGCCTCAAGCATCACCGGGAGATTGTTGCGCAGCTCCCCCACCCTGCTGCCGGGCACGATGGCCAACAGCGGCTTGTTCTCAGGCAGCGAATTGGCCCGCAGGAAGTCGAGCTTCGGCTGCAGCGCGCACTTCCGCTCGGCGATCTCCTCGGCCGAGGGGTTACCCACATACTCCACCTGGACCCCCTTGCCGCGGAAGTACTCCACCTCGAACGGCAGTATCGACAGCACCTTGCGACACAGCTTGCGGATGCTCTTGACGCGCCACTCCTTCCAGGCCCAAACCTTAGGCGCTATATAATAGTACACGGGTATACCGAGTTTCGCCGCGTGCTTCGCCAGCTTGAGGTTGAAGCTCGGATAGTCGATCAGTATCAGCGCGTCGAAGCCCCCGGCGGAGAGCGCCTTCTTGGCCGTCGCGAGGTTGCGGGCCACGTCGGGCAGGTGGCGGATCACCTCGGCGAACCCCATATAGGCCATCTTGCGGTAATGTATCAGCGGAGCGCGGCCCGCGGCGCAGGCCATCTCGTCGCCCCCGAGGAACTGGAACTCAGCCCCGGGGTCGGCATCGCGGAGCGCCCTCAGGAGCGCGCCGCCGTGGAGGTCGCCGGAAGCCTCTCCGGCGGAAACGAAGTATCTCATAGCGCGAAGTTAATAAATTTAACTTCACCGACAGCCATTTTCGCTTCGGGCGTTATCCGCCGAACCGAAATAATTGCGTAACTTTGTAAAATGAATGACCTGCGAGATACACCAGCTCTGTATCTGTTTCCCGTGCCGCTGAGCCCCGAAGCCCCGATTGAAAGCTCGCTACCCGCCGCCAATACCGAGATATTGCGCGGCGTGAAGCACTTCATCGTGGAGAATGTGCGCTCGGCGCGCCGCTTCCTGAAGAAATGCTGCCGGGAAATCGACATCGACTCGCTAACCTTCAGCGTGCTCGACGAGCACACCGACCCCGCCGAGGTTCCGGCGATGCTGGAACCACTCGAATGGGGCGAGTCAATCGGCGTGATCTCCGAGGCGGGGTGCCCCGCCGTGGCCGATCCCGGGGCCGACGCAGTTGCCGCCGCCCAGCGCCGCGGCTTCCGGGTGGTCCCCCTCGTAGGGCCGTCAAGCATCCTGATGTCGCTGATGGCCTCCGGCTTCAACGGCCAGAGCTTCGCTTTCAACGGCTACCTGCCGATCGAGGCCAAGGCCCGCGCCGCCAAATTCCGCGAGATGGAAAGGCGGGTGCGCTCCGAGCGACAGACTCAGATTTTCATCGAGACCCCCTACCGCAACAACAAGCTCGTCGACGAGCTGTGCCGCACACTGCCGGGTCAGATGCTGCTGAGCGTCAGCTTCGACCTCACCGGCTCACGCGAGTCGGCCCGCACGATGCCCCTCTCCAAATGGGCCAAAACCCAATACGACTTCTCCAAGACACCCGCCATATTCCTCCTGTTCTCATAAACCCCTCCAGCTACCAACATATGTCAGCCGCCCGATACAAGAAACCGACCTCCGACAGCAGCCTCTTCCCGGGGTTGTTTGACGACGTTGAGGATGCCGGATTCTTCCAGCCTGGCAACCACGCCCAGGGGCTACCCGACATAGAGCGGGAGGTGGAGCGGCTGCGCCGCGAGGGGATTTTCAACAACGGGGCCGACGACCTCACCCCGATGGAGGATGTAAAGCCCGCCGACAAGCTCACGTTCATATCGTTCGGCAGCGGAAGCTCGGGCAACTGCGCCTACATAGGCGACAGCTCGACCGGGCTCCTGATCGACGCCGGGGTCGACGCCAACACCGTCACCGACGAACTTCGCCGCTACGGCATAAAGATGGACCACATCAAGGGGATACTGCTCACCCACGACCACTCCGACCATGTGCGCTACGTCTACACCCTGGTGCGCAAGCGCCCCCACATAGGCGTTTACTGCACCCCGAAGGTGCTCAACGGCATTCTGCGCCGCCACAGCATCTCGAACCGCATAAAGGACTATCACCGACCCATCTACAAGGAACACCCCTTCAAAATCGGCAGCTTTGAGGCCACCGCTTTCGAGGTGCTGCACGACGGCACCGACAACGCGGGGTTCTTCATTACCCGCGGGCGGCACTCAATGGCCGTGGCCACCGACTTAGGGAAGATTTCAGAGCGCGCCGACCACTATATGCGCCAGGCCAACTATCTGATGATCGAGGCCAACTACGACAGCGCCATGCTCGCCGCCGGGTCATACCCCGAATACCTCAAAGCCCGCATACGCTCCGACAACGGCCACCTCGACAACGCAGTGACAGCCGAATACTTGGCCACGATATACTCTGAGAAGCTCAAGAATATTTTCCTCTGCCACCTCAGCCGCGACAACAACCGCCCCGACATAGCCTATGCCGCCGTAGAGAAGGCCCTGGCGGCCATCGGCGTGCGCGTCGGCAACTGCTCCAACACCCCCTACGACCGCTCAGCGCCCCTGCAGCTGATGGCCCTCCCCCGCTTCGACAGCTCCGGCCTCATAACCCTCTCCCTCTGAGCTTAAGCGCTCCGCTCCATTAGTTCGACCCTCCAAAACGCAATCCAGCCCGGCAAATCCGTTTCGTCGGGCTGAAATATCGTGGACGTTATGTCGGTGAAAGCGGCGATTGCATATTCAAACGGCGTTGAAATTTTCCATCAGATTCCGTCGCCGCGGCTTGGTTACAGCAATTTTTTCAGCTCATCCATATCGGGAAGAGCGTCCTTCAATGCCTCCGGCGTTTCTTGGGATGTGGTGTATGTTGCCACACCCATCGGTTTGTCGTAGTCCTGCATTACATATTCCACAAAGCTATGGTTTGCTTCCTTGCAAAGGACAATGCCTATTGAGGGGTTCTCATGGGGTTTCTTCACCTTGTCATCAAGAATGCGGAGATAAGTCATCAGTTGGGCAAGATAGCCGGATTTGAACTTTCCGGTTTTCAATTCAACCACAACCAGTGCATTGAGCTCGCGGTTGAAGAACAGCAGATCCGGGAAAAATTCTTCCGAGTAGATTTCAAGATGATATTGGTTGCCGACGAAAGCGAAGTCCTTGCCGAATTCCATTATAAACTTTTTGATGTTGTGGATAATCTGCTTCTCAACCACACGCTCGTCGATGTCCTCTTTATCTCTTTCGTCTATTTCTTCTGTATTGATGAAGTCCAGAACATAGGAATCCTTAAAAGCGAGGACGGCTTTACGGGCCATGCCTTCGTCATTAAGCGTCAGACCAAAATTATTCGGCAGATTAGCAAGCTTCCCAAAATCATCGTTCCTGATGATTTGTGCCAATGCTTTGGCCGATAGCTTTTCTTCAGCACAACGGTGGATGTAGTAATATCTGGCCTTTGTGTCTTTTACACCACTGAATATATGTATGTGGTGGGTGAAAGGGACCTTGAAAAAATCTTCTACCGGAAATTCTGCCGGATTCGGTATTCGTAATTCCCGAAATATATCTATCTTATCATCAGTTGATTGTAATTCGGTAATCGCGATTACCGAATTATCTGAAGTGAGCTCTATTTCTTCCTGGCTGCTTGCATCTGTATCAAAAATCTGCCATTCCTCATAAAACTGACGCATCTTTTTGAGGCTTTCAGCTGAATAGCCGCGCATTCCTGGAAGCAATTTGTATAATTGCTCACTGATTCGTTCCAATGCGCCAGTTCCCCAAAATCCAGCACGCGTATTTTTAGCAACATATTTTCCAATCCAGTAGTATATTGCGAGTTGAGTCCGATTAACGCCCTTCAAGGCCTCATATTGGCCTTGAAGTATGGCCGTTTTTATAACCTCGGCTGCGTGATTGTATATTCTTGTTACTTCTTGATTCTGTTCCATATGCGAATTTACGAATTATTTTTTGGTCGCGGACAAGAATGCGGCTATCTTTTCGGGCGGCATTTCTTTCATAGCCTTGATTACCTCCTTATTCTTGGGCTTTTCAACGCCTCCGAAAAGGTTGATGAGGGAGTTATCGGCTTTCCGCGTATCGAAGTTGCCCATATGTCTGAAAAACACACCGCACACCCCGGCGAATTAGTGAAACACGCGACAACCTTTTTCGGTTAAGATGTGTTATAATATCAAACCGATAATTAACGGCCCCGCTCCTTCGGAGCCGCGTATCGCGCAAATCGAGAAAATGTTTCACTAATTATTTCATAAAACTATGAAAGCCTTATCATTAAACTTTTGGGGACAGACCAAATACTGGTGGATTGTCCTCGTTGTAGGGATTCTCCTCGTGCTCGGCGGTTTCTGCTACTGGTTCTGGCCCGCTGCCGGCTTCGCGGTTTCTTCGCAAATCTTTGGCTGGCTGCTCATTCTGGCCGGCGTAGTACAGCTCTGCGTTTCTTCGGGCACCAACCGGCCCCGCGGCTGGGGATGGTGGATCGCCGGAGGTGTCATTGACATGTTCGTCGGCTTCATGCTGGTGCGCAGCGTCATCCTTTCCGAGATCGTGTTCCCCTATTTCCTCGCGATCGTGTTCATCTTCTGGGGCATAGCCTCCGTGATCGCTTCCGTTTCTGGTCGCCAGCAGCGCTACTGGTGGATGTACCTCATCAACGGCATCCTGCTCATGATCATCGGTTTCTTCTTCCTTGAGGCCGGCTGGCTGCAGGATATGATGATGGTAAGCTTCCTCAGCGCCCTCGCCTTCATCTACTGGGGCTTCACCGTGGCGATGATGAGCTACGATATGAAACCCACCGTCCGCTCATAACGGCCGACAACTCTTACAGCTCATAACTTTACCGCCGGGGATGGTGCTCACGCTCCATCCCCGGTCGCTTTTTGGCCGCGTTTTTAACCTAAAGTTGTTAAAATCGGATGTTTCTGAGGGCTAAGCGTGAAAAATCCCGCCGCGAAATGTTATATTTGTAGTTTCAAGACCCGGGCGGTTAAACCTCTGAGGCCTACAACTGTCTAATTAAAGAAATGACAAAAAAGTTGAATATGAAACGCTTCACAGCCACAATGCGCAAGCTCTCTCTCGTCGCGGCGGCGACCCTATGCGGGGTTTCCGGCGCCGTGGCCCAGAGCTACTACGACGACGATATTTATTACGATGCCTCCAAGGCCACACCCAAGCCCCAAAAGCAGCAGACACGCCTGGCCCAGCCCCAACAGCAGCAGACGCTCTACTACTTCGACGGCTCGGAGTATGTACCCTGGACACAGGCCGGCATTTACCCGGCCGCGTCGGAATACGCTCCTACCGGCACCTCGACCCGCGACGTCGACGAGTACAACCGCCGCGGGACTTACCAGGCTGCCAACCAGCCCGACTCAATATCGCTCGCCGAATTTGAGCAGATGTCGGCCATGAGCAACACCGAGCGCCTGGCCCGATTCCACGACTCGCAGGCCGCGAAGGACGCCGTGCCCGAGGTTGACTTCAACGAACTGGGCGACGAATCGTATGCCGACGCATACTACGGCGGCAACGGCACTACGACGATCGTGGCAGTGCCAACCTCTTCGGTGAGCTTCAACTTCGGGGTAGGCTACCCCTACTATTATAACTCGTGGTACGGCGGATGGCCCTACTACAGCTATTCCTGGCCCTACAGTTCCTGGTATTGGAACGACTGGTACGGCCCCGGATGGGGTCCATCCTGGGGTTGGGGTCCGTCGTGGGGCTGGGGCTGGGGGCCCTCGTGGGGCGCGCCCTACCCTCCCTACCACTGGGGCTGGGGTGGTGGCCGCTACTACAACGACCCTCCCGGCGCTATCAGGCCTAACCGCCCCATGGCCGGAGACTCCAACGGCAACCGCTATTATGGCAGCTACGGCTCGGGCAACCGGGGCAGCATCTACAACTCCAACGGACGCCGCCCCTCGGCTACCGTCAATGGCTCGGCCAGCCGTCCGGCCACATCCACCCGTCCCGGTTACGCGGCTCCCGTGAGCCGACCCACCACCGGCACCACACCCGCCGGCAGCTATTCGGGAGGCAGAGGGCGCGCCTCGTCGACCTACCAGTACGGCGGCTCCTCCACAAACCGCCCCTCCACAAACCGCCCCTCCACTCCGGCCTACAACAACTCCGGCACCAGCCGTCCCTCCTCCACCCCGAGCTATTCGGGTAGCCGAGGCGGGAACGCCTCGGGTGGCTACTCGGGTAGCCGCGGCGGTTACTCCGGCGGTGGCGTTGGCCGTTCGAGCGGCGGAGGTTACTCCGGCAGCCGCGGTCGCCGATAACCCCATACGGCGCTACTTCCCCTCATAACACCCTCTTAAAACTCATACCCCAATATGAACAAGCTGATTACCAACAGATATATGCTCGCCGCGGCCTTAATGGCCGCGACGGGTGCCGGAGCCGCGGCGCAGAGCGCCGTCGACGCCTACAACCTGTCGCAGACCGAGCTGCGCGGTACCGCCAGGTTTATGTCGATGGCCGGAGCCTTCACCGCCCTCGGAGGCGACATATCGACCCTCAACCAGAACCCCGGCGGCATAGGCGTGTACCGCGGCAGCGACATCGGCTTCACGTTCGACGTGAACATGATGAACGCCAAGACCTCGGGCAACCTCTCAGGCGGCCGCGACAACAGTTTCACAAAATGCGATGTCAACGACTTCGGATACATCGGCACCGTGAACCTCGGCAACTCCGGGCTCCAGACCATCTCCTGGGGTGTCAGCTACGCGCGCCTTAACTCCTTCAACCGCCAGTATTCCGGCGTGGGGATGCCCCTGAGCACCTCTATGTCGAATTACATAACCACCTTCACCGACGGCTATGACCCGGGGGCGCTCTTCGACGACGGCTCCGACAACAATCCTTACCAGGACTACTCGGCCAACGCCCCCAACTGGCTCAGCGTGCTCGCCTTCAACGGCGGACTGGTGACGCCGCAGGTCGGGGTTGACGCCGAGGGGCAGCCTTATGAGTCTGACGTTTACGACGGGTTGTTCCAGTACCAGGAGGTGGGCGACGGAGCCGGGGGCGTGATCCCCGCGACCACCGGCACCGGGGCGATGACCGTAAACGAGTCGGGCTACACCGACGAGTATTCGATCAACTTCGGCGGCAACGTGTCGAACGTCGTCTACTGGGGAATCGGCATCGGCATTACCGACTTGGGATACACCCAGAACTCGACTTACACCGAAAGCCTGGCCAACGCCGACGTACCCGTAAAAGGCGATATGGGCATCCAGCCGGGCAACGGCGGCTTCCAGCTCTCCAACTGGAAACACGTCAGCGGCACGGGCGTCAACGTGAAGCTCGGCCTCATACTCAAGCCGATCAACGAGCTCCGCATAGGAGTGGCGTTCCACACGCCTACCTACTGGTCGATGACCACCTCCTACAACGGTCGCATCGACTCGCGGTTCAGCTCCGGTTTCCAGTCGCCCGACTACAATGAAACCCCCACCGCCACTTACGACTGGCAGCTCCACTCACCCTGGAAATTCATGGTGGGCGTGGCCGGGGTGATCGGTGGCCGCGGCATCATCAGCGCCGACTACGAATACCAGGCTTACAACGCGATGAACACCCGCGACGCCGACGGCACAGAGTTTGACTACTTCACCGGCGACATTAAAAACTACTTCAAGGCATCGAACACGCTGCGCATAGGCGGCGAGTTCCGCGTCACCCCCCAGTTCAGCATCCGCGCCGGCTACAGCTACACGGCTTCAAACCTCAAGGAGGATGTCAAGAACAGCAACCTCGAAGTGTACACCAACGGCACCAACCCGGCCTACACCTTCGACTCCGACACGCAGTACATAACCTGCGGCCTGGGCTACCGCTTCAGCGGCTTCTACGCCGACCTGGCCTACGTCTACAAGCACCGCGAGTCGACCTACCGCGCCTTCACATCGTTCAAGGACTACGACGGCTACTGGTACGACGGCCCCTCGGCCAAAGTGACCGACAACAACTCGCAGCTCGTGTTCACCATCGGATACCGATTCTGACGACTTGTTAAACAACAATTGTTAATCCACACCCGCGACGAGGCGGAGAGTGAACCTTTACGGCTTAACGGCGTTTTGCTAATAGAGCCGCGGCTGGCAACCAGGTTGCCCCGGCCGCGGCTCTCGCCTTATGTATTAACCAAAACACGACAACGATGAAATACACCCAGCCCGAACTCCCCTACGCCCACGACGCGCTCGAACCCGCCATCTCGGCGCGCACCGTCGACTACCACTACGGCAAACACGAAAAAGCATATATCGACAACCTCAACAACCTCATCGAGGGCACAGAGTTTGCCGAACTTCCCCTTGAGGAAATCATCCGCGACGCCAAAGGCCCGCTTTTCAACAACGCCTCCCAGGCGTGGAACCACATATTCTACTTCTTCTCATTCTCGCCCGACGGCGGCGGAGAGCCCGAAGGGGAACTCCGCGAGGCCATCGACCGCGACTTCGGCTCGTTCGAGAACTTCAAGAAGGAGTTTGTCGACGCCGGAGTCAAGCTCTTCGGCTCGGGATGGGTGTGGCTCTCGCGCGACAGCGAGGGCAAGCTCTTCATCACCCAGGAGGCGAATGCCGGCAACCCCATGACAAAGGGGCTCACCCCGATTCTGACCTTCGACGTGTGGGAGCATGCCTACTACCTTGACTATCAGAATCTCCGAAAGGACGCCCTCGAACACCTGTGGGACATTATCGACTGGCCCATCGTCGAAGGGCGCTACTGAAACGATACAGGCGCCTCATCACGCGCCAACACTTATTAATGGATTTTAACCCCATTAACTTCAACCTCTTACGATTACTCATTGTTCTTAGTATAGAAACTGAAAGAGTAACAGAAACTGAAAGAGCACTTAATTGTAAGCATAATGTGATGAATGGAGAGAGTGGCACTCGTGAGAGCCCCACTCTTTTTTTATACCCCAACCGCTGGCGCCCTTAACAATTCGCCTGTACGCGAAAAATAATTCATATTTCTAAAGGGATATTTGGAAAAGTGCCGACTGATTCGCTATATTTGCGGATAATCAATACAAACCTTAAATTCTACACGAAACCATGGCTAAAGTGAAACCCTTCCGCGGCATCCGCCCGCCGAAAGAGATGATCGAACAGGTGGCGTCGCGCCCCTACGACGTGCTCAACTCCGAAGAGGCCCGACGCGAAGCCGAAGGCAACCCGAAATCGTTGTACCACATCATAAAACCCGAAATCGACTTCGAACCCGGTACCGACGAGCACGACCCCAAAGTTTACGACAAGGCCGTGGAAAACTTCCGCGCTTTCCGCGAAAACGGATGGCTCGTGCAGGACGACGAGGACCGCTACTACATCTACGCCCAGACTATGGATGGGCGCACCCAATACGGCATCGTGATCGCAGCCAACGTACACGACTATGTGAACGGTGTGATCAAGAAGCACGAGCTCACCCGCCGCGACAAGGAGGACGACCGCATGAAGCACGTGCGCGTCAACAACGCCAACGTCGAGCCGGTGTTCTTCGCGTTCCCCGACAACGAACGCCTCGAAGCGATAATCCGCCAGGTAGCCGCCGGAACTCCCGAATACGACTTCGTGGCGCCCGACGGCTTCGGCCACCACTTCTGGGTTGTCGACGACCCCGCGATGATACAGACCATCACCGAGGAATTCGAGGCAATGCCCCACCTCTACATCGCCGACGGCCACCACCGCTCGGCAGCCGCGGCCCGCGTCGGCCTCGAAAAGGCCGAGCAGAACCCCGGCCATTCCGGCGACGAGGAGTACAACTACTTCCTGGCTGTGGCATTCCCCGCATCGCACCTGCGCATTATCGACTACAACCGCGTTGTCCGCGACCTCAACGGCCTAACCCCCGCCGAATTCCTCGCAAAGCTCGACAAGGACTTCATCGTTGAGGAGAATGGTGCGGAAATCTATACCCCGCGGCAGCTTCACAACTTCTCGCTCTACCTCGGAGGCAAATGGTACTCGCTGACCCCGCGCGAAGGGCGCTTCGACGACTCCGATCCGATAGGGGTGCTCGATGTGACGATCTCTTCCGACCTCATACTCCGCGACATCCTGGGCATCACCGACCTCCGCTCCGACAAGCGCATCGACTTCGTCGGCGGCATCCGCGGCCTGGGCGAGCTCCGCGACCGCGTCGACTCCGGCGAAATGGCTATGGCCCTGGCCCTTTACCCCGTTTCGATGAAGCAGCTGATCGACATTGCCGACACAGGCAACATCATGCCCCCGAAGACCACCTGGTTCGAGCCCAAACTCCGCTCCGGCCTGGTAATCCACTCGCTCGACTAAGCATCAACAACTTAAACCACTAACAAACAAAAAGGAAGGGGATACCGCTCAACTATAATGATCGAGCCGCATCCCCTTCCTTGATTTTGCAAAAGCGCTTCACAATATCACGCTCAAACATCATACGGCGCCTTTGTCAGCCTTCGGCCTGGATGGTGTACCGGCGGTGCGCCCGGATAGGGGGCGGTGCGTCAGAGTGGTGCGGATGGCAGGAGCCGGAGTCCGAGCGCCGATGGGAGCGACCTAAGGGTCGTGACCGAGGCCGAGAGGCTCCGGCGACGAACCAGGCGCGCCGCTATCACGCACCGCCAATACAGCACAAAAAAAGAGGAAGCGAAAATCGCATCCTCTTTATTTTTTGCTGTTATCTTTCAGCTCTGTCTTACAACAGGCTTGCGGATTACTGAGCGGCAGCTTCGGTAGCAACCTCGGTAGCGGCAGCAGCAACAGTGTCGGTAGCGGCAGCAGCGGAGTCAGCTACTTCTTCTACTACAGCAACTTCTTCTACTACAGCTACGGTGTCCTGAGCTTCAGCAGCTTCAGCGTTCTCAGCCTTGTTGCCGCAGGATACCATTGCGAAACCTGCGATCACAGCGAAAGAAAGGAATAACTTTTTCATTTTCGTGTTGTGAGTTAAATAATAAAACAATATTTTGTGCTTCAAAAACACTGCAAAGTTACGACTTATTTTCAAGTCACCAAAAAAAAACCGGCTTTTTTTAACCCCTTTATATGTTTTGCAACATAAATTTCGGGGGAATTCCGTATCTTTGCACCGCGTTTCCGCCCCGCGGAACATGCTGCCAAAACGTCAACACATTATAAACAACATATCAATCTGATTAATTGATTATGAAAGTATTTATGTTCCCCGGCCAGGGTTCCCAGTTTGTTGGGATGGGCAAGGACCTCTACGACAACAACCCCGTTGCCAAAGAGATGTTTGAGAAAGCCAACGAGATTCTCGGCTTCCGCATCACCGACCTTATGTTTGAAGGCACCGAAGAGGACCTCAAGCAGACAAAGGTGACCCAGCCCGCCGTGTTCCTCCACTCCGTGATCCTCGCCAAGACCCTCGGCGACGACTTCAAGCCCGCCATGGTGGCCGGACACTCGCTCGGCGAGTTCTCCGCCCTCACCGCCGCCGGCGCCCTGAGCTTCGAGGACGGCCTCAAGCTCGTGGCCATCCGTGCGCAGGCCATGCAGAAGGCATGCGAGGCCAACCCCTCGACTATGGCCGCCATCATCGGCCTCCCCGACGAAAAGGTTGAGGAAATCTGCGCCAACACCGACGGCGTGGTTGTTTGCGCCAACTACAACACCCCCGGCCAGATCGTTATCTCCGGCGAAATCGACGCCGTTGACCGCGCCTGCGCCGCACTGACCGAGGCCGGTGCCAAGCGCGCCCTGAAGCTCAAAGTGGGCGGCGCCTTCCACTCGCCCCTCATGGAGCCCGCCCGCGCCGAACTGGCAAAGGCCATCGAAGCAGCCGAAATCCACGAGCCGGTTTGCCCCGTTTACCAGAACGTCGACGGCATGCCCCACACCGACCCCGCCGAAATCAAGGCCAACCTCATCGCTCAGCTCACCGGCCAGGTACGCTGGGCCCAGAGCGTGAGCCGCATGGTTGAGGCAGGTGCCGACGAATTCGTGGAAGTAGGTCCCGGCAAGGCCCTCCAGGGCATGGTTGCCAAGATCGCCCGCGGCGCCGCCATCTCCGGCATGCAGTAATCCGCCACCACACCAACACCAATATCCGGGTCGGAGACCTCGCGCATATTAACCTTGCGCCAGGTCTCCGACCTTGCTTTTCGCCTATGAATAGACTCCTCTCCATCAATAGCAGACCAACTGCCTCTCCTTCAAGGAACCATTTACCACCACCACCCATTCAAGGCATCGTTAATCTGACTCCATCAAGGAATCATTAACCGCCGCACCATTAAGGCATCGCTAACCGACACCCCTCCTTCAATTCATCTCGTCCGCCAAACATCTCTCACTTACGCCCAAGGTCGGAGACCTTGGACATTGGAAACCCCACAATAAGCGGCGCAGCCGCGGTTTGTGGGGACTTATGTCGGGGGCGTATAAAGCAAGGTCGGAGACCTTGCACAACATCAATTCGTGCGAGGTCTCCGACCTTGTATGCTAACAACTATTATCGGGCGTCAGTTGACCGACTGCTTGGTGAAAGTGAAGGTGATTTTCGCCTTGCCGAGGTCGAGCTTGGTCATCACCGGGGTCAGCACATAGGGCGTGATGGAGCTGATATAGGTCGAAGTCTGGTAGTAGCCCGACGAATTGGTCTCCGTCGTAACCGTCACCGGGGTAAGGGTAAAGGTATAATCCTCAGCCTCGACCTTACCGTTTTTCTCATACTCCTCAAGCATCTTCAGGAGATAGGCGCGCAGACCGCTGAAGGTGTAGCACCCCGCGGATGAGTCGTAGGTGGCCACGAAAGAGGTCACATCGTCGGTAATCTCGTTGTTGGCGAAGAACTTATCCTTATCCTTCGACAGAAGCATGAGCATACGCGAGGGGGGAGCTATGCCGTAGTCATTCTCAATCTCCTCGGCGGGAAGTTCCATGCTGAGCGAGTTGATTACCGCCATACCCCCCGACTTCGAGCGGTACGACTCGATAACGTCCATCAGCGGGAAAGTCAGCTCAACGTCGCGCCCGGCGGGAGCCACGATGATCGCCTCGCCATCGTCGACCCGCTTTTGCAGCGATTCGGCCATATCGTAGTTGATATTGTTGTTGGTGATTACCACCGGGGTTACGGCGTAATAGGTTCCGGCCTGTGACACCTCTACCTCCTTGCCGTCGTCGTCAGTACCCATCGTATGGTAGTGCATACGCATCACTACCGACTCGAAACGGGTCACGCGGCCCGAGCCATAGGAGTTCCTGACGTAGATACCGGCGAAATGCTCGGCAAACGCCGTGGGGGTCGCGTAGGCCGAGGGGTTCTCGCGGTAGAGCGTGAAAAGCTCTTTGCCGAGCGACAGCGGGAGCTTGACGCTTACCTGGCGGTATGACAGCGCCTTGACGGAGTCGGTCTGCCCGAGGGCGTTCACGGCGTAAATCTTCGAGGCGATAGGTTTCGAGGGGTCGAAACACTGCTCGGCAACCGGGTCGAAGTCGCTGTATATGGGGTAAGGGAGCGTTTTCGTGAGACGGAACACTTCGAGGCCCATCGGAGCCACGGAATCGCCGACGAACGAACCGGTCGGCATGGTCAGCACGAGGTTCAGCGAGTCGATGTCATCGATGGTAACCTCGTCGGAAGCGATGTTCTGGGCCGGCATAAACTGGGTGACGAAGTCGGAGGAGAATTTGCCGTACCCCTCCGCGTCGATCACGCCGAGAATCTCGGTGATAGTGCGCGACTGCACCTTGGTGTTTTCTACCACCCGGCCCGAAACGCTGTATTCATCCTCGATCACCACCTCGGAATTGTCGGTGACGAGCGAGGAGCCGATATCCTCGGTTGTATCCTTGCAGCCTGAAAGCGACGCGGCGGAAACCATTGCCGCCGCGAGTATGGCTGAATGCTTGAAAGTCATCAGGAGTTTTCCTTAAAGAGAGTTGTAGAATTCGACCATCGGGGCGCCCTCGACCTCGTCGCTCCACGACTCGATCAGCGGCTTGCCCGATGCCTTGGCGTACTCCTTGAGTTCGGCGGGGACATCCTCCGAGGCTATTACCAGACCGTCGGCGTAATCAATAGCGAACTTATTGAGCGTCAGCCAGTCGACAGGCTCGGTGCCGAGCGTCGCGATCTCCTCGGCCGAGAAGCCGTCCATACGGAGTTTCTCCTGGAAGCGCGCGTCGAGCGGACCCTCGAAAGCGTCGTTGAAGATCGAGAACACCACCTTTGCGCGGCCTATCGTGGGGTCGTCGGCGTAGGTTTTCTTGAGGTAGAGGGGCGCGAGGGCCGACACCCACCCCGAGCAGTGCACGAACGCGGGCTCCCAGCGGAGCTTCTTGGCCGTCTCCATGACGCCGCGGGTGAAGAACACCAACCGCTCATCATTCTCCTCGGGAGTCTCGCGGATTTCGAGGTCGCTGACCCCGTGGTGGCGGAAGTAGTCGTCGTTGTCGATGAAGTACACCTGCATGCGCGAGCTCTGGAGAGTCGCTACCTTGATAATCAGCGGGTGGTCGTTATCGTCGACCGGGATATTGAGGCCCGAGAGGCGTATCACTTCGTGGAGCTGGTTGCGCCGTTCGTTGATACAACCGTATTTGGGCATGAATGTCCTTACCTCGAAACCTTCTTCCTGCACGCGGTGGGGTATATACTGGCAAAGGTGGCCCAGATGCGTTTCAGGGAGGTAGGGAGTCACCTCCTGGGAGATGTAGAGTACTTTTTGCTTGCTGTTCATCAAGGTGTAATTGGCTGGCGGGGCGCCCGTCCTCCGGGCGCCTGTTGGAGTTACGGGAGAGAATATAATCTCTCTAAAACGCGAAGTTACGAATTTTTTCCGAGATTACCGCCAAAGCGGCTAAAAAACAAGCCCCCAGCGGTTACACCGCCATTCATCGCGAGCGTTTACGCCCCCGGGAAACAACGGCGGGGCCGCCGGCGCATTGCCGGCAGCCCCGCGATTAAGGCAGGGAAGCCTTGTGGGTTCTTATTTCAGAAGGTCCTTGACGGCGTCGTTGGGAACCATCTGTTCCTGGAAGGTGTAAGCGCCGGTTTTGGGCGACTTCACCATCTTGATAACCTTGGAGTAGGTACGGCCTTCACCTTTCTGAAGAGATGCGACGGTTTTCTTTGCCATATCGAGTCAAATATTTATGGTTGGGTGAGGTTTCGGTGATTATTTGATTTCCTTGTGCACGGTGACGCGCTTGAGGATGGGGTTGTATTTCTTGAGCTCAAGACGCTCGGTGGTGTTCTTGCGGTTCTTGGTGGTGATGTATCGCGAAGTGCCGGGCATGCCGCTTGCCTTGTGCTCGGTGCATTCGAGGATCACCTGCACGCGATTACCTTTTGCTTTCTTTGCCATTGTTTAGAAGTCTAAAGTTTTGATTTCAGTTAAATAACCCTTTGCGATAGCCTGTTTGATGGCGGCGTCGAGCCCCATTTTGTTGATGTTGCGCAGGCCGGCAGCCGAAACGGTGAGGAGCACCCAGGTGTCCTGTTCCACCCAGTAGAAGCGGCGGTTAAAGAGGTTCACATTGAAGCGGCGCTTGGTGTGGCGCTTCGAGTGCGATACGTTATTTCCTGTAATCGCTTTTTTGCCTGTAATCTGACAAATCTTTGACATGGCTGTTGTGGTTGTTGTTTTCTTTGTTCTTAGCGTAGAGCGACTTGGGGCCGCCATCTCATAACTCATATCACCCCGCGGACGCATCTTTTCCAGGGGCTTTTTTCGGAGGTGCCGCAAATCAGAGTGCAAAGTAAGCTATTTTTTCCGTAACAGCCAAATTTTTTGTCGGTTAATTTCTTTTTGCTACATTCGCGTTACGGCTCGACGCTCCGACCGCGACGCCCCACGGCCGGAAGGAGCGGGCCCGCTCGACAACATCAAACCAAAATCAGATGAGAAACGGATTTTTTCGCGTGGCGGCATGCGTGCCGTCTGTGGCGGTGGCCGACGTGAAGGCCAACACCGACAATATTATATATATGATAAGGGAGGCCGAGAAGGCCGGCGCCGACCTGGCCGTGTTCCCCGAACTGAGCGTCACTGGCTACACCTGCGGCGACCTCTTCCACAACGCGGCGCTCCTCGACGCCGCCGACAGGGCCCTGGCCGAGATAGCCCGCGCCACCGAGGGGCTGAGGGTGGCGGCGGTGGTTGGCGTGCCGCTGCGCCACGGCCCGCAGCTCTTCAACTGCGGAGCGGTGGTGGCCCGCGGGCGCTGCCCGCTGATACGCCCCAAGCAGTACATACCCAACTACAACGAGTTCTACGAGAAGCGCATTTGGAGCTCGGCCTACGGAATCCCCGAGGCCGAAATCAGCATTCCGGGGCTCGACGGCACGACCCTCGTCAGCACCACCGCCCTGGCCGACATCGCCGGGGTGATGGTCGGCGCCGAAATATGCGAGGACCTCTGGGCCCCGGTGCCCCCGTCGTGCGCCCAGACCCTCTCCGGCGCCGACGTGATCGCGAACCTCTCGGCCTCGAACGACCTGATAGGGAAGCGGGCCTACCTGCGCCGCCTCATCTCGCAGCAGAGCGCCCGGGGCATCTGCGCCTATGTGTACGCCTCGGCGGGCTTCGGCGAGTCGACCACCGACCTGGCGTTCGACGGCAAAGCCTTCATCGCAGAGAACGGCGACATTCTGGCCGAAACCGAGCGCTGGAGCAACGACCCGCAGATGATCGTGCGCGACATCGACATCGAGGCGCTCCGCCGCGACCGCATGCACCAGGGGACGTTCGGCGACTGCGCCCGACGCGTCGCCCCACAGCCGGTGGCCGTCGTCGCCGCCGTGCCGGCCGACGCCCGCGCCGACGAGGCTGGATGGAGCCTCCTCCGCGAGGTAGCCCCCCACCCCTTCGTTCCCACCTCCGGCTCCGAGATCGACAGCCGCTCGGCCGAGATCGTCGACATCCAGGCCACCGGCCTGGCCCAGCGCCTGAAAGCCACCCGCTGCCGCACCCTCGTGGTCGGCATCTCCGGGGGCCTCGACTCCACGCTGGCACTACTCGTGGCCGTGAGGGCCTTTGACCGGCTCGGCCTCGACCGCTCGGGCATCGTCGGGGTGACAATGCCCGGCTTCGGCACCACGGGGCGCACCCGCTCCAACGCGCTGGTGCTTATGGAGGCCCTCGGTGTCACATCCCGCGAAATCCCCATCGCCAAGGCCGTGGAGCAGCATTTCGCCGACATAAGCCACGACCCGGAGCTACGCGACATAACCTACGAGAACTCGCAGGCCCGCGAACGCACCCAGATCCTAATGGACCTCGCCAACGAGCTGGGGGGCATGGTGCTCGGCACCGGCGACCTCTCGGAGCTCGCCCTCGGGTGGGCCACTTACAACGGCGACCATATGTCGATGTACGGGGTGAACTCCTCGATACCCAAGACCCTCGCCAGCCACCTTGTGCGCTGGTTCGCCGGGCGCGCCGACGCCGAGGAGATGCGCCGGGCGCTGCTCGACATTGTCGACACCCCGATCTCGCCCGAACTGCTCCCCGCCGACACCTCGGGCGACATCGCTCAGAAAACCGAGGACCTCGTCGGACCCTACGAGCTCCACGACTTCTTCCTATATTATATGCTCCGCTACGGCTTCTCGCCCAAGCGCATCTTCCTGCTGGCGCGCGCAGCCTTCCCTGAGCGCCCCGCCAAGGAGATAGTCCACTGGCTGCGCACCTTCTGCCGCCGCTTCTTCAACCAGCAGTTCAAGCGCTCCTGCCTCCCCGACGGTCCGAAGGTCGGGTCGGTTTGCCTCTCGCCCCGTGGCGACTGGCGCATGCCCTCCGACGCCTCCGCGGCGTTGTGGCTCGCCGAGTGTGACGACATTTCCGCCTCACTCGCTGACCGTTGACCCCCCTCCAAGACGCTTCTACCGACCGCCTACGGCCAAAAATATGTTAAACAACATATCGGCCGAAGGCGGTCGGTCGGCATATTTTCCGTACCTTTGCCGCAATGTTGCGAAACAACTACGTTGCACACAACGATTTAACCTAAATCTATTCACTTACAATTCTTTTATGAAAAGTTTCTTTACCCTTTCACTGTCGCTGCTGGCGGCGTCGGTAGCGGGTTCGGCTTTCGCTGAAACCGCCACGGCCAAATGGGCTTTAGGCACCGCTACCTTCAAGGATATCCCCGCTGAAGTAACCCCTGAGGACGCCTTCTCCGCCACCAACGTAACCTTCACCGGCACAATCGGTACCGAGAAAAAACGCACCGCGAAACCCGCATCCGGCGATATACCCATGACCGGCTACAACGCCGTTATGTCGGCAACCGTCGACAAAGATTCGTATGTCGAGTTCTCGATGAACGTCGCCAAACCTATCACCGTTACAAACGTTTCCTGGGATTGGGCTTCGATCAAGCACACCTCCGGCCTCGTTGACGTCGAACTCGTCATCGACGGCAACGCCGTTTCCGTAACCAACGCGCAGAAACCCGCCCGCACAAACGAGGACGCCACCTTTGACGCCGACAAGGACTACCACTTCGCTAAGGACGTAGAGGTTGCCGAAGCCGCCCAGAGCGTGGCCCTTCGCTTCTACCTCTACGGCGACGCTACCAAAGCCCGCACATTCGGCCTGGCCAACGTTACCGTTACCGGCAACCTCGCCGAAGGTGGCGACACCCCCGTTGACCCCGGTTTCGGTGAAGCCGCTCTCGCCGCTCCCCTGGCATGGCCCGCTAACGGCGTGAAGATGCTTCCCCTCAACGGCTACTTCCAGCTCACCTACGAGGCTCCCGTGACCATCGCCGGAAAGGCTGACCTCAACGGCACCGCTCTCGATATGGAGGCCGGCAACGAGCAGGGCACCGTGGTACGCATCCCCTACACCGGGCTGACCGCCGCCACCGAGTACACCCTCACCATCCCCGCCCGCTCGATCGGCAACGCCGAGGGCGCTAACGAGGCTCTCACCTACACCTTCACCACCGAGCCCGTAAACACGCTCTTCTACAGCGATTTCAGCAACCTCCCCTACGGTTACTACGAACTCTACGGCCTCCCCTTCATCACCGACAACGTGAACATCCTCGCCAAGGGCTCGACCAACAAGACCGCAACCGCCGGTGGCATGACCTTCTTCAGCGGCACCAGCGGCCGCGTTGTGGCCCTCAAAGGCAACAACAATTCGACCGACCTCGAAGCTGACTACGGCCCCAACACCGAGGCTGACCTCGGCGCTTCCGACCGCTCCGTGCAGCTTATCGACGGCGGCAACGGCCTCTATGTTGAGTTCCCCGAAGTCGAAGGCCCCGCCGATGTAACCTTCTACATCGCCAACGCCAAAGTCGCTGCCGGCACCATCGTGCTCACCGACGAGAACGGCGACACCAAGGCTCCCCTGACCACCTTCGAGCTCCCCGCCGCCAAGAAGATGTCGAAATACACCTACACCTACCCCTACAAGGGCACTGTGAAACTCCGCCTCTACAACATGAAGAACCAGATCAACATCAACGACATTCTGGTTGTGAAGGGTGAAGGCGAAGGCATCGACAAGCCCGTGATTGTCGACGAAGAGGCTCCCGTACTCGTTAAGTCCTGGCCCTCCGACGCCCCCTACGCTCCCGTTGAAGGCGCTATCGTGCTCGAATACAACGAACCCATCTTCGCTGCCACCAAGGCTACCGTCAACGGCGTTGAAACCGACATCGTTGTCGACGGCAACAAGGCCACCATCGCCTACGCCGGTCTTGAAAACGGCAAGGCTTACACCGTTAACATCCCCGCCGTTGCCGACGAAGCCGGCAACGCCACCGAGCCCTTCGAAATGACCATCAACACCGAGGCCGCCGACGTGCTCTTCTACACCGACTACAACTTCTTCCCCTACTCTTACTGGACCAAGTACAACATGTACCCCGCCGACGGCGCTGACAACGGCGACATCTTCGCCAAGAACACCTCCGACAAGACCGTCGAAATCGGTGGCCTCACCTACGTTGTAGGCGCTACCCCCGGCCGCGTGGTGGCCATGGGCAAGTCCAACCTCGTTGACGACCCCGACAACGTGGGCGGCTCGCAGCGCTGCGCACAGATCAGCGGCGGCGGCAACGCTCTCTACATCGAGTTCCCCGAAGTCCTCGGCCCCTGCAAGTTCACCGCCATCATCGGCAACTCCACCGCCAAGGCTTTCAGCTTCACCCTCGTGAACGCTGCTGACAGCGACACCCCCGTGGCAACCTTCGACACCACCGCCGACAAGAAGATGTTCAAGTTCGAACACACCGTGGCAGTCGAGACTCCCGTGAAGTTCCGCCTCTACAACAACGGCAACCAGTTCAACATCCACGACCTGCTCCTGACCAAGGCTGAAAAGGGTGGCACCGTTGGCGTGGCCGACGTGGCCGCTGACGCCGAGGCTCCCGCCGTTTACTACAACCTCCAGGGCGTACGCGTCGAGAACCCCGCCGAGGGCCTCTACATCCGCGTCCGCGGCAACAAGGTTGAGAAAGTACTCGTGAAGTAAATCCCCTCCCCCTATCGGGCGGAGCCCCGCTCCGCCCGCAAACCAACACCCCCTGCGACGTTCAACCGTCGCAGGGGGTGTCGTTTTATACCAATATTAAGTACTAAGTCAGAGTGATGAGTTATGAAGTGCCAAGTCAGGCGAGGCGGGCGGCGAGGGCAGCGGCCGCGGCGCGGCAGATGCCGAGCTCGGCGGCGCCCGGAGCCTGCCTGGCCACTACCGGCTCGGCAACGTAATCGAAACCGCAGGGCTGCAGTATCCGCTCCAACTCGACTACCGCCTTGTGCGACCAAGTGTGGGTGCCAAGCAGGGCCACCTCGCGCCCCGTAACGACGCGGCGGGCGATAGCCTCAGCAACAGCCGCCACCGGCGGGAACAGTCCGTCGGAATACGTCGGCGACGCTATCACAAGCCCCTTATGGCGGAACACGGCGGCGATAATATAGCTGGGGTCGGTCACCGCGGCGTTAAACACCTCGATCTCGCGCACCCCCGCCTCGGCCAGCGCCTCTGCGGCGGTTTCGGCGAGCACCTGCGTGTTGCCGTACATCGAGCCGTAGACAATCGTCACGCCGTTGTCGAGCGGCTCGTAGCGGCTCATGCGGTCGTAGAGCGACACCACCTCGGCCACCCGCGAGCGCCATACCGGGCCGTGGGTCGAACAGATCGTGCCAATCTCAAGCCCCTCAAGTTTCGCGAGGGCGCGCTGCACGAACCGCCCGTACTTGCCGACGATGTTGCTGTAATAGCGCTCCATCTCAGGGAAATAGCGATCGGTCGACATCTCAGTGTCGAGCACCGCCCCGTTCAATGCCCCGAAACAGCCGAACGCGTCGCCGCTGAAGAGCACGCGCTCCTCTTCGAGGCACGTCATCATAGTCTCCGGCCAATGCACCATCGGGGTCAGATAGAATCGGAGCGTGGCCCCCGGGCCGAGCGGCAGCGCGTCGCCATCCTTAACGGCGAGCGTAGCGCCCTCAACGCCGTAAAAGCCGTTGACCATCGAGAGCGTCTGCGCGTTGCCCACGATCACAATATCTGGGAACGCCTGGCGAAGCAGCTCGATGCCACCCGAATGGTCAGGCTCCATATGGTTGATCACCAAATAGTCGGGAGTCCTGTCCGCGCCAAGTATCGCCTTGATATGCTCAATCTGTCGCAAGGCGAACGACGCCTCCACCCCGTCGATCACGGCAACCTTATCGCCGCCATCGACAAGATATGAATTGTAGCTCACCCCATAAGGGAGAGGCCACATACTTTCAAACAGATGCGTGGTGCGGTCATTAACACCGATGTAGCTGACCTTCGAGGTGATAGCGGCGCGTCTCATATCCTTTGTTTAATAATTATAAATAATTATATTCGCACCGCGAAATTACTCAAAATCCCCCACACCGCCTAAAAAAAACCGCACCCCCCAGCGGCAGCGAACATCGTCAATAATGTAAAACATCAGACATACGCGCAAAAAAAATTGATTGCCTCCCGACAACCAATCTTAGTTAACCTTAAATCTAATACCATGAAAAACACATTGCAAAGGTAAGCGATTTTCAAGGGGCGTGCAAACAAATTGGCAAGAAAAATGAGTCATATTAACACTATTTTACATTCTTTGCCGCTCTTTGGGGTGTTTGGCGGGCAAAGTGCCACTTTTGCGCTAATTTGGCGAGCAAAATGCCATCAAAGAAAAAACGAGGCACCGTATACTTATACGATGCCTCGTTAACATATTTTGATAAAATTCGTTTAATCGCTGATTGCAAGCATCTTGCAAATGAATAGCGCGCTTAGCGGGCCGATGCCGAGTAGTTGGGAGCCTCGGAGGTGATGGCCACGTCGTGGGGGTGGCTCTCGTTTACGCCGGCGTTGGTGATGCGGGTGAAGCGGGCCTTGTGGAGCGCCTCAATGTCGGGGGCACCGCAATAGCCCATACCGGCGCGAAGACCGCCGAGCATCTGGTAAACGACTTCGTAGAGCGAGCCCTTGTAAGGCACGCGGGCGGCGATACCCTCGGGGACGAGCTTCTTGGCGTCGGTCTCGTTGCCCTGGAAGTAGCGGTCCTTCGACCCCTTCTCCATAGCTTCGAGCGACCCCATGCCGCGGTACGATTTGTATTTACGGCCGTTGTAGATGATGGTGTCGCCGGGAGACTCCTCGACTCCGGCGAGCATGCCGCCGAGCATGACGCTGTAGCCGCCGGCGGCGAGCGCCTTCACGATGTCGCCGCTGTAGCGGATGCCGCCGTCGGCGATTAGGGGCACCCCGGTGCCTTCGAGAGCCTTGGCAACGTCGTAGACTGCCGAGAGCTGGGGAACGCCCACCCCGGCGATGATGCGGGTGGTGCAGATCGAGCCGGGACCGATGCCGACCTTCACGCCGTCGGCGCCGTTGTCAACAAGGTAGCGCGCGGCCTCGCCGGTGGCGATGTTGCCGACTACCACGTCGATTTCGGGATACTTCTCCTTGATGGCGCGGAGGGTGCCGATCACACCTTTCGAGTGGCCATGGGCGGTGTCGATCACGATCGCGTCAACCCCGGCGGCAACGAGGGCGTCGACGCGCTGCATCGAGTCGGCGGTAACGCCGACACCGGCGGCAACGCGGAGGCGTCCGAGCTTATCCTTGCAGGCGTTGGGCTTATCCTTGGCCTTGGTAATATCTTTATATGTCACGAGCCCCACGAGACGGCCGTCGTGGTCGACCACGGGGAGCTTTTCGATTTTGTGCTGCTGGAGAATCTGGGCCGCCTCTTCGAGGTTGGTCGACTGGGAGGTGGTGACGAGGTTTTCGGAAGTCATAACCTCGTCGACGGGGCGGTTGAGGTCGAGCTCGAAACGGAGGTCGCGGTTGGTGACGATACCCTTGAGCATCCCGTCCTTGTCGACAACGGGGATACCGCCGATGTGGTACTCCTCCATCATCTTCAGGGCGTCGGAAACGGTGGCGCCGAGGCGTATGGTCACGGGGTCGTAGATCATGCCGTTTTCGGCGCGTTTCACGGCGTGCACCTGGCGGGCCTGCTCGTCGATCGACATGTTCTTGTGGATAACGCCGATGCCACCCTCACGGGCGATGGCGATGGCGAGTTTTGCTTCAGTGACAGTGTCCATGGCCGCCGAAACAAGCGGCACGTTGAGGTCGATGTTGCGTGAGAACTTGGTCTTCAGATCGACCATGCGGGGGAGCACTTCGGAATAAGCGGGAATCAGGAGGACGTCGTCGAAGGTGAGGCCGTCCATAGCCACTCGGTCAGCAATAAAATCGGACATAACGGAATCAGAAAATTTTATTGCACGCAAAGTTACGGGTTTTTCGCAATCCGCGCAAATTTTTTCAGTCGGCCCGGCCAATTTTTTTGATGCGAAAAACGCCGCACGGAGTCCGTGCGGCGCTTTCGCCGCCTGCGGTCGCTACCACGAAAACGACATTACCATCCGATCCATATCGAAAGACACACTTTTGTTCAATATAAACGTCTTTAACCCGATACGGACCTGGTATTCTTCCGTCGGCTGGTATTTTTCAGACAAATCAATCCAAGGTATTGAAATCGTAGTAGAACCGATGGTAAGCGGCACGTCCTCAATCTTGTAAACCTGGATTTCATCGTATCCGCCACTTCCACCCATCAACGCGTCGCGAGGCTCCTGCCCTTCCCTCACATACGATTTCATAACGGGCCAGCAATTAGCGAAGAAAATGCCGAACGAGCCATCGCCGCAATCCGGGTCTACAAGCATAGGTTGACCATTGACACTACCCCGCGCCACAATTTGGTTGCCATTGGCAATCATCATATTTGATTCCTCAAACGCGGGTACAAGTGAGCTGTCAGACACCACGAGGCAAGAGTTCTCAAAATCAAGTTTAACGTTCCGCAGAGCGTTCATCACTTCATAACCAATCACAATGTCGGTACGCTGTAGCTGGACATCGAGGGCGTCGTGACCAGTGCGCATATCCAAAACAAGGAAAGGGACGTCGTAAATCGTCACGTCGCCAAGCCTCATTGAGTCAGCGATCGCCATAGGCACACCTGCCACATCGCGAGTGCCACCAGCCACCATTGAGGCATCCAATTTTTTCAGCCCCATATCATTAGCCTCTTGTGTTGAAACAACGTTGACACCCGCACCAGTGTCGAAGCGAATATCGCGTTTTTCGCCGTTGATTTGGCAATCCTCAAGATACGCTACCATAATAGAAGGTTGCGACTCAACCATTGCGAGACTATCTATCCGCAAGGGTATGGAATGAACCCCGACATTATTGACTACACGATAAGGATTGTAGTGGGAAAGAGCCTTGTGGCGGTCAATCTGATTCTCAAAAACCGCGATGGTGGTTGAATCAAGATACTGCTTGGTCTGACTCACAATTTGCGTGAGCAGCCGCGCGGCGCCTTCATTATCACCCAGGTTGCCCATATCAATAGCCATAAGCTGACTAACCGACAGCACATTACCAATGTCCAAATTCCCGCTGTTAATCAAGGCCGCAGAAAGCCTGACAGCCTTTTCGGGCTTGTTGAAAAAGTGGGCCAGCATAGCCTCGGCAAAATCATTTAAGAAAGGTGTGACCGAGTCAGTGTTCGTGTTAAGGAAATCCCTTAGTTCAAACCACTGACCGTTGTTCATCATACCACCCACTTTGTCATCCGCCGATTGCGCGAATGTCGAAAGGGTGATAAGTGCCGATATAAAGAGAGCGATGTATTTTTTCATATCGCGAACATATGTATTTTCAGCGATATACACAAGCCGGGGCAATACGTCGCTCATTTTTTAGACCAAAAAGCGCCGCACGGACTCCGTGCGGCGCTTTCGCTGCCCGCGGTCAGGCGGGCGTAAGGGGTATGGGGTCGGCGGGGTGCCCGGCTCAGAGTCCGAACGCGGCCTTCACGGCGTCGACGTAGTCGAGCTTCTCCCAGGTGAAAAGCTCTACGGTGAGCTCGCGGTCTCCGTCGTAGCGCGAGTGGAAGCGCTTGGTGACGGTGCGGGGCGTGCGCCCGATGTGGCCGTAAGTAGCGGTTTCGAGATAGATCGGCGCGCGGAGCTTGAGGCGCTTCTCGATCGAGGCGGGACGCATATCGAAAATCCGCTTCACGATTGCCGAAATCTCGGCGTCGCTCTTGTCCACCTTGGCCGTGCCGCGGGTGTTGACGTAGAGGCTCACAGGCTCGGCGACGCCGATGGCGTAGGCGACCTGCACGAGCGCCTCGCGGCACACGCCGGCGGCAACGAGGTTCTTCGCTATGTGGCGGGCGGCGTAGGCTGCCGAGCGGTCGACCTTCGAGGGGTCCTTGCCGGAGAAAGCGCCGCCGCCGTGGGCGCCGCGGCCTCCGTAGGTGTCAACGATGATTTTGCGCCCTGTGAGGCCGGTGTCGCCGTGGGGGCCACCGATCACGAATTTACCGGTCGGGTTGACGTGGAGCACGATCTCGTCGTCGAAGAGGGCGCGGAGATTCTCGGGGAGCGCGGCTTTAACGCGGGGAAGGAGCACCTTGGCAACGTCGTCGCGGATTATGGCGAGCATCTCGCTGTCGGCCTCCTCCTGGGTGCGCCCTTCGGCAGGGCTTATGAAGTCGTCGTGCTGGGTCGACACCACGATGGTGTGCACGCGCACGGGGCGGTTGTCGCCGTCATATTCCACCGTGACCTGGCTCTTGGAGTCGGGGCGGAGGTAGCTCTTGCGCTTCCCTTCGGGGGTGATGTATGTCATCTCCTCGCCTTCGCGACGGATTTTCGACAGTTCTTTGAGGATGGCGTGGCTTAGGCCCACGGTCAGGGGGATGTACTCGGGAGTCTCGTCGACGGCGTAGCCGAACATCATGCCCTGGTCGCCGGCGCCCTGCTCCTCGACCTCGGCGCGCTCGACGCCGCGGTTTATGTCGGGGCTCTGCTCGTGAACGGCGGAGAGCACGCCGCACGATTCGCCGTCGAATTTCAGCGAGGAGTCGCAGTATCCGATCTCGTTGATTACCCGGCGGGCGGTCTCGGCGAGGTCGACATACGCCTCCGACTTCACTTCGCCGGCGATGACCACCTGGCCGGTGGTAACGAGGGTTTCACAAGCCACCTTCGACGCCGGGTCGTAGGCGAGCATCTCGTCGAGCACGGCGTCGGAAATCTGGTCGGCCACCTTGTCGGGATGCCCCTCGGAGACCGATTCTGATGTAAATAAATAATTCATGGAGCTTTTTAGCATTTTTTTAAGTGGTTGCAAGCAATCAAATTTATCCACAAAAACCCGCCCCATCGGGGCGGGTTCAGGATGGAGGTACCAAGCGGAATCGAACCGCTGTAGACGGTTTTGCAGACCGTTACCTAACCACTCGGCCATGGTACCATATTTCAAAACAAAACTATTCGCAAGGGGCACGGGGCCGATTTGCGGATGCAAAGTTAGCGCATTCTTTTGAAACTCCCAAATTTTTCGGCCATTTTAGCGAAAATATTTTCCAACACCCCTCAGCGACGCAAAGTTATCTACACATAAAAACTATTTAACGCGGCCGCGGAGGGAATTTGCGGTATTTTGGGTAACTTTGGATGTTTTTTCCCTCACACAATCCGGCGGGCGATCCCGCCAACGCTTATCCAACCTTTAGTATATTATGGCAGGTTTTGTGCATCTGCACGTCCACACGCAATACTCCGTTCTCGACGGCCAGGCATCTATCGACGCCCTGGTCGACAAGGCTATGGCCGACGGAATGCCGGGTATCGCCATCACCGACCACGGCAATATGTTCGGCATCAAGGAGTTCTTCAACTACGTCGCCAAAAAGAACGGCAAGACAAAGAAGGCCATCAAGGATGCCGAGAAAGCCGCCTCCGAGGCCGCGACCGACGAGGAGCGAGCCGCCAACCTCGCCGAGGCCGAGAAACTCCGCAAGAAAATCTTCAAGCCGATTTTCGGATGCGAGGTATATGTGGCCAACGACAACCTGCTCACCCACACCGACAAGCACGACACCGGCCGCCACCTCATACTGCTGGCCAAGAACCTCAAAGGGTATCACAACCTGGTGAAAATCGTGTCAAAAGCCTGGACCGAGGGTTTCTACAGCCACCCCCGCACCGACAAGCACGAAATCGAGAAGCACCGCGAGGGGCTCATCGTGTGCTCGGCGTGCCTCGGCGGCGAGATACCCAAACTCATCACCTCCGGGCAGATCGAGGAGGCCGAGAAGCAGGTGAAGTGGTGGCACGACATATTCGGCGACGACTACTACCTCGAACTCCAGCGCCACAAGGCGACGGTGCCCCGCGCCAACCACGAGGCCTTCGAGCTCCAGCAGATCGTGAACCGCGAGCTTATGCGCATCAGCCGCGAGCAGGGCATCAAGCTCGTGTGCACCAACGACGTGCACTTCGTCAACGAGGACGACGCCGAAGCCCATGAGCGCCTCATATGTATCTCCACCGGCAAGAAACTCGCCGACGAGAACCGAATGCTCTACAGCAAACAGGAGTGGATGAAAACCACCGACGAGATGGCCCGCCTGTTCGACGATGTTCCCGAATCGCTCGCCAACACCCTCGAAATCTGCGACAAGGTTGAGTTCTACGACATCGACCACGCCCCGATTATGCCCTTCTTCGCCATCCCCGAGGAGTTCGGCACCGAGGAGGAATACCGACAGCGCATCACCGAGAAGGACCTCTTCGACGAATTCACCCGCGACGAGAACGGCAACGTGGTCATGAGCCAGGAGGACGCCGAGAACAAAATCAAGAAACTCGGCGGCTACGACAAGCTGTACCGCATCAAATTCGAGGCCGACTACCTGGCCAAGCTCGCCTACGAGGGCGCGCGCCGCCGCTACGGCGACCCGCTGACCGAGGAACTTGAGGAACGCATCAAGTTCGAGCTGCACATTATGAAGACCATGGGCTTCCCCGGCTACTTCCTCATCGTGCAGGACTTCATCAACGCCTCCCGCGACAAGCTCGGGGTCAGCGTCGGCCCGGGCCGAGGCTCGGCGGCCGGTTCATGCGTGGCCTACTGCCTGGGCATCACCCAGATCGACCCGGTGAAGTACGACCTCCTGTTCGAGCGCTTCCTCAACCCCGACCGAATCTCACTCCCCGATATCGACGTCGACTTCGACGACGACGGCCGCGCACGCGTGCTGCAATACGTCACCGACAAGTACGGCGCCGACAAAGTGGCCCACATCATCACCTACGGCACCATGGCCGCCAAATCGGCCATCAAGGACGCCGCCCGCGTCGAGGGGCTCTCGATTCCCGAGAGCGACCGCCTCACCAAGATGATACCAAAGCATATGCCCGAGGTCAACGGCAAGGAGCTGAAACCGACGCTTAAGAACTGCTACGAATACGTCGAGGAGTTCAAGCGCGAGCTCTCCCTCGGCATGCCGGAAACCAAGCAGGTGCTCAAATACGCCGGGCAGCTCGAAGGGAACGTGCGCAACACCGGCGTGCACGCCTGCGGCGTCATCATATGCCGCGACCCGATCAGCGACTGGGTGCCGGTGAGCACCGCCGTCGACAAACAGGAGGGCAAACTGCTCGTCACCCAGTACGAGGGGCGCGTAATCGAGGAGACCGGGCTTATCAAGATGGACTTCCTTGGCCTCAAAACCTTGTCGATCATCATGGACGCGGTGAAGAACATCGAGCTCACCCGCGGTATGAAAATCGACATGGACAACATCCCCATCGACGACCCCGCGACATACCAGCTCTACTGCGAAGGGCGCACCATAGGCACGTTCCAGTTCGAGTCAGCGGGTATGCAGAAATACCTCCGCGAGCTCCAGCCCTCGACCTTCGAGGACCTCATAGCGATGAACGCCCTATACCGCCCCGGGCCTATGGACTATATCCCGGAGTTCATCTCCCGAAAGCACGGCAAGACCCCGATTGTCTACGACATCCCGGTGATGGAGAAGTACCTCAAGGACACCTACGGGGTAACCGTTTACCAGGAGCAGGTCATGCTGCTGTCGCGCCTGCTGGCCAACTTCACCCGAGGCGAGAGCGACACCCTCCGAAAGGCAATGGGTAAGAAGCTAATCGACAAGATGAACCACCTCAAAGGGAAGTTTATGGAGGGGGGACAGGCCAACGGCCACGACCCCAAGGTGCTCGACAAAATATGGAAGGACTGGGAGAAATTCGCATCCTACGCCTTCAACAAGAGCCACGCGACCTGCTACAGCTGGGTCGCCTTCCAGACCGCTTACCTAAAGGCCAACTATCCGGCGGAATACATGGCGGCTGTGCTGTCGCGCAACCGCTCCGATATCACGAAGCTCACGTTCTTCATGGACGAGTGCAAGTCGATGCGCATCCCCATCAAGGGCCCCGACGTCAACGAATCGTTCAACGACTTCGGTGTGAACAAGGAGGGGGCCATACGCTACGGACTCGCCGCCATCAAGGGTGTGGGCGACAACGTGGTGGCCTCCATCATCGCCGCCCGCAAGGAGGGGGGCCCGTTCCAGAACATCTACGACTTCGTTGAGCGCGTGCCCTCCCAGGCCATCAACCGCAAGGTCATGGAATCGCTCGCCCTGGCCGGAGCCTTCGACTGCTTCCCCGAGGCCAAACGCGAGGACTATTTCGAGAAAAACTCGCGCGACGAGAGCCTCGCCGACCAGCTGATGCGCTACGGCGCGCTCTACCAGAAGGCCCAGAGCGACCAGACCGCCTCGCTGTTCGGCGATATGGACGCCGAGCTCAACACCGCCGGGCGCCCCACTATACGCCCCGCGCAGCGCTGGGTCGACAGCGAGAAACTGCAACACGAGAAGGACCTCGTAGGCATGTTCCTCTCGGGCAACCCGCTTGACCCCTTCTATATGGAGCTCAACTTCGGCATGCAGACCATCAAGCAGCGCAACGAGATGGAGCCCGAGGAGGGGAAGGAGGTAGTGTTCGGCGGCATGGTGACCAAATTCGAGTCGCGCCCGGCCAAGTCGGGAGGCTTCTTCGGCATAATGTCCGTGGAGGACTATTCCGGCTCCACCGAGTTCCGCCTCTTCAAGCAGAAATACGTCGATTTCGCCAAGTACGGTGTGCCCGGCACGCCGATCGTGGTCAACGCCCGCTTCGAGCGCCGCTATAACGGGGAAATAACCCTCGAAATACAGCGCATCCGCCTGTTGAGCGACATCAAGGGGCAGCTCTTAGGGGGCGTGAATCTGACCCTTACCCCTACCGAGATCACCCCCACCCTCACCGACATACTCAAGGAATGCCTCAACCGCAAGCCCGAGGAGGGCACGTCGTTCGGCCATTTCAACGTAAACCTGGCCGACCCCGCGTCGGGGCGCCTGGTGAAGCTCACCTCGTCGCACCGCGTGCCTCTCGACCGCGAGCTCGCCAAAACCCTTGATCAGCTCGACGTGGCCTACACATTCGAACGAAACTAACCAACCAACATCAATACACATATCATTATGGCAATGACTATCACCGACGAAAACGCCCGCGAAATCATCGAGTCGGGCAAACCTGTGGTTATCGACTTCTGGGCAACCTGGTGCGGCCCCTGCGTTGGCATGGCCCCCATAATCGACGAGCTGGCCAAAGAATACGAGGGCCGCGTCGTAATCGGCAAATACAATGTCGACGAGGAGGGTGACCTCAGCACCGAGTACCGCATCATGTCGCTCCCGACCATCCTCTTCTTCAAGGACGGCAAGAAAACCACCATCCGCCTGGCCGGATCGCAGAAGCGCGAAACCCTCGTGGAGAAAATCGAGGAGCTCCTGGCCCTCTGAGAAACGGCTTTAAGAGCTTGTTTAAAATTTCAAACCGTTTCTGATGCCCCGAGGCAGAATGAATAACGAACCCGAGGTTATAGCGCCCGCTTCGGGCGCTATAACCCTCCCCGGGGAGGGCCCGATGCCATTGGCTTCGATGGGACGGCGCTTTCCGGCGCTCGACCTGCTTAGGGTGCTCGCCATACTCACCATAATCACCTCCCACACGCTCCCGGGCGAAATGCAGGCCCGGCTCTGGAAGGATCTCCCCTGCAATCTGTGCCTCGGAGCCATGTTCGTGCTTTCCGGGGCGCTTCTGCTCCCGATGTACGGCTCGGCGCGCGACTTCTTCAGCAAGCGTCTGCGGCGGGTACTGATCCCGCTGGCCGTATGGTCGGTAATCTACGCCGCGGTCTATTATTTCCAGGGGGAGCGAACGCTCATCGAGACCATCAGGTCGATACGCGACATCCTGTTCCGCTCGACATTCCCTCCGGGATGGTTCTGCTACGCCATCGCCGGCATATACCTTTTCACCCCCGTCATATCCCCCTGGCTCCGCGCTGCCGGGAGGAGGCAGATCGAGGCCTACCTTTTGGTGTGGCTTCTCTCGCTCAACATACCCTACTTCGGCATAACGACCGACATAAACGCCGGGCTCTTCTCAATGTTCTACAACTGCCTGGGCTACAGCATCGCGGGAATGTATCTCGTGCATTACGCCATACCCGAGCCGCCTTCGTGGCGCTTATGGGTTCTCGCGGTACTTTTCGTGACAGCCTATCCCCTATACACCCGGCTACACAACGGCTGGGAAGCTTATTCTCAGGCATTTTACATCACGCCCAACTGCGTTGAGGCCGCGCTCGGTATACCACTTTTCGTGATTATCTGGAAACTGTTCGGCGGCTGGAAACAGACCGCCTCACCCACCGGACGAGCCGCGCGGATGGCCGACCGCTTGCTCCGCGAACTGAGCGTCGACAGCTTCGGCCTATACCTCATACACTGGCTCTTCGTATTCCATATCCTATATCCGTATTTCCCCGGTTGGGAGCCCTCCTGGGCCACATACTTCCTCACTATAGGCGTATGCTACCCCGCCGCCGCACTGCTGCGGAGGATTCCCGTTGTCGGGAAATACCTTATGTAGCCTCCCGAATGTAGCCCCCGTAAAACATACCAAGGCCGGAGATGGCGCGGCGTTTCGCGCTTCATCTCCAGCCTTGCATATTGGCGGACCTTGGCGGTTCGGTGTCAGTCGACGCGGCGCAGGGTGTGACCCATGCGGTGCTTCTTGGTCGACATATAGAAACGGTCGTAGTCGTTGGGCTCTATTTCGATGGGCACATTCTCGACCACTTCAAGGCCGTACCCTTCGAGGCCGACGCGCTTTACGGGGTTGTTGGTCATAAGCCGCATCTTCTTGACCCCGAGAGTGTGGAGTATCTGCGCGCCTACGCCGTAGTCGCGCTCGTCGGCCTTATGGCCGAGGTGGAGGTTGGCCTCCACGGTATCCATACCCTCTTCCTGGAGCTTGTAAGCCTTGATTTTATCCATCAACCCGATACCGCGCCCCTCCTGCATGAGGTATACAACGGCGCCGCGACCCTCCTTCTCGATCATGCGCAGAGCCTGGTGGAGCTGCTCGCCACAGTCGCAGCGCATCGAGCCGAAAATATCGCCGGTGGCGCATGAGGAGTGCACGCGCACGAGCGCGGGCTCGTCGGTATGGAGGTCGCCCTTGATTATCGCGATATGCTCCAGCCCGTTGCTCTTCTGGCGGAACGGTATGAGGCGGAAATGGCCGTAGGCGGTGGGGAGGTCAACCTCGACCCCCTCCTCGACCAGCGACTCCTGGCGGAGGCGGTAAGCGATAAGGTCGGCGATCGACACTAATTTGAGCCCCCACTCGTCGGCGCGGCGGCGCAGTTCGGGAAGGCGGGCCATCGAGCCGTCGTCGCTCATAATCTCCATAAGCGCCGCGGCGGGACGCAGCCCGGCGAGCCGCGCCAGGTCAACGGCGGCCTCCGTGTGGCCCGAGCGCCTGAGCACCCCGGCATCCTGCGCGTAGAGGGGGTTGATATGGCCCGGACGTCCGAAAGTCTCCGGGGTCGAGGCGGGATCGGCCAGCGCGCGTATGGTAGCGCATCGGTCATGGATCGACACCCCGGTCGAGCACCCTTCGAGCTTGTCGACGGTGAGGGTGAAGGGGGTGCCGAGCACCGAGGTGTTGTTGGTGGTCTGCGGATCGAGGCCGAGCTCGCGGCAACGGCTTATCGTCAGCGGCGCGCAGAGCACACCGCGGGCGTTCTTCAGCATGAAATTCACCTGTTCGGGGGTGATTTTTTCGGCTGCCACGATGAGGTCGCCCTCGTTTTCGCGGTCTTCGTCGTCGACTACAATCACCATTTTCCCGTCGCGGAAGTCGGCGAGGGCTTCTTCAATGGAATCGAGCTTTATCGGTTCGTTGTCAGTGGGCGAATTCATATTATTATTCGGTTTGTGAATTTTCAATCTGTTTCTTAAACAACGCGGAGAGGGAGGAAGTTGCGCGGCGGGCCGATTCGGCGTTGCGCACAGTGAGCTGGAAGGGGTACAGGTTAACCAACTGTATCACCTGGCGTTCGCGGGTGTTGGAGAGATAGTCCACCGCCTCGTTGAGCGCCGCCTGGGCGGCGTCGCGCTGCGGGAAGCGCCGGAGCATATAGTAGCCGCGCTTTATGAGCGGGAGCTTGCGGTACGCTTCGGTAAGGGCCGTGATCGCGCTGTCGAGTCGGCCGAGCACTTCGAGGGCCATGCGCGGCTCTACCTCGGTCATTGTGAAATCCTTGACCTCCAGTTCGCGTTTCAGCTTGCCACGCAAGCGCAGTATGAACAGCTTGTAGGCGTCGAAGTTGAACACCGCCGAGTCGCGCACCGCCTTGTAGGTGAAGAACACACCGAGGGGCAGCAGCACAAAGGAGCTGAGCCAAATCCCTTCCCATACCTCCACCTTGCCGTCGCGGGCCATCTTGTAGCCGGTATTGTCGATAATATAGTAGAAGATAAAGAGGAACACGCTTATAACCAGCGGCGTGCCTATTCCCCCCTTGCGGATGATGGCACCGAGCGGGGCACCGATGAAGAAGAATATCAGACAGGCGAACGAAAGCGTGAACTTCTTGTGCATCTCAATGCCGTGGCGGCGGATGGTCTTCTTGTCGTCGGCCATCGAATAGCTCTGGAACTCATAGTCCTGCTTCATCTGGCGGGCGCGGTTAATGGCCTGGGCCAGGTAGGAGCGGGTCATAGCAGGCTTCGACTTGTAGAACACCGAGTCGATGTCTATCGGTTTGTCGAGAGCCACCGGCGCGCGCTCAACCCTCGGGTTGGTGGGGTTCGAGTAGTCGGTCTTGTAATACGTCACGCCGCCGTAGGGGTACTCCTTGATGTTTTTCCCGATCGAGGCACCGATGGAATCGACGCGGAGCGTCACGGAGTCAATCGTGGCCTGCAGCTCCTCGATATTCTTACCTACATACTGGTTGCGCATCCCCGACTCGTCCATACGGTTGAAGTTGGCGTCGAACGCCACGAGTATCTCCTTGGTTTTGAACGTTTCGCGGCGGTAAGGCTGGTAAGCGCCGGTCGATGAGGAGCCCCCGTTGTTGTCGCGGAGGTTCTCGAACTGCTCCCCGTCGTAGAGCTGGAGGAAGAGGTGGGCCTTGTCGTCGGCCATCTTCAGGTGGCCCGAGTCGGCAAGAATCACGCGGGTATTGTCGAATCCGCGGCTCACGTCGTAGATCATCATATCGTAGAGCGTGCCCGTCTCCTGGTTCTTGCTCGCGACGTAGAGGTTATAGCCGGGAATCTGGTCGTAGAACACCCCCTCGGGAATCTCTACCTCGGGCGACTTCTGCCTGACGGAGTAGAGGAGAGTCCACATCTTGGTCTGCGCGATCGGCAGCACATTGTTCTGGAAGAAGAAAGCCCCCACCGCCACCAGGGCGATGAACACCATCAACGGGCGCATCACCTTCACGAGCGACACCCCCGACGCCTTCATGGCCGTGAGCTCGAACCGCTCGCCGAGGTTGCCGAAGGTCATAAGCGACGCGAGGAGTATGGCCAGGGGGAGCGCCATGGGCACCATCGTCAGCGCGGCGTAGAAAAACAGCTCGCCCAGCACATGGATTTCAAGCCCTTTGCCCACAAGGTCGTCGATGTAGCGCCAGAGGAACTGCATCAGCACGATGAACAAGCATATGAAGAACGTCATAAGGAACAGCGGCAGAAAACTGCGCAGCATAAACCTGTATAAACGTTTCACTCTGAACATCGGGTCGGATTCTGTTTTATTATAACTTTATTATAACGGCTGCAAAGTTACTCAAAAACCGCGAGATTACGCCCGGACGCGCCCGAAAACTTCCGTCAGAGCCAGGCGCTGACCCTCTCGCGTATGGCGGCCGACTCGCTCAGAATCCTCAGGAACTCGCGCATCGAGCGCTTTCGGTAGGTGTCGCGGAGGGTCAGCACGCTCCCTATCATCTCGTTGCCGGGGATGTCGAGCGGAACGGCCTTAACGCCGGGCACATTGTGGGTGGTGGCCTCGGCAAGCACGGTGGCGAGCCGCCCGCGGCTCACGAGCTTCAGAAGTATGTTCACCTCGTTGAGCTCCACCCGTGCCTTGAACTCAACGCCGCTTCCGGCGGTAACCTCGTCGAAGTGCGACCGGGCCTGCAGCCCCTGGCAGGGGAGCGCCAACTCGTATCTGCCGAGTTCGGCCAACGACACTTTCGGCCGCGAGGCGAGGGGATGGTCGGCGCTGACGATGGCCGCGAGGTAGTTTTGAAACAGGACGTGCGACTCGATCGAAGCGCCGCACTGCCGGGGCCTGAACGCGAGCACGAAATCGACCGCGCGGTCGTCGAGCATCCGCAGTAGTTCGGCCACCGGTTTATAGACGATATTCAGCTTAACGCCGGGATATAGCTTCATAAAGTCGATGAGCGTCTCGGTGAGAATCGGGCTGAATGAGTAGGTCACGCCGATGTTCAACGTGCCGGCCAGGAGGTCGCGCAGGTCGTTGACACGCTCGGCGCAGAGCTGCGAGTCGCGGATAGTCTTCACGGCGCAGGGAAGCAAGGCCGCCCCCGCCTCGGTAAGCGCCACGGAGTGACTGTCGCGGTGGAAGAGCTGCGCATCAAGTTCCTGCTCAAGCTGCTTGATCTGCTGCGAGAGGGTGCTCTGGGTAATAAACAATTCCCTCGACGCCTCGGAAAAATTCAAGGTCTCGGCGAGTTTGGCGAAATAGCGTAGCTGTCGTAATTCCATATTCGGAGTGATGAATTGCGAATTTGGGAGATATAGGTATAACGTCGGGCGGAGGTGTTATCTTGTTGCCTGGAAGGATATTTTCTTCATCAGGAAAATCGGCGCAGTGGCCCCGGCCACCATTGCCAACAAGATAAATGAGCATGTGAGCCCGTTGCTCGCGAAAAGATAGAAGTAATGGTTGAAAACCTCCTCCCCCGCCCCGCCGCGGAGAAGACACATAACCAAGGCCCCGAAAGTGCGGTAGGCATAGATGCCCGGAATCATCGGGAGCAGCGACGGGAAAAGGCAGGTTTCGGCCGGGGTACGCGCCACAGGCGACAGGAGCACGGCGAGAACCCCGACGAGAAGCGAGGCCAGGGCCGTGGCTACTACGATGTGCATGCCGCACACCGCTGGCAACATAAGCAAGAACCGGGCGGAATGGCCCGCGGCGGCGATCAGCGCGCAGTAAAGGTAGGCGCGCCGCGGCGGGTTGCTTATCGCGGCGAAACCGATAGCCGCTATCGCGGCGAAGAAAGCGTCTTGTAAAAATTCACTTAGCATAATGAGCGTTTTTCAGAGCTGTTTGAGCATTTAGAACATTCCGATGCCCATAAGGAGCAACCCTCCGCAAAGTCCGAGCGAGAGGCAGCAGGTGAGCACCACCGCGTGGGTCATACGGCTGAACGCGCAGATATAATGGCCGTCGAGCATATCGCTGAACGAGTTGAGAAACGGTATGCCGGGCACGAGGTACAGCACACTGGTGCCGACGGCGATCTCAGGCGTGCCCCCGAGGGAGAAGAGCGAGGCGCTCGCGCCGATCACCGACGACACGAAGGCGCAGATTATGAACACAAGACGCAAATCCATCTTGCGCCCGCAGAGAAGCTGCCGGAGATAAAACCCCGCCATCGTGGCGAGCACCACCGCGACCGACTGCCAGTCGCCCCCGAAAAGGCGGCAGAAAGCGCCGTTGGCAAGCGACGCCAACAGCAGCACCACGCGCTTATCCTCGGGGCGCGCCCGGATAATATCACCGAACGAACGTCGCGCACCGTCGAAATCGCCCCGTCCGTCGGCCAGTTCCCAGCTCAGGCGGCTCAGGCGGGTGTTTATATCGAAACTGATTGGAGCGGCCACCGTGTTAGCGATGCAGGTGTAGCTGTCGGAACGGTCGGGAAGGCAAACCGTCAGATGCACATGGCGGGGCAGAATGGTCATCACCACCCCGCACCCTAACGCTTCGGCCATACGCCTAACGTTCTTCTCCAGGCGGATACAGGTGGCACCGCACCCGAGCAGCCACGCCGAGTATTCCGAAAGAAACTCGCCGATCTCCCTGAGTGAGAAATCCACAGCGGCATCGCGGCAACCGCACGCGGCGGTCACCACTCCGTCGTCAGTCATCATATGCGTCATAATCGTCATCTTTTGAGTACACCGGTTTATCGCCGGGGATGAAGAACTCCTCGCGCTCGCTTCCAATGCTGAACAGAGGCGTCCGTCGGGCACTCCCCTTATGTTCGAGATACACATGGCGCCCGACGCGGCAAAGTATTATGGCGATCACGCCGAACACAATCACGCACCAGGTAAGAAACGGTACATTCATCACAATCATAGTCTGTGTCATAGCTTGGGTTGTTTAATTGTTTCGCGAAGTAAACACCCCGGCTACAGAAAAAACGCCCCGCGGCTACCCTTTGTTTCGATAGAGCTATCGCCCGCCACGATAACACCGCGTCCCGCGAAAAACCGCGCACTCGCATACGGGAGTGCGCGGAAAGCGCGTCAGTTTTAATTATATTAACATAAAAATAGTTATACCGCGCCCGCCACGGTTGGCGTAAAGGCTGAAAATCACTATCTTTGCACATCAATCAAAAACAAACTTGACGACTGCCTCGAAGGCAGACGGCCCAGATGGAAAAGCGCCGCGGTCGCGGCATACTGATTTTGCTACCGATGAAATACCTTATATCGTTTGTCAGCTTTATGCTCGTCGCGGTGATGAATGCCGCGGCCGCTAAGCCGGCATCCCAGAAAAACTCTTCCGCCAAGCTCCCCGCCACCGAGGAGATGAACCTGGCGTCCATATCAAAGACCAACCCTTTTGAAATCGTTCCGGCAGCCGGCATGGAGCTGCTCGAAGACCTCGACGCGGCCGACAACGAGCGTATGGTGGCCGACATGATTTCGTTCGCGAAAAAATATATCGGCACCCGCTATGTGCGCGGCGGCAAGGGGCCCAAAGGGTTCGACTGCTCCGGCTTCACGAGCTATGTATTCAACCAGTTCGGCTACTCGCTCAACCCCTCCTCGGGGGGCCAGTACGGCCAGGGTGAGAAAATAACCCGCGACGAGGTGCAGCCCGGCGACCTCCTGTTCTTCACCGGGCGCTCCGCCAAAAGCGGCCGGGTGGGCCACGTTGGTATGGCTATCGACAACAACCCCGAAACCGGTGAAATCACCTTCATCCACGCCGCCATCAGCGGCGGCATCCGCATCGACCGCGTTTCCGCCCCCTACTACGCCGCCCGCTACATCGGCGCCCGCCGCGTCCTCGGCAACTAATCCCCCTCCCCCACCCGCCAAAACATTCGCGCATAGTACTGTGTTATAGAATACTTAAGCGAATCTTAAAACTTAAAATCAGCTAAATCACCTGAATATCAAGAAAAATTCAGGGCGCAATTTTGTTATTTGAAATAAAAGCATTACATTTGCAGCAACATACTTACCCCGCTTCCCGTAAGAACAGCGCGCTCAGGGTAAGTTTTTCTTTTTTATGGCACTTCCAAGATATGCTAAACCTCAGATTTCTGTATCTGAACAAATTCGACTTCTAAAATCTGAAGGTTTGAAATTCTCTGACGAGAACAGGGCACGACACATTCTTGAAAACATCAGTCTTTTCAGGATGAAAAGCTACCTTATGCCTTTCAGAAACGCTGGATCTCGATTGTTTATACCTGAAGCAAATTTTGAGGACGCGTATCAGCTCTATAAGTTTGATTCTGAATTGCGAAAAATGATTTGCTCCGAAATGGAGAAAATCGAGATTTCAATCCGTACACAATTATCCTTAATAATGGGTGATGAAGCCGGAGTGTATTGGTTTGAGGATGGTTCAAATTTCAGGAATGCCAAACTCCATGCCGGACTCCTTGCAAGTTTGGAAGCTGAATTGCGCCGAAGCGATGATGACGCTATAGTTGACTTTCAACGAAGGTACTCAAATGCTTTCCCTCCAAGTTGGATGGCATTCGAGGTAAGTTCATTCGGAACATTATCTATGATGTATCGTTGGCTTAATGCTGGTCACGCACGCCGAAAGGTTGCTCAGTTCTATGGTTTGACAGATACGGTTATGGAGTCGTGGTTGCATTCAATCGTATATGTACGCAATATTTGCGCCCATCATAGCCGGTTATGGAACCGTCGATTGAGCATCAATGCGGTTGTTCCCCGTAGGACACTATTTCCCTTCATAAAGATTCCTACAGATACTAAGCGTGTGTATTACATTATGTCAATACTTATGTATTATCTACAGGCTGTCAATCCTCAGAACACGTTTGCGGACCGTTTTAAGTCAATGCTGGCAAAATATCCGAATGTTGACGTGGCAGCAATGGGATTTCCGAATGACTGGCAGAAGGAGGCCCTTTGGCAATAGGTATGCACCCACGATCAATATGCGTAGCCTAATATGACAAGTAGAGTTTAAAAATAAAATACGTAAGCGCCGCTTTTCAGCGGCGCTTACGCATTATATAATATTATTAGGTGTCCCGGAGGGGGATTATGCTTCGCCAATCATGGCGAGGAAGTCGGCCTCGGAGATGATGGGGATGCCGAGCGAGGCGGCTTTCTCCTTTTTGGCGGGGCCCATATTCTCGCCGGCGAAAACATAGTCGGTTTTCTTGGAAATGGAACCGACATTCTTGCCACCGTTGCGCTCGATGAGCTCCTTGTACTCGTCGCGCGAATGGTGGGTGAAGGTGCCGGAAATCACGAAACTTTTGCCCCCCAAGAGGTCGGTGCGCCCCTCGGCGCTCTCCTCGGGCTGCGACATACAGAGCCCGGCGGCACGCAGGCGCTCGACCACCTCGCGGTTGCGCGGCTCGGCGAAATACGACACGATGCTCTCGGCGATGCGGGGGCCGAGGTCCTTGACAGCCGCCAACTGCTCGGCGGTGGCAGCCATAAGCCGGTCGATGTCGGGGAAGGCGTTGGCCACTTTCTTCGCGACCGTGTCCCCCACGAAAGGTATCGACAGGGCGTAAATCACTCGGTCGTAGGGCACCGACTTCGATGCCTCAAGCCCTTCGAGCACCCTCTGGGCCGAGCGCGGACCGAAGCCGTCGAGTTTCAGCAGTTGATCCTCGGTGAGGTCGTAGAGGTCGGCGATGTCGCGCACATAGCCGCGCACCATCAGCTGGTTGGCGGTCTCCTCCCCTACTCCGTCGATGTTCATCATCTTGCGCCCCACGAAGTGCTCTACCCTGCCGGCAATCTGCGGCGGGCAATAGTACTTGTTGGGGCACTGCCAGGAGGCCTCACCCTCGACACGCACAAGCGGCGCACCGCAAGCTGGACACTTCCCGACGAACTCCACGGGCTTGGCTTCCGGAAGGCGCCCGTTCTCATCGACTCCGGTAATCTTGGGGATAATCTCCCCACCCTTCTCGACGTAGAGCATATCACCCTCGTGGATGTCGAGCGAGCGTATGATGTCCTCATTGTGGAGCGACGCGCGCTTCACGATCGTGCCCGAAAGGAGCACAGGCTCCAGGTTGGCCACCGGGGTGATGATGCCCATACGCCCCACTTCGAACGAAACATAGCGCAACCGCGTCAGCGCCCTTTCGGCGGCAAACTTGTAGGCGATGGCCCAGCGGGGCGATTTGGCAGTGAATCCGAGATTGAGCTGCTGGCGCAGATTGTTGACCTTGAACACCAGGCCGTCGGTGGCCACCGGGAGGTCGCGGCGGGCGCTGTCCCAGTGCTTTATGAAGCCGTCGACCTCCTCCAGCGAGCCAAGGCGTGTCATAATGTCGGAAACCTTGAAGCCCCAGCTCCGTGCGGCCATCATATTGTCGTAATGATTGTCGGCGGGGAGCTCGGGACCCAGCAGATAATAGAAATAGGCGTCGAGTCCGCGGCGGGCCACCTCCTTGGGGTCGAGGGTTTTCAGCGTGCCCGAAGCGGCGTTGCGCGGGTTTGCGAAGAGGGGTTCCTCGTTGAACTCGCGCTCCTTGTTGAGGCGCTCGAACGCCTCCCATGGCATCAGCACCTCGCCGCGAATCTCAAACAGCTCGGGCCAGCCAGACCCTTGGAGCCGCAGGGGTATACTTTTGATAGTCTTGATATTGGCGGTTACTACGTCGCCCTTCTCACCGTCGCCGCGGGTCACGGCGCGCACCAGGCGCCCGTGCTCATAAATCAGCGAAATGGAGGTACCGTCGAACTTCATCTCACCCACAATGTCGAACTTCTCCCCCCCGAGCGAACCGCTCACGCGGCCGAACCACTCGTCGACCTCCTCGATCGAATAGGTGTTTGAGAGCGAGAGCATCGGGTGGATGTGCGCCGCCTGTTCGAATCCCCCGGTGAGGTCGGAACCAACGCGCTGGGTAGGCGACAGCGGGTCGGCCATCTCGGGATGCTCCGCCTCAAGCCGTTCAAGTTCCTTGAGGAGCATATCGAACTCACGGTCGGAGATTTCCGGCGCGTTGAGCACATAATAATTATGGTTGTGGCGGTCGAGTTGCTCGCGGAGATCGAGAATCCTTTGCTTGGGGTCCATTTCAGGATGTATGAGGCGTTAAGTATGAGTGATGAGGGGGGTCAGTCCATATCGGAGCCGACCTGGTAGCGTATGTGGTTGAGGGCGCGGAGCACGTTGCATAGCGTGCCGCTCCAGTAGGAGCGGAAATCCTCGCTGACGGCCTGGATGGCGAGCGCCACTGTTTCGTCGGTCGCGTCGCGGATAGTGCTGATAAAGTTGAAAAGTACCTGAAAAATGTCGGCAAGCCCCTCGGATACGCTCGCCGCCACAGGGGTGTCGCTGTACTTCATATCCTCCTCAAACACTTCGAGATACACATCGTCGGGGCCGAGAAGGCGCTCAATGTTGCGTCGGGCGGCTTCGTAATAGTCCTCATCGAGGGCCTGCTCGACGTATGCCTCCTCATCGTCGATAAGCGTTGAGCGAAGGTCGGTGGCGGCGATATAAATGCGCGGGAGCAGACGCAGCATCGCGTTCACGAAAGAGTCGCGGTCGTCGTCGCGCGCGCCCTCGACGGCCACACAGTATTCGTTGCAAAGCCCGATGAAGGCTATGGAGTTGGTTGATAGTTCCATTTCAAAGGTAAAGCTTGTGTTCGGTAATGTAATTATATACCCGTTCCCCGACAAGATTGTTCACCGGCAGGCCGGCCCGCACCCTCTCGCGCACCATAGTGGAGGACACGTCGAGCAGAGGCACGTCGGGGCAGACATCGACCCCTTCGGGGAGCGCTCCGAGCGCGGCGCCCGGACGGGGATATATGATCGGGTGGAATTCGCGTATTATGGCCTCGTGCTCACGCCATCGGGGGAAAAGGTCCCAGTTGTCACCCCCGATTACAAGCCGGAACTCCCGGTCGGGGTAGCGCCGGGCGAGCTCGCGCAGGGTGTCAATCGAATATGAGGGGCGGGGCATCGACAGCTCGATGTCGCACACACCTATCCGGGGGTGCCCCTCGGCGGCGAGCCGCAGCATGGCCAGGCGGTCGTCGTCGGGCGCCAGCTCCGAGGAACCCGCCTTGAGCGGATTCAGCGGCGAGAGCGTGAGCCACACCTCGTCGGCAAGCCCTGACCGCGCCACGGCATCGGCTATGGCGATATGGCCGAGATGGACGGGGTTGAACGACCCGCCGAAAATTCCGATAACCGGCATCAAGCCTTGATGAAATCTTCCATCAGAGCGGCCACCTCGCCGATAGCTCGGGGGAGTTCGTCGTTGACCACCACATAATCGTAGCGGTCCTTGAACCCGAGCTCGTACTCGGCGCGGCCCACTCGCTCCTCGATAGCCTCGGCGCTCTCGCTGCCGCGCTTTTCCAGGCGGCGGCGCAGCTCGGGGATGTCGGGGGGCGCGATGAACACGCTCAGGGCGTCGGCGCCGAACTGCTCCTTGACGTTGACACCGCCGCGGACGTCGATGTCGAGTATCACATTGTGGCCGGCGTCGATACGGTCCTGGATTTCCGAGCGGAGCGTGCCGTAGTAGCGTCCGGGGTACACCTGCTCGTATTCAACGAATGCGTTCTCGGCAATGAGGTCCTTGAACTGCTGGTCGGTGAGGAAATGGTAGTTCACACCGTCGACCTCGCCGGGGCGGGGCTTGCGGTTAGTCGCCGAGACGGAGAATTGCAGGTCGAGTTTTCCGGCATCCATAATCTCGCCGATAATCGTAGACTTGCCGCAACCCGAGGGGGCGGAAATTATAATGAGCTTACCTTTTTTCATCGCGATAGGTACTGTTGTGGGTGGGTCTTGGATTACATTACGTTGAGCACCTGCTCCTTGATCTGCTCCAGCTCGTCCTTCATCTTCACCACGAGAATCTGCATTTCGGCCTGGTTGCTCTTGGAGCCGAGTGTGTTGATTTCGCGACCCATCTCCTGGGCGATGAACCCGAGCTTCTTGCCCTGGCCGGGCTTGGCGTCGAGAGTCTGGAGGAAGTAGTCGAGGTGCTGCGTGAGGCGCTGCTTCTCCTCGTTGATGTCGAGCTTCTCAATGTAGAAAATCATCTCCTGCTCGAAGCGCCCCTTGTCGTATTCGACCTGGTGGAGCGACGAGAGGGCGTCCTGCATGCGGGCGCGGATTTTGGCCACGCGTTCGGTTTCGTAGCGGGGCACCTCGGCAAGCAACTCGCGGATGCGGTCGATGCGCACGCGGAAAAACTCATCGAGTCGGCGCCCCTCGGCGGCGCGGTGTTCGAGAATGTTGTCGAGCGCAGCCGAGAGCGTCGCGAGGAGCACCCGGCGCTCGTCGTCGCTGATTTCCGAGGCACCCTCGGTTTTCACCGCGTCGGGGAAACGCATCAGCACCGAGTACCAGTCCTGCGGCTCGGGGATGCCGAGCTTGGCCGAAGCCTCGCGAATCTGGCGGCAATAAGCTTCGAGGGCGGGCACGTTGAGCTCCACGGCTCCGTCACCACCGACCGTCTCGACGGCCAGACTGAGGTCGACCTTGCCGCGCTCAAGCTGCGAGGCCACCATCGACCTCATCTCGGGCTCCAGCTGGCGGTAGCCGGCCGGGCAGCGCATCGAAAGGTCGAGCTGCTTGGAGTTAAGTGATTTAAGTTCAACGGTGAACTTCCGGGTAGCGCATTCGGCAACCGCGCTGCCGAAGCCTGTCATCGATAGTAACATATAGATTCAGCTATTGGTCTTACAAAAGTAGCGAAATAATGGCGAAAATTCAGTAATTTTGCAAAAAAAATAAAGGGCGGTTCCCGCCCCGCACCCTCCAAGCCAATCTGCCGATGCCTACAATACTCAACATCGAGACCTCCACGGAGGTCTGCTCGGCCTCCCTCACATCGGAAGGAGCCATACTGACCCATTTCGAGGAATTTTCAGGGCGCAACCACGCGACCGTGCTCAGCGACTTCGTGAAGGGTTGCCTCGACCACGCCCGCGCCCACGAGATGAAGCTCGACGCCGTCGCCGTGTCGCGCGGTCCGGGCAGCTATACCGGCCTGCGCATCGGCCTCTCGGAGGCCAAGGGGCTGGCCTACGCCCTCGACACCCCGCTGATCGGAGTCGACACGCTCCAGCTAATGTGCGTCGGGGTGATGTTCAACAACGAGATCCTCGACCCCGACACCCTGTTCATCCCGATGATCGACGCCCGCCGTATGGAGGTGTACACCGCCGTGTACGACTTCTCGCTGGCCCCGGTTGTTGAGCCCCGGCCCCTCATCCTCGACCAGGAGAGTTGCGCCGCACTCCTCGCCTCGGGGCGCCCCGCCGTATTCTTCGGCAACGGAGCAGCCAAGGCCCGGGAGCTTATGGAGGGCCATCCGAACGCCACATTCATCCCCGACGTGAACCCGCTGGCAACCGATATGCTGGCCTTAGCGGACAAAGCCTACCGCGAGGGGCGATTCCTCGACCTGGCCTACAGCGTGCCCACCTATCTGAAGGATTTCCAGGCCACCAAGCCCAAATCGCTTCTGCAAAAGCTCGGCGAGACATCCAACTGAACCTAAAAGAACAGAGCAACTCCGCCATCAGCTGACCTACAGCCGATGGCGGAGTTGTTGTGTATCAGTGAGTCACCCTCTCAGGTGGGTTATTTGACGAATACGAAGTACTGGCCGGGGGCGAGAGTGGCAGGGAGAGTGGCCGGAGTGCCGGTGAAGTAGTCAGTGAGGGGGTGTACCGCGGGTGCCTCGCCGGAGAATTCGAGCTTAGCCTCCTTGGCGCCGAGGTTGACCAGCACCATGACGAGCGAACCCTCGGACTCGCGGGAGAACACATAGAGATTCTCGTCGGTGGTCGGATAACGCTTCATCTCGCCGCCCCAGGTACCCGCGGCTATAGCCTTCTGGGTGTGCTTAAGGTGGTTGAGTTTCTGATAGAACTCGAAATATTCGTTGCGGGGCTCCCAGGCGGGAGGAGTATCCTTCTTGAAGAACTCGAAGGCGCGGTTCAAGCCCGTTTCCTGCCCGGTGTATATCAAAGGCATACCGGGGAGGGTGTAGCTCAGCACGGCGAAGGCGTCGGTAAGCTTGCCCAGGCGCTCAAACTCGGTGCCCTCCCAGGAGTTGAGGTCGTGGTTGGTGACCATATTCATCAGGTAGGTATCCTTGGGGTAGGTAGCGGCCTGCTCGGCAAGGAGCGAGTCGATGTCGACGGCGTGCTTCACGGCGAGCTTGCGCGGCGCGGTCTCACCCTGGCCGACATAGGAGCGCTCGCCGGCAGTCGAAGCGATTTCGTTGAAGAGGTCCTTCATAGGCCAGTTGTACCCCATATCGAACCCATTTTTCTGCAGAGCGGGCACCGAAGCCTCGGCCAGCATAAAGAGTTCGGGCTTCACGGCCTGCAATTGCGGGCGCGTCTCGTCCCAGAAGTCAACGGGCACCTCCATAGCCACATCGCAGCGGAAGCCGTCGACCCCGACCTCGGTCAGCCAGAACTTGAACGCGTCGACCATGGCGCGGCGCATCTCTTGGTTGGAGTAATCGAATTTGTAAACATCGGTCCAGTCGTACGGGCCGTACATCTTGCCGAGCGAGTCGGTGGCGTACCAGTCGGGGTGCTCGGTGACCCAGGCGTTGTCGCGGCCCGAGTGGTTGGGCACCCAGTCGAGAATCACCTTCATACCGTTTTCGTGAATCTTCCGCACCGTCTCCTTGAACTGCTCGATAGTGCCGAACTCGGGATTGAAAGCCTTGTAGTCGCGCACGGCGTAGTAGGAGCCGAGCTCGCCCTTGCGACCGTCCTCGCTGATGGGGAACACGGGCATAAACCAGAGAATATCGACCCCTAACTCCTTCAGGCGAGGGATATGGCGGTCGAAAGCCTCGACAGTGCCCTCGTCGGTAAACTGACGGAGGTTCACCTCGTAGATTACCGCGTCGCGGCTCCAATCGGGGTGGGTCACGGTGGTGTAGGTAGAATCCAAAGTCGAAGCCGCGGCCGCCTCCTCGGCACCGCCCTTCTTTTTCTGCCCGCAGGCAGCGACGGAAACCAGCAAAGCGCCCGCCGCGATGAATGCAAGTATCTTTTCCATCCTGGTATTAGTAAAGTAAGTCGGCGCGAATGTAATAAATCATTCGCTAACCGCAAAAAAATGCTTAACTTCGCGGCATACACGATCAATTATTTCTGCCGGGACCATATGCCCCCGGATGATGTACTTCAGAGTCTGCATTAAATATGTCCGTTAGATTATCTTTCCTGAAAAGCCGGTTCGCCGCGCTCTACGGCGGGACTTTTATAGCGTTGATTTATTTCTGCATCGACTGGTCGATGCAGACGACATTCCGAGGAATGTCGTTCTGGGAGCTGTACGTCAACAACGCCCTGCTGGCGCTTCTGCTGATGCTCCCATATATGATTTCCAGAAGGATATGGGTGCAGGGATTGACCATCGGCCTTGCTGACTGCGCCCTGATAGCCAACCTGATGTACCGCCGCACTTACTTCACCCCGATTCCGCCGGAGAGCTATCTGATGGCGGGCAACCTGGGCGACTTCACTGCGAGCGTCACCGACTCGATCTATTGGTTCGACTTCGGGTTCTTCATACTCCTGGCGGCCACCGTGTGGCTGGCGGCGAAGCTCCCCCGCGAAAGGCACCGCCGCCATTGGGGTTCCTATCTTGGCTCCATCATACTGCTCGGCATAGTGTCGGCCATCGGCGTGGCGTCGAAGGGTGGATTCCCGAAGGTTATGCGCAAGCTGTCGTCGTCGTGCTACTACAACACCACCCCGGCGCAGATTTACACCCCGGTGGGCTACCTCATACACACGGCGATGGAGACCGAGGACACCCTTACCCCTGAAATCGAGCAACGGGTGGAAAGCTGGCTGCTCGACAAGGAACGGCTGCGCCCCTACCGCGGGCTCCCCGACTCGGTGGCGCCGAGGAAAAACCTCGTGGTGGTGCTCTTGGAATCGTTCGAAGGGTGGCTCCCCGAAACAGAAATCAACGGCAAACCGATCACCCCCTACATCAACTCGCTGCTGCGCGACTCGTCGACATTCTACGCTCCCAGGGTGCTCTCGCAGGTAAGCTCGGGGCGCTCCATCGACGGGCAGCTACTGATTTTCACGGGGCTTCTGCCGAGGTTCCACACCATATTCAGCACCAAGCACCCCGACAACTTCTACCCCACCCTCAACAAGGCCATGCGCGAAAAGTACGGCACGAAGAGCTACATATTCACCTGCGACCGCCCCATAACCTGGAACCAGCAGGCCGTATCACCCGCCTTCGGCTACGACGCGATGTACAGCCGCGACACCTGGGTGCTCGACGATATGATCGGGAAACCGGCCAAGCTGAGCGACGCCTCATTCTTCCGCCAGTCGACCGACCTGCTGAAGTCGGGCGACCTCTGGCCCGAGGGTGAGTCGAGGCTGATGACTTTCGTGTCGTATTCGGGCCACAACCCGTTCATACTCCCCGAAGAGAAGCGCGACCCGGAGTTCAACCTCCACAACGGCGACTTCAACAAGCGATTCGCCGACTACACCACGATGGCCCACTACACCGACGCGCAACTCCACACCATTATAGACTACCTGAAAGCGCGCCCCGACTACGACGAGACCCTCGTGGTAATCACCGGCGACCACGAAGGGCTGGCCTACTACCGCGACGAGATCGTGGCTGACGACCGCCTCGGCATCGTGCCCGACAAGCAGTTCGTGCCCCTGATAATACTCAACAGCCCGGTAGGCGGCCGCGTCGACGAGGTCGTGGGGCAATACGACATCTACCCCACCCTGTTAGGGATGCTTGGCCTCGACGATTACCGCTGGAAGGGCCTGGGGCAGACGATGCTCGGCCCGGTGGCCGGATTCGCCGTATCGTCGTACACCAAGGAGGTGGTCGGCGACACCATAGGGGTGGATCCGGCGCTCCGCGACAACATTTTCGGAGCACGGCGCGCCAGCGACGACATCATAAACTTCGACCTTCTCAGAGGACGATACGAATAATATGGACGTACTCACCCCGGAACAACGGCTCCGCTGCATGCGGGCCAACAAGAGCCGCGACACCAAGCCGGAACGCGCTTTCGCGCGGCTTCTGTGGAGCGCCGGGGTGCGTTACCGCAAGCAGAGCCGCACTATTCCGGGGCGACCCGACTTCTCGATAAAGCGCTACCGGCTGGCGATATTCGTCGATGGTGATTTCTGGCACGGACGCGACTTCTCGCGGGACAACAACCGATTTCACCGCAACCGCGACTTTTGGATCGCCAAAATCGAGCGGAACATCGAACGCGACCGCGAAGTGACCGCCCGGCTTGAGGAGATGGGATGGAAGGTGCTCCGCTTCTGGGAATCGGAGATTAAGAAGAACCCCGGGGCGTGCCTGCGTGCCGTGCTCGAATACCTCGCGGGATTCAGCTCGCTCTCGGCTCCGGCGTATCTGCCTACTGACCTCCAGCCCGGTACCCACGACCTGCCGCTCATCGCCGCCGCGCCAACGACATACACCACCTTGACGGAAACAAGCGAGGCGGCGGAACCCGCCGCCCCGTATGGCGATTGCGATACGTGACTTCGTCGCTTACTTGACGCGCTTACTTCAGGAGCGAGACGCGCACGCGCGTATTCTTCAACTTGTGGGGGGCAAGGAGTTCGAGCACCTTTCCGGCCTTGGCGCGGGGCACCGCCACGATCGAGCTGTGGTCGTCGACAATGATTTTGCCGACCTCCTCCTTGGTCAGACCGCCGCGCTGCATGACGTAGCCCGCGACATCACCCTTTGAGATGCGCTCCTTCTTTCCGGCGTTGATGTAGAGCGTTGCCACCTCGGAGCGGATGCCGTTGTCGGAAATCGAGCGCGGATGGTATTCGCGATCCCAGTTGACATATTCGGGGATGCTCTCCTCCTCGTTGACAATGAGGTAGGCGGTACCCTCGGCCCCCTGTCGGGCTGTACGGCCGTTGCGGTGGGTCCAGCTTTCGGGCGAGAGGGGCAGGTGGTAATGAATCACATAGTTTACCGAGTCGATGTCGAGGCCGCGCGCCCCGAGGTCGGTCGATACCAGTATGGGCGTGGTGCCGTTGTTGAGAAGGTCGACGGCAAGCTTGCGCTCGCGCTGCTCAAGTCCGCCGTGGTATAGCCCGGCGGGGAACCCCTCCTCCTTCAGATGGTTGAAAACGCGCTCGGCGCTCTCGCGGTGGTTGACGAACACCACCGCCTTCCCGTCGGGGAGCGAGCGCAGAAGCTCGTCGAGGGTCGATAGCTTGTCCTTCGCCGGGGAGGGGACCATCACCGTCTGCAGGCGGCTCTTCGCCCCCTGCCGGGTGAAGTCGATAACCTCGGGGTTACGCCCCATATTCAGGAAGTCGGGCATCTCGGCGAGCTTCGTGGCAGAAGTGAGGATAATAAGCTTGAGCTTCCTCATCTTGCCCACGATGCGCTTCATCTCGTCGTAGAATCCGAGCTCCAGCGATTTGTCGTATTCGTCGAGCACCAGGGCGTCGCAAGCCGCGAGGTCGAGGTTGCGGCGCTGTAGATGGTCGAGGAGTCGGCCCGGAGTCGCGACAATAATATCGGGGAGCGGCGAGAGCGACTTCACCTCGTCGGCCATATTGTGACCGCCATAGAAGGCGACGGTCTTCAATCCGGCGGCGACGGGGCGGAGCACGTCGGCGATCTGTATCACCAGCTCGCGCGAGGGAGCCATGACCACGGCCTGCACCTTCTTGCCGTCGGAGGGGCCGAGGGTGCGGAGCAGCCTCAACGCGAAAGCGGCGGTCTTACCCGACCCGGTAGGGGCCAGGAGAATCACGCGGTCAGCGTCGGTCGAAGCCATAAGCTGCTGCATATCGTTGAGAACATTGATGTTGTGGCGCTCTCTGAGGCGCTCGGTAATGGTCTTGGTATCCATATTGGGGGAACTTTAGGTCAGTTTACGATATACCCGTGGAGGGGGGTGTCGTCGGTGGGGAGCACGTTGTAGCGGCGCAGCTCCAACTCGCGGTCGGCGGCCTGACCCGATATGGGACGGCCGTAATTTTCAAATACGAAGTAGCGGCTACCGCACTTTGGGCACACGGCCTCGTGGGTTTTGGAGTCGACCCGCACCCTCACCGTCTGCGAGTTTTCGACGGGGCACGACAGGTCGAGCGCCACGGGTTGCCCGGTGAGCGCCACGGCCAGGAGCACGCCCCCGTAGCCGGTTTCGTTGGTGGCGAGGTAGGGGAAATCCTTCGGGAGCCGCTCGCTCTTGATGTAGTAGTCGAAGTCGAGCGGGTTGGCGCCGGGGCCGTACTGCTGCCACTCGTTGATGGTCGCGAAGCGGAGGAACACCGGGGCCGGCGGGGTGCGCACATGGTCGTTGGACCCACAGGCGGCGACAGCCGCGGCGATAACGGCCGCGGCTGTCGCTATGATTATATTTCGCAGAATGCTTTTCATCCGGATAGGTGTTTTCCCGGACTCTCCGGGAGCATCACACCCCGCGCGGCGCCGTAGCCCGCACGCGGTATGTGATATATTAACGGCTGAGGCCGCTGATGAGTTCGCCGAACTTGTCGGCGGCCTTCTGCATATAGGGCCCGACCATGGGGCGGAGCATCATGGGGATGTCCACGTCGATCACGGTCTCCACCTCGGTGGAGGTTTCGGAGAGGGGCTTGAGGTCGACCTTCATCGTAAGGGGCACGGGCGAGGAAGTGGTGCCGAACACGATTTTCGAGGGGGCCTGGCGCTCGATCACCGAGAAAGCGATTTCGCCTACCTGGGGGGTAACGATCTTGATGGAGTCGGCAGTGAACTCGACCTGCCCGATCTGGGCCCGCTGCTCATCGGTGAGCGCGTCGAGGGCGCTCTGCAGGCGAGTCATATCGGAGAAACGGTCGAAAAGGTCGGCGGCGGGCTTTTCGACCACCGTCGGTTTGCTTTTGTATGTTGACATTCGTCGGATTTTTGAAGTTTGGCGTCGCCCCGGAAATCAGAGGTCGCGCTTTGAGCTTGAGTCGGGCACCCAGTTGCCGGGATCCTCGCGCCACTGCTGGAGGGTGTCGAGGTCGCTTTCGCGGATGAAGCCGGTTTCAAGGGCGGTGTTGAGCATCGCGTCGTAGTTGGAGAGGGTCATCAGCTTGACGTCGGCCTCCTCGAATGCCTTGGCGGCGGTGGGGAAGCCGTAGGTGAACATGGCCACCATACCAACCACTTCGGCACCCGCCATACGCACAGCCTCGACAGCCTTGAGGCTGCTCTTGCCGGTGGAAATCAGGTCCTCGATCACGATTACCTTCTGGCCGGGGGCGAGATGGCCCTCGATGAGATTCTCCAGGCCGTGGTCCTTGGGGGCCGAACGGACGTAGATGTAAGGGAGACCGAGAAGGTCGGCCACGAGGGCGCCCTGGGCGATAGCCCCGGTAGCGACTCCGGCGATCACGTCGGGCATCGGATAGTTCTCCATGATGAGGCGGGTGAGCTCGGTCTTTATGAATGTACGCAGCTGCGGATACGAGAGAGTCTTGCGGTTGTCGGTGTATATCGGTGAGTTCCAACCCGAAGCCCAGCGGAACGGCATATCGGGCTGCAGTTTGATAGCACTGATTTTCAGAAGCTTTTCGGCGAGAAGTTGCTCGAGTTTTTTCATAAGTGGTTGGACGAATAAATCTATTAAGACGCGAAAATAACTACTTTAGTCCGATGCGCCAAGTTTATGACGTGACAAGTTAGATACACAGCGGGGTAATCGCTGTTATCTGACGGGCATCTTTTCGATACGGCGCTGGTGGCGCCCCCCCTCGAAGTCGGTGTTGAGGTAGGTGTTGACCACCTCCATGGCCACCGCGGGCTCGATGAAACGGGCGGGAAGCACCAGCACGTTGGCGTCGTTGTGGCGGCGGGCCAGCGAGGCGAGTTCGGGGAGCCAGCAGATTGCCGCACGGATACCCTGGTGCTTGTTGAGGGTCATCGCGATGCCGTTGCCCGAGCCGCAGAGGGCTATGCCGCGGTCGCACTTGCCGCTCTCCACGGCGAGGGCCGCGGGGTGTGCGTAGTCGGGGTAGTCGCACGACTCGGTGGAGTGCGTGCCGAAGTCGGTATATTCCAGGCCGTTGGCTTCAAGATAGCCTTTGACCATTTCTTTCATCTCGTAGCCAGCGTGGTCGCTGCAGAGTGCTATGTTCTGTTTTTCCATATGGTGTATAGAATGATATTATTCAACTTAAGGTTCGCTGAGTGGGCGGGTGGTGTCAGTTTTCCGGCACGGCGTCAGTCTTGTTGCCGGTGTACCCCTCCTTGCCGAGAGGGAAAGTGTAATAGATGGAGAACGCCGCGCCGAGGTGGCCGTTGGAGGTACCGTAGCCGGGTATGTACCAAGGGTTTCCGGCGGGTTGCTTCGTCTGCCCGAGTATGCCGCGATAGCGTATCTCCCATCCGAGCGACAACTGCTTGAACACCTTCACCCTCAGCCCGAAGAGCACCTGCAGGTGGTGCACCGTGGAGCGCTGCGAGGGGAAATCGACCGTGGCGGTCTCATCCCAATAAGGGAGGTCGATAGTGACGTCGGTGAGCTGATACTTGAAATGCGACACCCCGTAGCGCAGTCCGGCGTAAACCGAGTAGTCGGGGTTCGAATTGTACAGGAAGTTATAGTTGGCGCCGATGCGGAAGTAGGGCGTGACACCCACGCGGTAGGTGTAGTTGTTGTCGTCGGGGGTGTAGCGAGCGTTGCCAACGCCGGCTTCCACCACAGCGATGTAGCGGTTGTGGAGGTTGAACTCCGCCGAGAAGTCAACCAGGCCGTATTTCTGCCCGATGAGGCGCATGAACGGGTCCCAGAGGTTCACGCCGACCGTGGCCGAATAGATCAGCGGCTGTATCATCTTCGGAATCTTCACGGAGTCGGGGAACATCATGAGCGAGTCGGGCACCTCGCGGCCATTGATGGTGTCGACCAGAATCTTGCGTCCGTTCTCGTCGGTGATTTCCACCAGCGAGGAGCGGTCGAGCGAGTCGCCCGGGAGCTTGTTCTCGTTGACGCCGGTGATACCCTGCGACGCGGCGGTAACCGGGGTGACCCTGCGCTGGGCGTTGACACCGATCAGGCTCGCCAGCGCCGCGAGGAGCGCGGCCAGCGGCAGAAAGCGCAGACGGCTCATCGGTCACCCCCTTTCGGCATAAAGGCCCTGGCGGGCAGTTCGATCTCGCCGAAGCGGTCGGGGTCGTCGGGCACTTCGAGAGTGCCGTTGTCGGTGCCCTCGCCGAGGTTGGCCACCCGGAAGTAGACCTTGATACGCTCGCGCTCGACGTTGGTGATCACCGAGTCGGTTACGGCCACGGAGTCGATCAGATGACGGGTGTACACCACCTCGCGCAGTCGGTAGCGGTACATAGCGCCGCACTCCTCCGAAGCGAAATACGGCTCGGAGTCGTAGGTGAACTTCAACGTATCGTTGAACACCGGCTTGTCGAGCCCCTGGGCCTTGTAGCCGTAGCGGAAGAAGAAATCGGTCTGGCGCGTATGGAATCGGAACGGCAGGTAGAGCGACCCCACCCGCTGGCCCACGGCCACCAGGAGGGAGTCGTCGGGAGCGCCCACGCCGCCGATTGCCACGGAGTCGAGGGCGATGGCCTGCTCGGCAGGTTTGCCGCTGTCGTCTGTGGTCACGGCGTAGAAGCCCATCAGCGGCAGGGCGTTATGATTGTCGGTACACCCCTGGTTGTTGCACGAGGGGAGCACCGGAGCGCACCCCAGCGCGGCTACCGCCGCGAGCGCGGCCAGGCCTGAACGTTTATATTTCTTCGCGAATCTCATACTCATTGCGCCGCGGCGAGTTGCGCACCACGAGCTCCCCGACGAAGCCCGCCAGGAAAAGCTGTGTGCCCAAAACCATCATCGTGAGGGCTATATAGAAATAGGGTGAGTTGGTGACAAGGGTGTAATGGTCGCCGTGGTGCATGGCCCACAGCTTGCCGAAACCGACCACCATAACAGCCACCAGGCCGATGAAGAACATCAGCGAGCCGAGGAGGCCGAAGAGGTGCATTGGCTTGGCGCCGAACTTCCCGGTAAACCAGAGTGTGCCCAGGTCGAGATATCCGTTGACGAAGCGGTCGAGGCCGAACTTAGTTTTGCCGAACTTGCGGGCCTGGTGCTTTACCACCTTCTCCCCGATTTTGTCGAAACCGGCGTTTTTGGCCAGATAAGGTATGTAGCGGTGCATATCGCCGTAGACCTCGATATGCTTCACGACGCTTTTGCGATAAGCCTTCAGGCCGCAGTTGAAATCGTGTAGATTGCGTATGCCGCTGACCCTGCGGGCCGTGGCGTTGAAGAGCTTGGTGGGGATGGTTTTCGACAGGGGGTCGTAGCGCTTCTGCTTCCAGCCGCTCACGAGGTCGTACCCCTCCTCGGTGATCATTCGGTACAGTTCGGGAATCTCGTCGGGGGAGTCCTGGAGGTCGGCGTCCATGGTGATCACCACGTCGCCCTGCGCCTTGCGGAAACCGGTGTTCAAGGCCGGCGACTTGCCGTAGTTGCGGCGGAAGGCCACCCCTTTCACCGCCGGGTTGGCGGCGGCCAGCGAACGAATCACCTCCCAGGAGCCGTCGGTCGAGCCGTCGTTGACGTAGATCACCTCGTATGAGAAACCGTTGTCACGCATCACGCGCTCAATCCAAGCCTGGAGCTCGGGGAGCGACTCAGCCTCGTTGTACAGGGGCACGACTATAGAAATATCCATCTCTTTTTCAGTTGCGTCAAACAAAATACATTCGTCAGCGGCCACCCGGGCCACCAACAGGCACCCGCTTGATGCGGGCTATGGCGCTCACCAGCATCGACAACAGCGAGCCGCTGAACATTATCGACCACATCTCGCCCAAGACGAGCACCGCCGGACGGGGAAAGGCGTTCTTCTCGGCCACAAGCCGCAGCTCGTCGGCCAGGGCGTCGGCCGCCTCGTCGCCCATCGAGTCGTAAAAGTCAATCAGGTAAGTGAAAACAGCATTTATGAACCCGGGGTCGATGTATCGCAGATAAACGTAGGCCAGGGCGCCGAAGATAATCGACGCGCAGGCAAACATCACGATGCCCTGCATCCAGAGCGCCGAGAACACCGTCATTCCGTGGGCCGCGACGTGGGTGCGCCTCAGGAAGAAATATGTCAGGAACGGCACCCCGAGAGCCAGGGCGGTAGCCGGAATACGCAGCAGGGGCACCGCGAGCGAGCCGCCGATCAGGGCCACGGCCACCGATATGTAGAGCCCCATCCAGAGGCCGTCGTCAGCGCCGCGGGCGTAGATTGTCTTGGGTTTCGGTTCCTTCATCATGCGTAGTCGTAGCGCCCGGAGCGCTTATTATAAATAACGTTTCGGCAAAATTACGAAATTTCCCCGTAATATGATTTGCGGTGAAAGGAAATGTTTGTAAATTTGTCGGCTACCCCCGCCCCGACAAGGCGGGAGCGCGTCCGATACCATTTCAAAACCAATTGGAACCAACATTACCGCAGATGAAGATTCATTACAAAGCCATACTCCTCGGGCTGGCCGGCGCGGCCATCGCCCCGGATGCTTCCGCCTCGATCGACCTCGACTACTACAGCCGCCTGCAGGGCCTGAAAGGCGCGGCGCTGAAAACCGCCGTCCACGAAATCCTTACCGAGAACGTGAAAATGCTCGACTACGGCTCTGGCCAAGGGAAGACCTGGTGGGGGTTCTATGTGTCCGACCGCAATGATGACGGCTCGGTGTGCGACCGATACTCCAACGACATTCGCTACTTCGGCTCCCGCGGCTCCTCGGTGAGCGGTATGAACATCGAGCACTCATTCCCCAAAAGCTGGTGGGGCAGCTCAACCAACAACGCCTACAAGGACCTGTACAACCTCATGCCATGCGAACAGAAAATAAACTCCACCAAGAGCAACTACGCGATGGCAGTGGTAATCAAGCCGACCGATACGGGCGACAATGGGTGCACCCGCGTGGGCAAAGGCACCGACGGCGTGAACTACTGGGAACCAGCCGACAAATGGAAGGGAGACTTCGCCCGCGGCTATATGTATATGGCCACCGCCTACCAGGACTTCAACTGGACCACCGAGTCGGGCCTCTCCATTCTGCAGCAAGGCTCCTACCCCACCCTCAAAAGCTGGGCCGCCGAGCTTTACATCGAGTGGGCCAAGCAGGACCCGGTTGATGGCATTGAAACCAAGCGCAACGACGACGTGGAGAGCCTCCAGCGCAACCGCAACCCGTTTGTCGACTTCCCCAACCTCATGGAATACATATGGGGCGACTCGGTGAGCACACCCTTCAACGTAAAGACAACCGTTAAGAGCGCCGCCTACACCGGCGGAGGCTCCATCGGCGACGGCCCCGCGACAGGCATCATCGAGGAACTCTACGCCAACACCTTCATCGGCAGCGAAGGTGGCTGCGAGGTTGAGACGGCGGTCAAACCCTCCGGCAAGCAGAACGTGTGGACCCTCGACGCGACCTACGGATGGAAGGCATCTGCGGCCATGGGTTCCAACGACAATATCGTATACTACGAGAGCGACGCCACACTTCTCACTCCCGAGATAGACCTCGCGGGGTACACCGAGCCGAGCATCAAGTTTGACCACGCCGTGAAGTTCGCCGCCGACCCCTCGGCCGTTCTCTCGGTGATAGTCAGAGCCGAAGGCGAGGGGGACTACACCGTGCCCGCCCAGAAAATCATCTGGCCCAAGGGAACATCGTGGACATTCACCCGCGACGTGAAAGTGCCCCTCAACGACTTCGCCGGCAAGAAAGTGCGCATCGGATTCCGCTACACATCGACCTCCTCGGAAGCTTGCACCTGGGAGGTGCAGAACTTCTCGCTGTCGGCCCGCAAGTCAGCATCCGGCATCGAGGACCTCATCGACACCAACCTCGCCAACGAGGCCGACGACTCCAACGCGCCCGCCGAATACTACTCGCTTGACGGACGCCGCGTCGACCCCGCCACCACCCGCGGCATCGTGATCCTGCGCCGCGGCACCCGCGCCACCAAGGTAATCCTCCGCTAACCCACCCCGACCCGCATACCGAGCGCCCCGCTGCCACCCCGGCCGCGGGGCGCTATGTTTTTATTTGTCGGGCAAGAATTTTTACTTATATTCGCGATTATCAACCAACTCCAATATCTAACCCCAAATACAACGCCATGAACAGGATTATTCTTTTCGCTATCGCGCTGATGGTATGCGTGGGCGCGGCGGGCGCGCCAAAGGCCGCCGCCGACATCATGATGAACAACGGCACGGAATATAAGTCGGTGCCCCTCGACAAGATTCCCGAGGGATGGGACAAGGAGATAAAAGTGGTGGTCAACGGCAAGAAAGTGAAGCTCGCTGCCGACTCAATCGACCACGCGGTGATTTGGCACAACGACAACCCGGACGATCGATGCCTCATAAAATGGCTACCCTCCGGCACTTTCAATATGAAAGATGGCTCAACGAAACAAACAATGGAGAAGGGGAAGCCGTTTATGAAATGGTTCGCTTTCCGAACCGCGGGTGAGCATCTGAGGCTGTGGATCAGTTTCTCGAAGCTGAAACCGTCAAAAAACCGCTTTGTCCTCGAAGTGAATCCAGTGACGAACTTTTTTGAAAAGAAAGGCTATCCGTATCTGATAGGCGTGCCGCGCAACGAGTTCAAGCCAAACCTTACCCGCAACTGGCTCAGCGCGTTCTTGGCCGACGACAAGGTTTTGGTAAGTGAGATGTCGCAGGAGAAGGAACTCAACCGCAACTTCTTGCAGCAGCAGGTAATCGACTCCCCCGCGGTATTCGACCACATAACCAAAACCTACACCCCGGGCCGCACCGAATGACCGCGACCAAAAACTCAAGCATCTTGGGAGAATTGGGAAATTTGGGAATAATGGGAGGATTGGGAAGATTGGGATTCCCATTGCTCCCAAAACTCCCATTGCTCCCAAAACTCCCAAATTTCCCAAAACTCCCATAATTCTCATTACTCCCAGGCGCTCAATTGGTTGGGAAGGAATGCGGCGAACCCGGCTCCTGTGAGGGGCCGGGTTCGCTGTTGTGGGTGATGGCGGGCGGCGGATGCCGCCCGGTATGGGTCGGGGATTAAAAGTCGAGGGTGAAGGTGAAGGTGGTGGGAGCCACGGGCACGCGGTACTGCGAGAGCACGTCGGGGCCGCAGGTAGCGGTGCCGACACCCATCTGCTCGGCGTCGATGTGGACAGTCACCATACCGTCGTCCTTGAGGTCCTTGATGTGGCCGCGGATACCCTCCTTGGTCTGCTGCTGCCAGGTGGGAGCGCCGTAGGTAGCGTCGTCGTAGGGGGTGACACCGGCCTGGAAGAGCTTGGGAGCGGTAATCGTGATGCCGTCGCCGAGGGTGAGGCGGCTCACCTCGGTGTGGTTGCCGGTGGCCTGGGGCACAACGTAGTTGTGGAAGTTCTCAGCGGGAGTAAGGGTGTAGGTGCCGATGCGCCCTGCCGAGTTGCGGTCGTTGTAGGTTTCAACGGGGCCGCGGCCTACGAAAGTAAAGGTGCGGCAGTCAGCTTCGGGCACGCGGAATGTGAGGCCCACGCGGGGGAGCGAGGTAACCACGGCGGTGTCGGGGTTGAAGGTGGTCGTGATCTCCATCTTGTTGCCGGGGAGGATGGTCACAGCGTAGGAACCGGCGCCTACATTCTGCCCTTCGGCACCCTTGACGGCGAACGGTACTGTGAGCACGTTTTTCTTCAGCTCGACCTTACCGGCCTCGAAGGAGATATGTTTGAGGCCTTCCTTGGTCCAGAACTTGCCGGAACCGGCGCCGGCGGCGTCATTCTCGGTCATCGGGCGGTAGAGCGAGAGCTCGATGGGAGCGGCGAGTTTCTCAACACCGGCAACCTTCACGGAGTTGATAGCACCGGTAGCGGGGTCTACGGCAAACGCAAGGTCGCCGTTGGAGTAAACCTCACCTTTCTTTTTGAGTTTGAGGGGCTTTTCGGCAACGATGGCGGCAGGTTCGGCCGCGGGGATGGTGAACTGGTCGTAGGCTACCTCATATCCGGCGGGGATAAGGTTAGCGGCCTTCTTGGTAGTCCAGGAGAGGTCGAGGTAGCAGGGTTCGGAGAGCACGGGGGCGTTGCCGAGCTTGAGGAGCACGGAGTCGCCGGGAGCGCAGTTAACGTTGTCGATAGCGCCCGACATCAGCACCTTGCCGTCGACGGTGTTGACCTTCCAGTTGAGTTTGAGCTCGTTGAGGTTAGAGAAGTCGTACCAGTTGCGCACGCTCACGGCGAGCTCGCGCTCGTTCATCATGCGAGCCTTGGCATACTGATATACCTTCTTGACCTCCTGCATATGGGGGTGTTCCTTGCGGTCGCTGGTAATCAGGCCGTTGCAGCAGAAAGCCATCGACGAGGGGACCTCCATCTTGGGGCCGTAGTCGCCGCCATAGGTGTAATAGGGGCGTCCGAGCGAGTCATTCTCGATAAACGACTGGTCGACCCAGTCCCAGATGCAGCCACCCTGGGCCTTGGGAAGATTCTCAAACACATTCATATAGTCGCGGAGGCCGCCGACGCTGTTGCCCATCGCGTGGGCGAACTCGCAGAGGATGTAGGGCTTGTTCTCCGGTTTGGAAGCGTAGTCGATAACCACGTTGATCGGGCGGTACATATTGGCGTATATGTCGGTGTTCCAGTCGTTGAGCGCGCGCTCGCACTGGATCGGGCGGTTGGGCTCGATTTCCTTCATATACTTATAGGTCTCTTCGAACACCACGCCGTTGCCCGACTCGTTCTGGAGCGAGAAGAAGCAAACCGAGGGGTTGTTCTTGCTCTTGGCGTAGGCGCGCTTGGTGCGGTCCATAGCCGCGGGAATCCACATCGGATCCTTGGCCATAGCCTCCTCTTTGTAGCCGTAGCCGTGGCTCTCGAAGTTCACCTCGTCGATCACCATGATGCCATACTTGTCGCAGAGGTGGTACCAGTTGCGGGTCGAGGGGTAGTGGCAGTTACGCACGGTGTTGATGTTGTTGAGCTTCATCAGCTCGATGTCGCGGAGCTCGGTGGCGGGGTCGAGAGCGTGGCCAAGCTTGTCCCAGCTATGGCGGTTGACACCCTTCACGATCACGCGCTTGCCGTTCATAAGCCAGAGGCCGTCCTTAACCTCGGTGGTGCGGAAACCGACATTACATCCGACGAGCTCCGTGCGGTTACCCTCGGGGTCGTTGAGCGACAGTTCGAGCGTGTAGAGGTTGGGATGCTCGGCCGACCAGGCTTTAACACCGGGAAGGGAGGCGTAGAAGTTCACGATTTCCGAACCGTTTTCAGCGCCCTGTGCGGCAACCTTGCCGTCGGCATCATAAAGTTTATAATCAATGGTGTAGGGCTTGAACTCCTTGGCTTTCACCTTCTTCTTACCTTTCGCAGGAGCCTGGGGAGCCTTCGGGAGCCCCTGGAGGTCGACGGTGAGCTGGAGCTCGCCATCCTTGTAGGCCTTCTTGTCGAGAGTGGCCACGGCGCGGAAGTCGGAAATGAAGGTTTTAGGGGTGGAATAGAGGTAGACGTCACGCTCAATGCCGCTGAGGCGCCACATATCCTGGCACTCCATATAGCTGCCCGACGACCAGCGGTAAACCTCGAAGGCCACCACGTTCTTGCCCGGAACGAGATAATCGGTCACATCCCACTCGGCAGCGGTCTTGGAGTCCATATTGCAGCCGAGGTACTGGCCGTTGACCCAAGCGTAGAAGAACGACGAGATGCCTTCGGCGGCGAGCACCACGCGGCGACCCTCCCATCCGGCGGGGATGGTGAACTCGCGGCGGTAGGAACCCACCTCGTTGTTTTCAAACGGGACGCGCGGACGGTCCTTCTTGAAGTTATAGAATTCGGTGTCGAACTCGTAAGTCTCGTTGGTGTAGACACGGGTGCCGTAGCCGAGGGTCTGCCAGTTGCCGGGCACGGTAATCTTGTCCCAACCCTTGAGGTCGTAGTCGGGAGCCTGGAACCCCTGGGGGCGCTGGCCGGGATTGATTACCCACTTGAAGTCCCACTGACCGTTGAGGTTCAGATAGTAGGGGGAGTCGGCATACTTCATGTCGGCGATGGCCGACACAGGTGCGTCGTCGGCATAGGGCACTACCAGGGCGTGCGGGTCGATCTGCCCGACGCGGAACGTGTTGGGCTGCTGCCATTCGGGCGTGTCGTCGGCGAAAACCGCCATCGAGCATCCGCCAAGCACCAGGGCAAGAGCTGAGAGTTGTTTGATCATCAGGTATATGTTTGATTTGTTGAATTTCATTTTTTAGGGAAGCGTCACTCAACGATAATCTCGTCGAAGTAGATCTGGGCGGGCGCGCCCTCGCGCGGCATCCCGTCGGGGATGGCGCCGGGATTGACACCGAGCACGCGGATGTAGCGCGCGTCGGTAGCGGGGAACTCGGCGGTGTAGTCGACCTTATTGGGGTTGCCGCGGAAAATCTTGTCCTTGTCAACCTCGATGCGGTCGAGCACATAATAGCTGCGGCCGTTGGCCGAACCGTAGACCACGATTTCGAGCGGTGCTGCCGAGCAGAGGTCGGAGTTGACGATGCTGCCGAGCACAACCTTCTTCACGTTCTTCACCTCGCCGAGGTCAAGGGTCATATCGACCGGCTCGCCGTTCCAGCCCACATACTCGAAATCGCTGAAGCGGTCGCTGCCGCGGAGGCCGTTAGTGAGAGCCGCGGTGGGTCGCAGCGCGTTCTTGGCGGTCACGGTGCGGCCAGTCGCGAGATTCGACTTCACGGGGAGCACGAGAGTCTCACCGAGCTGCTTGCCGGAGTGACGGTCAAAAGTCGCGGCGGTGATGGTGAAGTCGCCGCTGAGGTTCTGGATAGCCACCCGATGGCCGAGATTGCGGGCCGAAGCGTCGAGGTCCTTGCCGGTGGTCCAACGGATGTCAACGTCGGGGCGCTCGCATTCAAGCTCCACGGTGAGTGTGCCGTCGCCATTGGGCACGATCTTGTGCTGGATGTTGTACATCGACTTGGCCACGGTGAGCCCCCTCTCCTCCAGGCCGGGAACGTAGCGGTCGACCGCCCTCACGAAAGCCGGGAGGTCGACGCGCCCCTTGGGAGCCCAGGAACGCTCGGCAACGGCGAGCATTCGGGGGAAGAGCTGGTACTCGACATCCTCGTTGGTGCGGCAGAACTCGGTCCAGAGCGAGCCCTGGAGCCCCTGGAGCTGCTCTTCAAGCTGGGGAGTCCAGTCGTCGGCCACAGGCTCGTAGTTATAGATGTCGCTAAGGGTAACGTTGCCGAAATAGGTGAACGGCTCAAACCACTGCGGGCCCTGGTAACGGATGAGGTAGAATTTGAGCGCGGGGGTCATGATGAACTTGCGGCCGCTCTTGCGGGCATCGTTCACGGCGACCTGGCCCATACCCTGCCAGCCGTAGATTACCATATCCTTGGTGGGGTTGCCGTAGGTGGCCTCGTCCCAGCCCATAGGCACGCGGCCCTTCTCGATAAGATGGCCGGAGATCTGGTTCATCAGCCAGGCCTGGAGCTCCTCCTCGTCCTTGAGGCCGAGTTTCTTGATGCGCTCCTGGCAGAGGGGGCAGCGCTCCCAGCGGTCCTTGGCGGCCTCGTCGCCGCCGAGGTGGATATGCTTCGAGGGGAAGATGTCGATAACCTCGTCGAGCACGTTGTTGTAGAACTCGATCACCTTGTCGTTGCCGCCACACATAATTATGGAGGCGTCCTTGCCGCCTATGCCGGTGAACACGCCTACGAACTTGCCGGAGTCAACCGGGCAGGTCAGCTCGGGGTACGAGGCGATGGCCGCGGCGGCATGGGCCGGAAGCTCGATTTCGGGGATGAGGTTGACATGGCGCTCGGCGGCATACTTAACCAGCTCGCGCATCTGCTTCTGCGTGTAGAAACCGCCGTAGGTGGTTTTCTCGTCGGCAGAGCGCTGGTTGAGGCGCGCGGGGAAGATTTCGGGGCGGTCAACGCGCCAGGCGCCAACCTCGGTGAGTTTGGGATACTTCTTGATTTCAAGACGCCAACCGTTATCATCGGTCAGATGCAGATGCACGTTGTTGATTTTCAAAGCAGCGGCCTCGTCGACAAGTTTCTTCAGCTCGTCGAACGGGAGGTAGCAGCGCACCAGGTCGAGCATCATGCCGCGGTAGCCAAAACGGGGCGAGTCGGTAATCTCAACCGCGGGGAGGGCGGCAGGATTCTGCTTCACCATCTGCGCCAGGGTCTGGGCGGCGTAATAGAACCCGGCCTGTGTCGAGGCTTTCACCTCGATTCCGGCGGGGGTGACGCTGAGGGCGTAACCCTCGGCAGAAACCGACGCGTCGGTTTTCAGGGTTACCGAGGCCCCTTTCGAGGCTTGTTTGGCTTCAACGCCGCGGAGCCGGAGGTCGCGGGCAAAGGTCTTGGCGTCCTTACCTGCCACGGTCAGCCCCTTGGCGGGGACGGCGTATTCACCCGTAGTAACGTTCAATTGTGCCGGGGCCGGGAGCAGCGCGTAGTCGGCGCTCGCGCCCAGGCCGCAGACCGACAGGCATAGGGCCACAAGAAGTTTCTTCATTTCAGATTTAAGCAAGAAGTGGTTATGTTAGGAAGGGATGTTGGGGTGGAGAGCGCGAGGATCGGGGATAGCGGGAGCGAAGCGCTGGCCGGGGTCCGCGTTCGTCGCGGGCCCCGACCGGCGTGTTCAGGATTTACTTGATGGGGAACTGATGGCGCACGGGGTCGTCATACTGCTCCTGGAGTTTCTTAAGCTTCTGCATCATATCGGCGGTCACCTCCTCGGTACCCGGTTTGCCGTAGATGTTGTGCATCTCGTTGGGGTCGGCGGTAAGGTCGTAGAGCTCCCATTCGTCGATGTCGTTGTAGAAGTGGATGAGCTTGTGCTTGAGGTCGCTCACGCCGTAGTGGCGCTTGACGGCGTGCTCGGCGGGATATTCGTGGAAGTGGTAGTAGAGAGCGTCGCGCCAGTCGTCGGGGTGCTCACCCTTGAGCAGCGGAAGGAGCGACACGCCCTGGATATCCTTGGGGATTTCCACACCGGCGATGTCGAGGAAGGTCGGAGCGTAGTCGATGTTCTGCACCATCTCCTCGATGTCGCCGCGGCGGTCGAACCCGGCGGGGAGGCGCATGATCAGGGGAGTGTGGAACGATTCCTCGTACATGAAGCGCTTGTCGAACCATCCGTGCTCGCCCATATAGAAGCCCTGGTCGGAGGTGTACACCACCAGAGTGTTGTCGAGCAGGTCGTTCTTTTCAAGGTAGTCGAGCACGCGGCCCACGTTGTCGTCGAGGCTCTTCACCACCTTGAGATAGTCGCGCATATAGCGCTGGTATTTCCATTCGGCCAGAGCTTTGCCGGTGAGCTTCAGCGAGTCAAACTCCTCGACAATCGGAGTGTAGAAAGCGTCCCAGGCGGCGCGCTGCTCGGGGTCCATGCGGTTCACATAGCTCTCGTAGCGCTCCTTGAGGCGCGAGTCGCGGTCGGGCGAGTAGATTTTGAGGTCGTAAAGGAGGTCCATATCCTTGTCGATGCTCATCTCCTGCGCGGCGGCCGCGGGACGACCCTCATAGTCGTCGTAGAAGTTCGAGGGCAGGGGGAAGGTCTTGTCCTCGTAGAGGGCGAGGTGGGCCGTGTCGGGCATCCAGTTTCGGTGGATGGCCTTGTGGTGTATGAGCAGGCAGAAGGGTTTCTCCTTGTCGCGCTCATTCTCCAGCCAGTTGAGGCTCTTGTCGGTTATGATGTCGGTGAGGTAGCCGTGGACCTGCACTGTGTCGCCCGACTCGACGATGAAGTCGGGGTTGTAGTAGTCGCCCTGGTCGGGCACCACTTCCCAGCGGTCAAACCCGGTGGGGAGGCTGTGGAGGTGCCATTTTCCGAAAGCGGCGGTCTGGTAACCGGCCTTCTGGAGGTACTTGGGGAAAGTGGGCTGGGTGTTGTCGAACTCTTCGCAGAGAGTGTTGTCGGTGAACCCGTTGGTGTGGGAGTGCTTGCCGGTGAGCATGCAGGCGCGCGAGGGGCCCGAAAGGGAGTTCGCCACGAAGCTGTTGGTGAACCTCACGCCGTCGCGCGCTATGCGGTCGAGGTTGGGGGTATGCGCGTAGCGGGTGTCATAGCAGCTCATCATCTGGGCCGTATGGTCGTCGGTCATTATGTAGACGATGTTGAGGGGCTTGTCGGCGGCGTTTCCGGCCTTGGCCTTCTGGCACGAGGAGAGACCGTAGACACCGATTCCGGCGGCGAGGAGGGCGGCTGAGGGGACCACCCATTTGGCATAGGACTTGTTAATCATATCGTTCGGCACAAAAAGTATTCTGAAAGTGTCGGCTCCGAGAAACCGGTTGAATTTTCAAAGAGTTTCTAACTTGAATTCCAGCTAACAAAGATACGAAAGAAAAATCAATATGCCGTAATGTCGACAGCGATTTTGTTCATCCGCGGCTCATTTTTTAGCAGAATGCGTTTTTCGAAACCTTTATTTAGTGAATAAATCTGAAAACGGAGGAACCGACACCCCGGTCGCGGGGCGCTGACTCCGCCGTTTTTATGAGGGAACGCGGGCAATCAATCGCAATCGTAGGAATAGTCGGCGATACCGTCGTTGCGCTGTGGCCAGCCGGGGTTCTGGTAAAGGGGCGACTTGTCGAAACCACCCGTCAGGAGGAATTCCGAAATGGGTATCGGCTCCAGGTAGTGGGGTTTCGGGAAGTTATATCCGGCGTAGGCCTTCGAGGTGGCGTTGATCTGGTAAGGGCGGATATACTTCGACACGGGCGACTGCGACACGACGTCGGCCTTGGGGCCCTTGCCGTTCTCGTAGAGCTTGTAGATTTCGTCCCAGAGGTTGAGCCCCTCGACGTGGTAGTTCACCATCTTGTCGAGCGAGCGCCAGCGCTTGAGGTCGTCGAGGCGCAGGCCCTCGGCCAGGAGCTCGCAGCGGCGTTCGCGGCGTATGTTGTAGAGGGTGGCGTCGACCATCACGCCCTTCGACCACACGGCCAGGTCGTTCTCCTTATTGAGGTCGGTCGCGGCGATGGTCGCGTTGTAGTCCTCATCGACGCCGGCGCGCTTGCGGAGCTCGCGCCAGTACTGGTCGCACTTGCCGCCGAGCGTGTTGTGGCGCAGGTAGTAAGCCTCGATATAGTTGAGCATGGCCTCGCCGGAACGGAAGAGGGGCACCGAGGTGGTGCACTCCGACTGCGCGTCCTGGGCCTTGTCGGGGCTCCACCACTTTTTGAGCTCGTAGCCGGTGGTGGCCTTCTGGTTGCCGCTCTGGGTGATGAAGGGAACGTAGTGGTACACGGTGTCGCGCACAAGCTTGCCGGTTTCCGGGTCGCGCGACTCGTTGATGAAGCTGCCGGCGGCGCGCACCGAGCCGGTAAGGCGGGTGTCGCGGTTCTGGAACTCTTCATACGAGGTCTTGTCACCCTTGTATTCCGAACCGGCGGCGTACCAGGGCTTGCCGCTGACCATGAGGAAGGAGTTGACCGCCGCGCGGGTGACGCCGCAGCCGCCGCCGCTCACGAGGTAGCGGGTACAGGAGTGGGTGAGCACGCCGGTCGCGTAGTAGCGGGCCAGGAGCACCTCGGAGTCGGCGCCGAAGGGCTGGTCGGAGGGTGAATTGAACATCGCCTGGTAATCCTTGGCCAGGGGGTGGCCGTCGACGGCGATCTCGGCGGCCTTGATGGCCTCGTCGAGGAAGAAGTCGATTTCAGCCTCGGCCGAACCCGCGGGCCATGCGAAGTCGGGCCAATAGCTCTTGCCGGGCCACTTGTCGTTGCCGGGCACGAAGCAGGTACCGGCGTGGTATTTCTCCCAGGTTGCCTCGTAGAGGGCAACGCGGGCCTTCAGAGCCTGGGCCACCTTGGCGTTGACGCGGCCAGCCGACGGGTGCCAGTCGAGCATAAGCTCGGCGGCGCGGTCGAGGTCCTTGATAATCTCGCGGGCCACGAGGTTGCGCGGGGTGCGGCGGCTCTTGGCGGTGACGGCGTCCTGGTCGGACTCCAGAAGGTCGCGGAGCACGGGGCAGTCGCCGAAGTTGCGCAGCAGGCGGAACTGGTCGTAGGCGCGGAAGAAGTAGCCCTCGCCCAGATAGTGGTCGATGTTGGCCTTGTTGCCGGTAATCGACGCGTACTTCTTCTCGGTACTGTTGATGAAGAAGTTGATGGCGCGCTGCTTGGTGAAGTTCCATTCGGAGCTCTCGATTTTCACCGTCTGCTTGTCACCCTGGTAGAAGAGCGACGAGGGCGACGCCCCGGCCTGGGAGTCGGAGGTGTTGTCCTGGGTGTAGAGTCCGCCCCAGAGGTTGTTGTTCTTGGGGAGGTACTCGTAGAAGGCGTTTGCGGCGACTTCGAGATCCCCCTCGGTATTATAGTACGACGATTCGTCGCCGAAGTCCATCGGCTTGCGGTCGAGGAAGTCGTCGGAGCAGGAGGCCAGCGCGGCGGCCCCCATCAGCCCCAGTATAGCGTATTTCGCGAATTTCATTGCGGTAAGAAGTTTTAAAACAATCTCTTAGAAGGTCAGCTCAAGCCCGACGGAGTAAGTGCGGTACTGCGGATAGGTTTTGCCGGCGCCACCGTTGTAGTCGCCGTCCTGGTAGGAAAGCGCCTCGGGGTCGAAAATCTTGAGCTTTGTCCAGGTGAAGAGGTTCTCGGCCGAGAAGTAGAGGCGGGCCTTCTGGACGTATTTCGATATTTTCGCGTTCTCGGGGAGCGAGAAGCCGATCGTGAGGTTCTTCAGGCGCAGATAGGAAGCGTCCTGGAGATAGCGGTCGCACACCTGCACGTTGTTGGCGTCGGTGCGGATTCGGCCATAGTAGGGGTCGAGGTTCGCGCCGAGTTCCGAACCGGCGTAGCGGAAATAGTCGAGGTGGTCCTTGAAGAGGGTGGCCTGCCAGGCGTTGGCGCCGTAGCCGAAGAAGGTCGAGGTGCCGATGAAGTAGTCGCGCTTGCCGATACCCTGGAAATAGGCGCGGAGGTCGATGAAGCGCCATTTTGCCTCAAGTGTGAAGCTGTAGGCGTAGCGGGGAGTCTCGTTGCCGATCACGCGGAGGTCGCCGTGGTCGTCGATGGTCTGCGAGCCGCCGTCGACCGAGCCGTTGTTGTCGCGGTCGAGGTACATGAGGTCACCGCCGCCCCAGGCACCGATCACGGTGTTGCCGCCACGGTTGTTGATGTTGCTCTGGGAGTGCTCGGCCAGGTAGGCGCGCATCTCCTCATCGCTCTTGGCGATGCCGACCACGTCGTAGCCCCAGATTTCGCCGTAGTCCTTGCCGGCGTACCAGCCGGAGAGGGCGCCGTCGGGGGAGTCATACTTGGTGATTTTCGACTGGTAGTCGGAGAGCGAGGCGCTCACCGAGTAGCTCCAGTCGTCGTTGATGCGGTCGCGCCAGGAGAGTTCCAGCTCCCAGCCGCGGGTGCGCATCTCGGCGTTGTTGGTTTTGGGAGCGGAGCCGCCGAACACGGCGGAGAAGGCGCGGGCGGGGCCCACCATATCCTTGGTGGTACGCTCGTACCAGTCAAACGAGCCCTGGAGCTTCGAGCGGAGGAAGGCGAAGTCGAGACCCACACCCCAGTTATGGATTTTCTCCCAGGTGAGCTGGGTCGAATACGGGTCGTAGACGGGGAGCTTGTTGACCTGCTTGCCGTCGATGACCACGTCGGCGCCCGAGGTCACCATCTTCTGATAGTAGGGGTAGAAGGAGGTGGTGTTCTGGTTGCCAAGCACACCGTAGGAGCCGCGGAATTTCAGGTAGTTGCACACGTTGGTCCAATCCTCCCAGAACGATTCCTGGGCAACGTTCCAACCGAGCGAGAAGGAGGGGAACCAACCCCAGCGCTGGTCCTTGGGGAAACGCGAGGCGCCGTCGGTGCGAACGTTTACCTCGGCCATATAGCGGTCCATAAAGTTATAGTTCACGCGGGCGAAGATACCCATCGTTGACCATTCGCCCTTGACCTCGGAGGCCATGGCCTTGTCGGAGGCCACCGCCGAAGGGATGAACGGCTTGTTGGGGTCGAGGATGTCGAAGTGGGCCATGCGGTCGATCTGGCGCTGGTAGTACTCGGTCTGGAGGCCGACGAGGAACTTGAAGTTATGCTTGTCGTTGATCGAGAGCGAGTAATCGGTGTAGAAGTTGGTCGAGAAGTAGTTGATTTTGGTAAACGCTTTCTCGTAGTACTTCTCCCCGGCGCCGGGGTTAACCACGAAGTTGCCGTTCTTGTCGATCGAGTGCTTGGCCTCCACGCCGTTGAACACGCTTATATAATTATAGGCGCCGTCGGGGCCGGTGTAGCCGATGGGGTTGAACTGGCGGGTGAATGGATTGTTCTCCAGGCGGGAGTTAATTTCAGCGTGGATTGCCCAGTCGACGTCCTTGATGGGGGTTATGACGAGGTTGGCCTGGTTATAGAACTGCAGGGTGTTGGTTTTCTGCCGTCCGCCATTCTCGATGCTCGCGATCATATTCTCGGGCGAGTAGTCACCGTTGGGGAGCTTGACGGGGTTGGTTGGCATTCGGCGCCCGAGGTTATGGTAGAAGAGGGCGTTGAGGGCCGAGGGCTTGTTGTTGGAGGTCCAGATCAGGCGGGATGTCCACTGGAACGACACATAATCGTTGAACTTCACGTTGACCTTGCCGCTGAACGCCATACGCTGGTATTTTTCATCGGCGTAGTTGAAGATACCTGCCTGGTCGAGGTAGTTGCCCGAGAAGTAGTAGCTCACCTTGTCGCCGCCGCCGGTAACCGAGAGGTTGTGTTCGTGCGAAACGGCCACCTTCTTCATATACACGTCGTACCAGTTGGTGTTGCCCCAGGCCTGATAGTCCTTATACCACTCCGAGGTGTTCGACTGGCTGGCGCCGGTCGCGTACTGCAGCTCGCCGCGCTGGAATTTGAGAATCTTCTCCAGAGCGCTCGCGCCGAAATAGGGGTTGCCTCCGGCGTTGACCCAGGCGTCGTTGCACATAAGCGCCCAGGTGTAGGAGTCAACCGCGTCGGGCACCGATACAGGCTCCTGGAAGCGGACGTTGCCGGTATAGGTGACGCGGGTGCCGCGGTCGCCCCCCTTGGTGGTCACCAGGATTACGCCGAACGGGGCGCGGGAGCCGTAGATCGAGGCCGCGGCGGCGTCCTTCAGCACCGAGATGCTGGCGATGTCGTTGGGGTTGATGGTGGAGAGGTCACCCTCCATGCCGTCGATGAGCACCAGGGGTTTCGAGTCGGAGCCTTCGCCGATGGAGCCGACGCCGCGGATGTTGATGTTCATTTCCGTGCCGGGGGCACCGCCGCCGTCGTTGGTGATGTTGAGGCCGGCAACCGCGCCCTGCAGACCCTGCACGGCGTTGGAGATGGGTCGCGACTCAAGCACCTCGTTGTCGATGGTGCGCACCGAGCCGGTCGCGTTGATTTTCTTCTGCGTGCCGTAGCCCACGACCACGACCTCCTCCAGCAGCGTGGAGTTCTCCTTCATATGGATGTCGAGCTTGGTGCGTCCGTCGAGACGCACCTCCTGGCTCTCCATACCTATATAGCTCACTATCAGGGTAGCCTTCGTCGACGAGACCTTGATCGAGAAGTTTCCGTCAATGTCGGTGGCGGCCCCGGTCGCGGGGTGACCCTTCTCCTGCACGGTGGCGCCGATGGCGGGGTCGCCCGAAGGCTCGTAGACCGTGCCGGTGACGGTTGTCTGCGCCCAGGCGGTGGCGGCCACAAGCGCGCAGACTATCATAGTCAGTAGTTTTTTCATGATCTGTGATGGATGATTGGTAGTAGATTGATCGGTTTCGATGCGGCGCGTCATTCGTCGCGGTTCTCAAGGCTGAAGTCGTAGCCGTCGGGGGTCTGCCCGCGCCCTACCTGGGTGAACGGAATGACGTACATAATCAGCGAGTCGCTCGTGAGCACCCGCTGGTACCCCTCGAAAGCGCGTTTGGAGCGGGCGGTGGTCACGGCGAGCTTCACATACGAGTCGCCGCCTCCGGCCAGTGTCGAGCCGTAGTTCTCGAACCAGGGTGTCTGTGCTTTGCCGTTAAGGGTGAATATGGGCATCGGGGCGCTCCACTTGGCGTTCGACTTGATGGGTATAGTGAGCGTGTCAACCTCGTTGAAGAGCACTACCTGCTTCATACGCACGAGCTTGGCGGTTTTCTTCGAGAAGTAGCTATCCTCGTAGATGTTTATGATCAGGTCGTCGTTCTCGTCGAGCACCGGCTCGCCGGTCTCGTCCTTCAGGGTGTCGCGCACGGTATAGAAATACTCATATACCGTGTCCTTAACCTCGTCGACGGTGAGGGGGTATACCCTACCCTTGGCCGAGGTGATGGTCCCTAACTCAAGGGTGGCCTTGAGCGAGAAGTCGCCGGGGTTCTCGGCCTCGTCGTCGCAGGCGGCGAATCCGCCAAGCATACCGACTCCGGCAAGAAGATACAGCAGTTTTTTCATTATATAAGGTATAGATTGGTTTATTATATTTTATGTCATTTTACATTATTTAACGACGAACTTGGCCTCGCTATTGCCCGCCTTGGCGATATAAATTCCGCCCGGAAGCTCAACAGAACGGGCTTTCGAGGCCACGAGCGCGCCGGAGGCGGCATATACGTCGGCCACCTCGGAGAACTCGGCGGAGGAGCCGCTGACCTTCACCGTAAGCTCGGCCCGGGAGCCGTCGGCCACCACGTCGCTGACTCCGGCGGGGGTGTGGATTACCTCTACTGAGTCGACCAGCGGGTCGATGTTGGCGTTAAGGCCGTAGGAGCAATATTTGGCGAAGTTGTATTTGCCCATCTGCTCCTCCGAAATCCAGTAATCGTTGCCCATATCCCAGTAGAAGATGCCGCCGAGGTTGTTCTCGCGGGTGTACTTGGCGCGGTTGTAAACCTGCTTGGGTCCTGTGAACGCGAACCGCTCGCCCCCGACGGTGTGGTATTCGATATCGTTGTCGGTGAGCTGGTAAGTGTCATCAGGCACGAAGCCGTCGCGGATACCCTTGATCGGGGAGCCGTTCGACCCCTTGGCGGTGGTGGTGGCGTAGGAGGTCAGGATTTTCTCCTTAGGGAAGCCGTAGTTGACGAAAGCCGCGCACATATTCTTGAAGTGGGTGAAGCGGCTGTGGTTCTCCTGAGGGCCATACTGCTGGAAGGTGAAGGCCGACACCTTATCCATCTCGGCTTTCGGATAGTTGTAGGAAACGTTGTGGCAGGAAACGTTGAAGCTCTTGTCGGCGGGGAGGGCGGCGCGGATCGCGTCGGAGAGGAGGGCGTACTGGTTCCATTCTGAGCCGTAGACCCATTCGAAGTCGAGTTCGACGCCGTCGTACTCCTTCGACTGCTCCACGACCATGCGGGCGAACTTCTCGCGGGCCTCCTTGTTGGCGAAGATGCCGCTCGACCCGCTGAGCGTCGAGCCCTGGGGCTGGCGGTAGGAAAGAATCATGCGGGGCTGGGTGTAACCCTCATAGGCCGAACGCATCACTCGGAACCACTCCTCGTTGGAGTAGCTGTCCCATCCGGGAGCCTCCTGGCGGTCGAAGAGGTAGAGGGCCTCGGAGTTGTCGATGCGCTCGCGGTTGGTGTGGGTCGTGAGCGAGGGCACTACATAGCCGTTCATATGCTCCATGAGCTGCGACACGTCGCGCGAGGCCGACCATACGCACACGTTGTCGACCTTACCCTTGAACCCCTTGAAGAGCACGCAGTCGTTGCTGCCGGAGAAGGCGTTGTTTGTGCCCCCGTCGTGCTGCGCGGCGCGGGCCGAAATGGTCTGGCCGTCATACACCACGGTGTAGCAGTTGGTCGAGGATGTCGGGTTGGCCAGCGAGCTTACGGCGATGTAGTGCCATTCGCCCGGCGCGAGGCGGTTAGCCATCGAGTAGCGCCAGCAATTGCCATCGACGCGGATCACGAGGGCGTTGTCGGTTCCCGCCTTGTTCTTACCTAACTCGATGGAGATACCCTCGGTTTTGTCGGCGTTCTCGCGGGCGATGAGCACCGCGCCGTCGACCCACTCGTCGAGGTTGAGCCACGCCTCGAAAGCGTAGCCAGCGTTGTTCGACAGCAGGTCACCGCGGGTCATACCGTTGGTGCCATCAAACGCGACTACCCCCTCGCGCCCGCCGAACTCGGCGAGCCACTCCCCGGTTACCTCGGCGTGGCGGGTCGGATTCTGCTCCTGGGCGGTACCGTCGTTGAAGGAGTACCCGGCCAGGTTGATGATTTCGTTGTGCATCAGGTACTGGTCGCGGGGTATAATGCGGTCGAAGAAGCGTTCGTTGGCGGTGTATCCGGCGTTTACGAGGTACGGCAGTTTGTCGTTGTCGGTCACCTCTACCTTGCGGGCTCCGTCGCGGAGGTAGCCGTGGTTGTTCTGCTGCCCCTCGCGCTCGAAAGCGAGGCCGCGGTCCTTGGCCGAGCGCCAGTCGATGATGTATTTGTAGTCGACAACGTCGGGGCACCCCGCCATATCGAACTTATAGTAGGCGAGCAGGTCGGCCCACTGCGGGTGCCATTTATTTATGGTGTTGAACGTGAAGCGCTCAAAGTCCTCGGGGATGGCGGTTTTGAAAAGACGCACCTCGTCGACGCGCCCGATGAAGCCTCCGCCGAATGTCAGATGGTCGTCGGAAGCGGGAACGGCGGCTATCGGCTGCGACAGCGCCTCGGCGTTGTTGACGAACACCTTACCCTCGGCGGCTGAGCGCACTACGGTAACCTGCGCCCACTTCCCGGCGGCGAAGTCGGTTGAATTCACACTGAGCGGGGTCGCGCCGATCGCGATGGTGAGCGATCCGGGCTTGCCGAGCGACACCTTGAAGCCGTCGCCCCGCGAGAGGATAGTCGCGCCCTCGGTCCATTCAGCCGGGCAGAACCAAAACTGGAGTGTGAAATTCTCGGCTCCTGAGAGCGCTTCCAGCGGGCCGCAGTCTGCTGTAGCGCCGGCGGTAAGTTCAAGAGCGTAGTTTTTAGGCGTGGCTCCTGCCTCGAAAGCGAAACCCGCGGCGACAGCCGCGGCCAGGAGCACTGAGGTTTTCTTCATCGGTAAAATTTAGGTTATATTTAACAGCAGAAACTGCTTAAAATCAGATTTTAAACAGTTTCCATTAGCGTCGGCGGAAGCTTTTGGCTCCCGCCGATGCCATAGTATCGGGGTATCGTTGTCAATTATTTGACTACCTTGCGGGTAGCGGCGCCTCGGCGCTCAACGTACACGCCGGGGGCGGCGGTAGCGGGGTCAACTTTCACACCCTGGAGGTTGTAAAGCTCCACAGCGCCCTCGAAGCGGTCGGCGTCGACAACCTCGATGCCGGTAAGGATCGGGTCGGCGGCCACGGTGATCGGGTCCATCGCGAACTCGTGCTGGGTAACGCGGTTTACGGCCTTGAGCGAGAGAATCTCGGTGTGGCCCGGTTCGGGAACGGCGTAGGTGTATTCGTTGGTATCGTTCTTCACCCATTCATCCCCGGCAGCGGCGCGCGATTCGGGAGCCGCGGTCTGATGGTCTTTGTGGGTGCAAGTGGTTTCGTCGTGCTTGATCTTATAATAGAGGTCATAGTTTTCCGGCACATTGTAGCGGATTTTGTGGCCCCACAGGTACTTGTCGCCATCGGCAGGCACCTTCTCCAGGTCCTCGGGATGAACGTTGATCGGGAACTCAACCTTGCCGACAGTATGCTCGATGGCCTTGAAGGGGAGGTAAAGACCCTTGCCTTCGGCATTCAGTTCAGAAGCGTCGCAGGGGTAAACCGAGATATTGCGAATCAGAAGAGCGGCGTTGTCAAGCTTGCCGAAAGAGGTTTTAAGCGTGATGGGGTCAGTACCGATCATACCGGGAGTGGTAAACTCGTAGGCCACCCATTGAGTAGGAGTCCATTCGCCATTCTCATCGAGGAAGTAATCGCTGGTAAGGACGCTTCCCGTCTCAGTATTGGTGGTCACAGTATGCTGATTCATAGTACGGGGCACCACGGAAAAGGTACCATTCGCATTCGGAGCGTAAATATTCAGTTCGAGTCTTAACCGATAATTATTCACAGCAGCGTCAGCAACGGCCGGGAAGAATGTCATCACGTTGGGAGTCACGGCGGTACCGCTCTTAGGAAGTTCGTACCCAATCATCTCCGCAAGCACATCGCCAAGAGTTGACTTGTTATTGTTGATAACAAACACGGGGCCGCAAGAACCGCCAAGATCGACTTTCGATACACCTTCCGCAATTATAGCAGCACGATTCTCGGCAATAGCGGCCGTCTGGTCAGCAGCGTCAACACCATAACCCATAGCTATGGCACCATTGAGCCATTCATTCTCTCCTTTGGCATCTTTATAAGTAGTACCTTCGCACTGCCAAGGTCTTACAGCGTCGAAGAATGCGGGGATGTCGCCTTCGCGGCTGTTGAACCAGAACTCGCTGTAGAAGTCAGCCGGAACCATATCGGTATCAGCCATTTCGAGCTGCTGGAACGGAGTAAGGGGTTTTACTACCTCGTTCGGTTTTACAACAAGGGTCTCGAAGTTGCCGAGAAGAGATTCAGCGGTAACCACAGGCACTTCTTCGCCAGCCTCAAACGGAGCGTAGAACTTGATGGAACGAACAAGGACAGCGAGATCCTGTTTTCCGGCATCAAGAATCTTGAACTTTACATGGGGATGATTGGCGGGGGTGCCTTCCGAAATTGGGAAGTCGTATACCATCCATTTGTTGGCATCCCACTTGCCTTCGTCATTTCTGAAATGCGAAGCCTTGATGGCATAGTCAGCATTGCAGTTCCACACGCCGGAGCTTATAGGCGTGCTGGAAGCGTCAATCGCATTGGCGGCATCCTTCTCAGCGTAGATATGGATGGTGGGGGTGTCGTCGTCCTCGGCATGGTATACGTTCAACTCGATGCGGCAACGCAGTTTGGCGCTGTTGGCATAAACTTCGGGAGCGGGGAGGAAGTATAGATTGTACATATTGCCTCCCGTACCATTGCCGAGTGTGCCCGACTGAAGCTCGTAGTCAAAGCCCAGTTCCTGAAGTTTGGTCTGAAGAGTCGACTGGCTGAAGTTGAAAACCCATACCTTGCCGCAGTCCCCCTGGAGGTCAACGAGCTGGAATGACTTATTGAGGGTCTCAAGGTTTGCGCCCGTCGTTGACTGAGAGCCATTAACAGCAAGACGACCGTTAGAGAAGTCCGAGCTTTTGTTGTTGGTATAATAATTGCCGTTAGGGCCTCCAAGATTATAAGTTCCCGCACCTTCACCATAAGATGCTTCGAGGGCGGTTTCGGCGTTGTTGAAGTCCCAGTAGGGGGTAAGATTTTCGCAATCCTTGGCTTCCTTGGCGGCAAAAGCCGTCAGGGAGCCGAGAAATGCCGTCAGAAGAAAAAGATACTTTTTCATTTGGTCAGCAGTTTGGTTAGATTGGTAAGAAGATAGGTACGTTTGTTAGAATGAATTTGTAGAGTTGAAGGTAGACTGGTTAATCGAGGGAGCCGACTTGCGGCGATAATTGAATTTCGGTAGGCATGACAGTCCCGGCCCGGAGGCCGCTAATGGGACGGAAATTGATGAGGTTGGAGTCCATCGCGTCGGGAAAAGCTGTCGTGGCGTACCTTCATCGCCGTTTTAGCTCGTCGGGAGGCGGAGTGCCCGCACGAACGCGTCGCGCCGGCTGGGGGGAGAAAGAGGGAGGAGCTGTGACCGGGGCCCTGGCTCCCCCGGCAGTGCCGGGGGAGCCGCCCTCGATCAGGGGATATAAAACTATTGGAACTTATTTCACAACTTTGGTAACCTTGTTGCCCTGGCGGCAGATGAAGACGCCGTTGGCGGGGTTGTTGACGCGCACGCCCTGGAGGTTGAAGTATTCGGCGGGAGCGTCGGTGTCGGCCACGGTGACGTTTTCAACACCTGCGGAAGCGCCGAGGTCGTACCAGTTCCACGCGATGCGGTGGCCGGGAGCGGGAATCCCTTCGTCCTTGACTTCTGAAATCTTAAGGTTGCGGAATATAATGGCGCCGCCCGAGTTGAGGAAGTTGGCGTTGATTTCCATCTTTACCTTGGGAGCGTAGCCCCAGGCCTCATCCACATCCTCACCGTTAAGGCAGAAGTCGTTCTCGTTGTACATCCAGCGGTTGGGGTTCCAGTGGGGGGCAGAGGTTTCGTCCTCACCGGCCGCTTCATCGAACCATACGCCGGTGTCCTTGCAGTCATCATCGAAGAACTCGCTACCTGCGACAGCTTTGTCGGCCCAGGAAAACACGAAATCCTTCATCTGAACAGCCGAACCATTCGAGCCGTTCGTTCCCGCGGGGCGAACGTTGTTGGCATCATCCATAATATAGTAGTTGCCAATGCCGACGAGGTCGGTGGTGGGCACGTTGTGATAGAGCATCACTTCGAGGGAGAGGCGGAGATTATTGTTCTCGATACCTTTCGCGAAAGACTTGAGAAGAGTGGGGTTGGGAATCCAAAAGAGCTGGAGACCCTCTTTGATGGCGGGGAGCTCGCCGAGTTCGGCCTCGACGCCGTATTTGTTGAGTTCTTCGCCGAGCTTCGAACCCTGGCCGTTAAGAACGAACACATTGCCGCACTCAGCGCCGAAGTTCACCATTTTGAAACCGGCGGCGATGTCCTTGTCGGCTTCCTCCTGGCGACAACCGTGAGGGCCAGCTACTATAATCACACCGTTTTCGTAAGCTTCGTTACCTTTGAGGAACCAGTCGCGCACGAGGTAGGGATCGGTATTGTAAACGCCCGCCTGCTTTGTGGGATGCTTGATAAGCTTGGGGATGGAAGTCGCGGTAGCGCTCTTGAAATTATCAGGAGCCAGCTCACCCTCGGCATCGACAGCCTGGGGATAGACTTCGTTGATTTTGGGGTTTGAGTGCTCGTAGGCGCTTGCGGCGAAAACCGACACTGCCACGGCGGCTGCACTGAGTAAAATCTTTTTCATGCTTGCAGGTTTAGAAAAAGGCTGTTTTTAGTGTTTTGGGGTTTAAGGTTAATTCGAGTCATTGTTTCCCCGGGTCGCGTCCTGGAGGCGTTCGCCGGATTATCAGTGAGAATTACTTCACATTATTATATAGGGTGTTTACCGAGGCGGGGTGAAGCGGGGTGGAAAAAATGCCGTAGCCGCAGCCGCCGGATAATAATCACGCGGCAAAGATAGAGGAACGCGCAATTTTTTCACGCCCCAAAATATCTTAAAAATTTCAGAAAAAGTACAAAATCGAACACAATAGACAACAAAAGCCGTTTTTCGTTCAAAATATGCACGTCGTTATTTCGTCCAAAACGTCCCTATTTCATCTTTTTTGACTATATTTGCACCATATTATTAAAGACACCGAATCAAACGCCGCGCAGGCGGCTTAAACGACAGCGATACCTTAAAACACCAACCCACAAACCTGTGCAATGAACCAAAATCGAAACACAATCGGACATCTTTTCACGCGGCTCGCCTTAGCCGCGGCAATCTTTGTCGGCGGCGCCGCCCCCGCGGCCGCCGAAGCCCCCGCCAACGGCAACCCCTACGTCCGCTCCGCCTCGGGCGAGGATGGCGCCGTGATCAGCCGCACCGTGCTGTTCAGCCCCGGCGACGAGGGCTCGAAATTTTACCGCATCCCTGCCATCGAGGTACTCCCCTCGGGGAGAATCGTGGCCGTGGCCGACAAACGCATCGACTCGAACCGCGACCTCCCCGGGCGCATCGACGTGGTGGCCCGCTACTCCGACGACAACGGCGCAACCTGGTCGCCCCAGATTCCCGTCATGACCAACGACGAGGGGGGAGGCTACGGCGACCCCTGCATAATATATGACCGGAAGGAGAAAGCCCTCGTTGTCGTGGCCACCCACGGCCGCGGCCTATGGGACGAAGGGGGGCACCCCTCCCCCGCCCGCATCGTGGTGAGCCGCAGCACCGACGGTGGCCAGACCTGGAGCGCGCCCTCCGACGTAACCGACGGCTTCTACGGCAAACCGGGCAGCAACGCCCCGATCGAGGGGCTGACTGCCTTTGCCACCTCGGGACGCGGCCTGCAGACCAAGGATGGCCGGCTGATGTTCGGCCTGATTTCCCGCCGGGGCAACAAGAAATGGGAACCCCTTGACGTATACTGCGTTTACTCCGACGACGGCGGACGCACCTGGACAACCTCCGGACAGCCCGTCGACACCGACGGCGACGAGACGAAATTCGTGCAGCTCCCCGACGGCCGCGTGATGGCCTCGGTGCGCACCCGGCAGAAAACCCAGGGACGCAAGTTCAGCTACTCCTCCGACGGCGGACGCACCTGGACCGCCGCCGAGCGCTCCGCGACCCTGATCGACCCCGCGTGCAACGGCGAGGTAATCAACTGGAACGCCACTTCGGGCAAGAAGCTGCTGCTCCACTCGCTCCCCGCTCCCGAGGACCGGCGCGACGTGGCCTTATGGACCAGCGCCGACAACGGCGCGACCTGGCAGCGGCTGCGCCAGACCAGCTACGGACCCGCCTGCTACTCCTCTATGGCCATCCTCCCCGACGGCACCCTCGCGATGCTCACCGAGGAAGCTTGCAACACCGGCGGGCTGCGCATAGTGTTCCAGCGCCTCCGCCTCAAAGAACCCCGCTAACCCCCTACCCCGCCCCCGCGCCCGAGAGGCGCGGGGAGCGGCACAGCGACAGCCCGTTTTTACAGGATTGACCTATGATCTCCATTCAGTTGTTACCCAACAAGATATTCCGCCACGCGCGAACCGCGCTCGGCGCGCTGCTCTGCGCTCTGACAGCGATGTTAGCCCCCACTCGCGCGGCGGCCGACGAGTACCGGATGACGAGCCTGAGCATCAACGAAGGACTCAGCCAGAACTTCGCCGGAACCCTCCTGCGCGACACCCGCGGCTACCTGTGGATCGGGACCAAATTCGGCCTCAACCGCTACGACTACAGCCGCATAACATCGTATTACGCGTCGGAAAGCGGTGGTTATCTCCCCTCGGACTACATACGGCACCTGTTCGAGACCCCCTACGGCGATGTGTGGGCGCTCTGCGAGTCGGGCACGGCGGTCTACGACCCGGTGACCAACAGCTTCACCGAAATCCGCTACGAGAGCGACAAACCGCTGAACCTGCGCTCGGCGCTCAACGAGGGGCGCTCGGTGCTCTTAGGGGGCCGCGGGCAGCTGTTCCGCTACGACTGCGCCACGCAAAAGCTTTCGCGCATCAACACCACCGGGGGCTCCGACCGCTATTACACCAAGATAGCGCCCATCGACTCAGACAACCTCATGCTGGCGACCCGCTGGGACGGCGTATGGAACTATAAGCGCTCAACCGGGGAGATAACGCGCTACCCCGGCATAGAAGGGATGGAAATATCGGCCGCCCACATCGACCGCCTCGGGCGCATATGGATCGCCGTTTACAACCAGGGGCTCACCTGCTACGACCAGTCGGGCAAGAAACTCGCCACCATCGACAAGTCGAACTCCAACCTCGGGTGCGACATGGTGCTGGCAATAATCGCCGGGGTAGCACCCGACGAACTGTGGCTGGCCACCGACGGGGCCGGAGTGCGTTCGCTGCGCACCGAAACCCGCGAAATTGAATGGATCACCCCCCAGGGGGGACTCTCGGTGACCTCGCTCTACAAGGACAGCTACGGCAACCTGTATTCCGGCACCGTCGACGAAGGGGTGCAGCTCTTCAACAAGATCGCAATGCACACCCAGCGCCATTTCCCCGGCGACCGCGACCGGCGCCTCAGCCCGACCTGCTTCCTCGACGACCCCGACTTCCCGGAGCGCCTATATATGGCCACCAACGGCGAAGGGCTCTGGTACATCGACCGAAACACCCACCAGTTCCACCTCGCCGAGCCCACCAAGGGGATGAAAGTGACCCGCATCGAGCTTTACGACAAGAACAGCTACATAATGAGCGTGTTCGGCGACGACGTATACCTCGTTGACAAGAAGACGTTCAGCCTCTCCCCCGCCCCGAAGGGGTTCCGCGACGCCGCCGCCGCCGGCAATAAGCGCGGCACCGGCACCGACGTGCGCCGATTGACCGACACCAAGTTCGCAGCCATCAACACCGAACTCTTCATCGTCGACACCGAGAAAGGAACCACGAAATACATCGACCTACCCGGGCGCCCCTCGAAGCGCCCATTCATGCGCCCATTCTACCGCGACTCCAACGTGCTGATGATGTTCGCCACCGACTGCGTGGTGCGCTACGACTTCAACACCGGCGAGGACAAGGTGATAGCCACCTTCCCCGACAATATGAAGGTGATCACCGCGCAGTTCGACGGCGCGCACACGCTCTACGTCGGCTGCAACGGCGGGGTGCGCCGCATCGACCTCCGCAAGGGCACCTCCGAGCCCCTGCCCGGCTACTCGACCGACAAGCGACACCTCAACGTGACGAGCATCCTCCTCGACGGTAACCAGCTATGGGTGGGCTGCTCCAACTCCCTGTTTGTCACCGACCTGCTCAAGAACTGCACCACCGAGTTCAACGCCCTCGACGGCGTGGAGCCCAACGAGTTTCTCGAACGCGCCATATACGCCGGACCCGCCAGCATAGTCATGGGGGGCTCCAAGGGTCTGCTCAACGTTGACCGCCAGGCGTTCCGCGAGCTTATGAACTACGAGAGCACGATCTCGTTCGCCCTGAGCGACGTGGAGGTCGACGGCCGGAGCCTGATGGCCCACGCTTCGAGCGACGGCGTGGTCGACATACCCCGGCGCTACGGCACCCTCGAACTCCGCTTCATCGACTCGGAGCGCAACCCCCTGCGCCACAAGCGCTACCGCTTCTTCATCAACGACGGGTCGAAAACCTCCATGATCGAGACCGAGAGCCACGAGCTGGTGCTCCCGATGCTCGCCAACGGCAAGGACTACGACATTTCGGTGGCCTCGACACTGATCGACGGCGCGTGGTCGCCGCAAGCCCATATCGCGTCGCTCCGCGTGGCCGGCCCGGCGTGGCGGTCGTGGTGGGCGCTGCTGCTCTACGCGTTCGCCGCCTCGGGCATAGCCGCGATGTACCTCTACCACCGCCGCAACGTCAACCGCGAGCAGTTCCAGCTCGCCCGCCAGGCCCAGATCGAGAAGGAGCGCGACTTCATGCAAAGCATCAACAACGAGCTCCGCACCCCCCTGACACTGATCTACGCGCCACTGAAGCTGATGCTCACCCGCATCGAGGAGTCGGACCCCGACGCGCCCGAACTCAAGGAACTTAACGACATATACCGCAATACCAAGCGTATGCGCGACGTGATGGACATCACCTTCCAGCAATGGCGCGCGCAGAGCGAGGCCTTTGTGTCGAACATCGCGCCCCAGGCTTCGGTGGCCGACAGCACCGACGCCGGAGAGCCCACCCCGCACCGCGACGGCTCGCAGACCGATATGTCGTCGATGACGGTGATGATAGCCGACTCCGACCAGGAGATGTGCGCTTTCCTACGCCAGCAGCTCACCCCGCTGTTCAGCAAGGTTGCGGTCTACACCTCAGGCTCCGAGGCCGCCGAGGCGCTGAAGAGCGGACGTGTGGTGCCCGACCTGATTATCACGAGCGACCTCGCCCTGGCCAGCGGCGTAAAGAGCTCCGACAAAACCGGCCATATCCCCGTGATATTCCTCTCGTCGGTGCTCGGCCAACAGGACAAACAGGAGGTTTACCGCCGAAGCATCGACTCGTACATCTCCAAGCCGTTTGATATGGCGGTGCTCCTGAGCCGCTGCGGCAACCTACTCCACAGCCGCCAGGTGATGCGCGACCGCTACAAGAGCCAGCAGCCGGCCATCATCGACGGCGAGCGGGTGCGCGACAACGCCTCCGAGGAGTTTATGATGAAGGTCAACCAGATAATCGAGCGGGAGCTCCCCAACGCCGATTTCTCGGTTGAGACCCTCGCCCAGGAGATGCTTATGTCGCGGTCGAGCCTCTACGCCCGCTTCCGCGAAGTGTCGGGCGGGCAGTCGGTAGGGCAATACGTCGCCGACTACCGCATGACCCGCGCCAAAGAGCTCCTGTCGGGCACCCGCCTGCCTCTCAGCGAGATAGCCATAATGCTCGGCTACAGCTCGCAACGCTATTTCTCCTCGGCCTTCAAACAGCGCACAGGTATGACCCCGAGCGCCTACCGCTCGGCCAACTCCGGGGCCGGAGCCTGACCGCCAACCTCCCGCAAAACCAAGGCCGGAGACCACGCGAACTTACGCGAATGGTCTCCGGCCTTGGTTATTTTGAAACACCCTCTTAATCGGGGAAGTCGTCAGGGATTGAGAATCAGCGAGAGGATGGCGAAAGTGGACTTCGGAGCATCGTTCCAGAAATTGAGATATTGCGAGATATGGTCCTTGGCACCGGGATAGTCGGAAATGACGCGCACGGCGAGGAACGGTATGCCCCGGAGGGCGCAAACCTGGGCTATAGCCCCCGACTCCATGTCGATGGCAACCGCCTCAGGCCGCACAGACAGCACTTGGGCGAGCGCCTCGGGAGTGTCAACAAAGAGGTCGCCCGACGCGATGAGTCCGCGGCTCACCTCCGGCTTCGCGAATACCGCCGAGAGGTCAAACGGGCCCTCCTCCCCCGTCGCGCAGGGGAATTTCGGGGGACAACCCTGCACCTGGCCGCGCTCGTTGCCCGGGCCGCACCACACATCGTGGTATGCCACCTCGTTGGCCACGACCACGTCGAGAATCCCCGGGCCGCGGCCTGTGCCCCCGGCGATGCCGGTGTTGATTATCGCCGAAGGGTGGTAATGCTCCGCCATGGCCATAGTGCCCATGGCGGCGTTCACCTTGCCTATGCCGCACTGCATGGCCACCACGCGGCGACCGCCCACGCGGCCGACATGGAAACGGAATCCAGAACGCTCCTCGACAACCGGCTCCGACATAATCCTGAGAAGCGCCTCAAGCTCGGCGGTCATAGCCACTATCACGCCCGTGACGGCGTTATCATTCTCTTTCATATACATTTACTAAGTGTCTGTTCTAAATTATTTTTAGTGCGACCTTTTTTCGCTACTTTTGCGTTATATTTCCATACAGGGCGCCGAAGCGCCCGCTCAATGATTCAACTATTTAAACTCTCAAGATATGAGCAATAAAAGCAACTTGCTGATTTCGATTTTGGTATTCCTCCTGGGCGGTGTGTTCTGCTGGCTGTGCGAGTCGCCCACGCTGTCGGAGAAAATACTGTTTCTCGGCGGACTCGCCTTCCTCCTCCCCGCCCTTCTGAGTCTGCTCGGACTCTTCTTCACCAAAAAGGGGCAGGAGATTAACGCCATACAGAGAGTGATACAGCTCATATGCGGAGTGGCCGGAGTGGTGCTCGGGCTGTGCGTGCTGCTCATGCCCGACTTCTTCCGCAGCCTGCTCGGCTTTATGTTCGGCGCGCTGCTGATCGCCGGAGCCGCCTGGCAGCTATTTCTGCTCACCCGCAAGGGTCGCCGCTCGGACTATGCCGCCTGGACCACAGTGGCGCCTGTGATATGCCTCGTGGCGGGAGTGCTGATGATCACCATGCCCTGGTTCCGCAACGAGCTCAACGAGCGCTATATGGTGCTCACCACGGGCATAGGCTTCCTCCTGTTCGGCATCACCGGGTTCATAATCAGCTGCTGGCGCACCAAGGAGGCCTCCGCCGCCCGCCGCGCCAAGTTGGCGGCCAAAGCCGAGGCCAAGGCCGGGGCCGAGAGCGCGTCGGCCACCACTGACGCGGCGCGGGTAGAGCCGTCGGCCGAAAAAGCCGCGGGTACCGAAGAGCCGTCAGTCGGCGGCCAGGGGATCGATACCGTAAGTACCCCGGAGCACACCGGCGACAAGGTCAACGATAGTATCCATTGACAGTTTCGACGAGTTCACCGAGAGGTCGTACGAGGCCGAGTCGCCCCAGCGCTTGTCGGTAAAAAAATTATAATAGTTGGCCCGCAGCTTGTCAGCCTTTTCGGCGCAGGCCCGGGCCTTCTGGCTGTCGGCCTTGTCGCCACGGGCAAGGATGCGCTTCACGCGGTCCTCCATAGAGGCATGCACGAAAATGTCGAGCTTGGGCGAGGGGTGGTCGCGGAGCACATAGTCGGCCGAGCGCCCCACGAACACGCAGGGGCCGCGGTCGGCCAGCGAGTGCATCACGTCGGACATTATATGGTACACCGAATCGTCGGCCAGCGACGATGGAGCGTACCAGGGGAGGGCCGACACACCCATATTGAACGACAACGCTCCGGAAACAAACGAGGGGAAACGCTCGTCGGCCCGCTCGAACAGCCCCTTGTCGAGGCCCGACTCTCGCGCGGCCTCGGCAAGCAACTCCTTGTCGTAGAAAGGTATGCCGAAGCGCTCGGAAAGCCGCTTGGCCAGTTCGCGGCCACCGCTGCCAAACTGGCGGCCGATTGTGATAGTGAAGTGACGCATTGTATTAAAAAGGTCAGTAGTTACTTTTATGGCAACAAAATTAAAAAAATTCTTTGAATCTCGAAAAAAAAGCGTAACTTTGCAGCCGGGTAAGTCCTACACGGCCAGCTCCCCCCGAACCCCGTCAGGTCTTGATCGAAGCAGCGGTAGGGGGTTGTAGCGGCGCGATGTAGTAAGCTTACCCTTTTTTTATGCCTATTCCCGGGCGCCTCAGGGCGCCCGCCCCCATACAACCAAATCCAAGCCTGAATGACACTTTTCAACATAATCGGCTATGCCGCCGCGATATGCATGGTGCTCGGCTACCTGCCCCAGGCCCTGCATACGATACGCACCCGCGAAACCGATTCAATCGCGCTCCCTACCTTCCTGCTGATGGGCCTCGGCTCAATATTCTTCGTAGTGCAGGGATTCCTGAGCGACCCGGCCAACTGGCCCCTGATCGCCACCAACCTCATCACCACGGCCTGCTCAGCCACCGTGTTCGGCATAAAGATGCACAACGACTATTTCGGAGGCCGTAAAAAGAAAAAGTGACCCCGCACCGACGAACCTGACCACCACACACTGATGGCACGCGAACTTCTTACCAGATATGTATGGATCGTTGACACGCTGACGCGCTACGGCAGACTGTCGAAGCGCGAGATCGACGAGCGGTGGGCCCGCTCGCACCTCAGCAACGGCGAGACCGAGATTCCGCGGCGCACGTTCTACAATTACCGCCAGGCTATCGAAGAGCTCTTCTCGCTGACGATAAAGTGCGACGAGCACACCTATGAATATTACATCGACACTGAGGGTGAAGGAGCCGACCCGCGCCATTCGCGGATGACGGAGTGGCTGCTCAACAGCTCGTCGACAAGCTCCGTGGTGAGCGGCGCCCGCGACATATCCAACCGCGTGATGCTCGAAAACGTTCCCTCGGCCCGCGAATTCCTCTCCCCCATCATGGAGGCCATACGCGAAAACCACCCCGTGACGTTCGACTACCACCCCTATTCGAGGGTCAACCCCACCCCGGCGGTCGAAATCGAGCCGTACTTCATACGCATATACCGCCAACTGTGGTACGTCACCGGGCGCAACACCGCCGACGGAAAGGTGAAAACCTACTCGCTCGACCGAATGAAGAACCTGACAATCGGCACCGAGACGTTCCGCCTACCCTCCGGCACCGACCCCGAGCAGTACTTCAACGACTCGATAGGGATCATGGTGACCAAGGGGGAGCCCCGCGAAGTGCGCATCAGAGCCACCGCCCGCCAGGCCAAATACCTCCGGGCCCTGCCGCTGCACCACAGCCAGAGCGAGGAGCTCGGCGACAAGTTCTCGGTATTCACCTACCGGCTGCTGCTCACATCCGAGCTGGTGTCGGAGATAATAAGCCGCGGCCCGGAACTCACCGTGATCAGCCCGCCCGAGCTCAAGGCGATGGTCAAGGAACAACTGTCGGCGGCTCTCGACAATTATAGCTGACAACGCCCGCCACCCCGGGCAATAAACTCGCCCCGCCTACGTTATCTATTTGGCCGACAATCAGCCCGAGAGCGGCCCGCAACATTGACACAAGTCGAAAACCAATGAATATCAAACATTTCAGCCTGTTTATCGCTTTGCTGGCGGTTCTCTCTTCCTGCAGCACATCGAAAACGCACCTCACTTATTTCGAAGACATAGAGAAGGCCGAGCGGATAGTCGACCTGCCGAAGACCCCCACTATCAAAATCGCTCCCGACGACGAGCTGTTCATCACCGTGAACTCCGAGGAGCCAAAGGCCACTATCGGCTACAACCTGCCGATGGCCAACGCCGGCATCAAGGCAGCCACAAATCTGTCGACCGCCCCACAGCAGCAGACCTACCTTGTAAACTCCAAAGGCGACATCGACTTCCCCATCCTCGGCACTATCCATGTGGCCGGAATGACCACTGAGGAGCTACAGCGCTATCTGACAGAGCGCATCAGCAAGGATGTCGACAACCCCAGCGTCATGGTTTCGCTTATGAACTTCAACGTGTCGGTGCTCGGCGAAGTGACCCAGCCCGGCGTGGTGAAGGTTACCCGCAACAGGTTCTCCATACTCGACGCCCTCGCGAGCTGCAACGATATGACCCCCTACGGCGAGCGAAGCAACGTGCTGCTGATCCGCGAGAACAACGGCAAGCAGGAACGAGTGATCCTCGACCTCAACTCGACCGACCTGCTGACTTCCCCCTACTACTACCTGCAGCCCAACGACTATATATACGTCGCTCCCAACAGCATCCGAAAGGGTAACGCGAAGTACGACCAGAGCAAATCATACAACGTACAGGTGATTTCGACCATCGTCAGCGCCGCGTCCGTAATCGCGTCACTCATCATCGCCCTCACAGTCAACCGTTAAGCGGATGCTTAAAAGTAAAATATAAGCCAGCCATCACATCATAATGGAAAAGAACAACCCCGACATAGTCGATTTCGGCGCCGTTCTGCGCGACTACCGCAAACACTGGTACTGGTTCGTCATATCGCTTTTCGCTTGCGGCCTGATCGGGCTGTGGCTCTGCTCGCGCCATAAGGACGTGAACACGATAGCGGCGTCACTGCTCATCGACAAGGACGCGGCCAACGGCGGCATCCCGTCGATTGATTTCGAAAGCCTCATTTCCGGTTCCAGCGAGGTCGACAACGAGTTGTACCTCATATCCTCCCACTCCATCTACGCCGAGGCCGCCAAGGAACTCGGCCTCGACCGCAAGCGCTACATACGCGAGGGGATACGCCTGCTCAACTTCAAGTTCGACGATTTCCCCCTCGATGTGACCACCCCGGCCGAATTCTCCGACACCACAACAGTCGAGCTCATCGTGAAGGTGCGGATGAACGAGGACGGCAACGCCGACTACGTCAAGGTAATTGACGACGGCTCCACGATAGCGCAGAAAAAGAACGTGTCGCTCCCGGTAACGCTCAACACCGAATATGGCGACTTCTCGGTTGAAAAAACCGCCGATTTCGGCAGCGAGGAGCTCCCGTTCACCTTCATTACCACCATATCCAGCTACCACAGCGCAGCCGAGCTGATCGACGAGGACATCAACGCTTATCTCCCGAGCAAGAAAGCCAACGTGATAGCGCTGGAATATAAGACCGCCTACCCGAAATTCGGCAAGCTCCTCCTGAACACCATTATAGAGCGCTACAACGCGCGAGCCATCCGCGACAAGAACGTGCAGGGCGAAAAGACCCTAAAATTTCTCGACGGCCGCATAGCCCTGCTCCGCGACCAGCTCGGAGTGGCCGAGCGCGAGCTCCAGTCGTTCAAGGAGGACAAAGGGATCGTTGACTTCAAGGCCGAAGCCCAGTACAATATGGAGATGAAGGGGCAGGTCGCCAAAGAACTCATCACCGCCGAAACCGACCTGGAGGTTGTAAAGCTCGCCCGCGAATTTCTCTCAACTCCGGGTAACGAATACCAGCTCGTGCCCTACACCCCCGTGTCCGCTTCAAAGCAGCCCGGCGGAAACGACGGCCTGACCGAGATGGTATCGCAGTACAACAAGCTGATTATCGAGCGTATGTCGGTGGCCTCGAACGCCAAAAGCGAGAACACCACTCTCAAACGCATGAACGAGCAGCTCGACGCTCTCCGCGCCAACATCCTCTCGACACTCACCAAGAGCGAGGAGTCGGCCCGCCTGGTGGTCAACGAGATGCGCTCCCAGATGAACAATGCCGAAAGCAAACTCGGAGGCATGCCCGCCAAAGAGCGCGAATACGTCAACATCGAGCGCGAGCGCAAGCTCAACCAGGAGATATACCTCTTCATGCTCAAACACCGCGAGGAGACCGCTATCATGATCGCCAACGCCGTGTCGAAGGGGATTATCATAGATGAGGCCTACCAGCTTCGGGAACCCGTGAATATGGGCAAGAAGGGGATTCTGGCCATCGCGCTCCTCTTCGGCCTGATGCTCCCCCTTGTTGGCATTTATCTGCGCCGCATGCTCCGCTCCAAGGTTTCCGAGCGCGAGGAGGTCGAGGCTCTGGCCGCTCCCCCGATTCTCGGCGAGGTATGCACCTCGCGCCTTGGCAAAGCCCTGGTATGCACCCCCAACAGCACATCGTCGGCCGCCGAGCTGTTCCGCCTCATCCGCGCCAACCTGCAGTTCATACTGACGCAGGGCGACGACAAGGTGGTGCTCGTCACCTCCTCGCGTCCCGGCGAAGGAAAGTCGTTCGTGTCGATCAACACCGCCGCGTCGCTCTCTCTCTTAGGCAAGAAGGTGCTTCTCGTGGGCGCCGACATACGCAAGCCGCGTCTCTCGGAATACCTTGGCATAAACGCGCCCAAGGGGCTCACCAACTACCTCGCCAACGACGCGGTGACGCTCAACGACATCGTATGCCGCCACCCGCTCGAACTCGCCGACCTCGACGTAGTGGTAGCCGGAGCCGTGCCCCCCAACCCCTCTGAGCTGCTCCTTAGCAAGCGCGTGGCCCAGTTCTTCGAAGAGGCCCGCAAGCGCTACGACTACATCCTCGTCGACACCGCGCCGCTCGGCGTAGTATCCGACACATTCTCGCTGGCAAAGATTGCCAACGCTTCGATCTATGTGACCCGCCTCAACGTCACCCTGAAAAAGGACATCCAGTTTATCAACACCGTGTTCGAGGAGAAGCGCCTTCCGAGGATGAACGTGGTAATCAACGGCACCAACTCCTTCCACCGCTACGGCTACGGCGAAGGGGAAGCCGGCAATGCCAAGCACTCCAAGAAAGCCTGGTGGCAGTTCTGGAAGAAGAAATAAGCCCGCCTCCTTTTGAAAAAAATGAGCTCCATCGCCATAAAAGCTACCGACCCTCACTCCCCGGCCTCCTCGGCCGGGGAGAAGCGTCGTTACTTCCACGCTCCCAACGGGTGGTGGGGCCCGATATTGTTCATGCTGTCGATGTCGGCCGTCGGGCTGAGTTTCTACCCGGCGTGGCTGATTGTGCTCGCGATGCTGCTAAAGCGGTTCCGCACCGACCGCTACGAGGCCCTTATAATGCTCCTGATCATACTCGCGGGGAGCGGCTTCCGCGACCAGCCCACGACTATCGAATGCACGCTGATATACCTGGTGTCTATTCCATTGATATTCCTCCTGAGGAAAACCGCGACCACGGTCAGGATTCTTAAAGTATGGGCCGTTTACTCCGTAGGATGTTTGGGGTTCGCCTTTCTGAGTCTGGAATCAATCATATCGCAGGGCATGGTGCTTATGTGGTACCTGTCGTTCATATTCATTATGATTCCGCTGGGGATGTTCGCCGGCCGGAGCTTCTCGATGGACGACTTCTTCAACCGCCTGTATCCGTTTGCCATGATATTCATGGCTTTCTATTGGATTGACGGCTTGATACTCTGCGGCCCGGTAATGCTGTCAAGGCTTCAGCCGTTCGTAGGTGTCATGAAGTTCTACGAGCTGTACATAATACCGTTCGGAGGATTAAGCGGTTACATAGCCCGCTTATATCCCGCGGGGTTCTATATCCCTATGATGCTGGTTTACCCCGTCGTGAGGCGTTACCGCCTGCGGATATGGGAGTTGGTGCTGTTTCTCGGCGCGTTGTTCATAACTAAGACCTTCGCACTGATTTCGGTGATGCTGCTCGGCTACATCATTTGCCAGAAAGGCTTTGGCAGGGTTAGCAAATACATCATAGTGGGTACAGGCCTGTTTTTGGCCATCTACGGCATCGACGTGGCCATATCCGACCCGGCCGACATCGTTACAGCCGAAGGTAGTAAACTCCGCATCGCCTCGACCGTCACGCAGTTCGTCGTGCTCGACGACGCCCAGGATGTAGAGGACCTCTCGGAGTTCGGAACTGGGCGTATGGCCCAGATTATACCCAAGGTAGAACGGTTGTATGAATTAGGCCTGGAATGGACGGGGTTCGGTTTCCTCCATCCGTTAAAAACGGAGAACCGAATGTTCATGATCGAGAACCACCTGTATAGCGACATCGAGCAGAGTTATGAATCGGTGGCCACGGTGGAGGTGATACCCGTGCAGGTATTCCTTAATATGGGGTATCTCGGACTCATATGGCACATACTGTACCTTATAGCCCTTGTGCTGTGCGTCCGCAAGCTTCCTGATGCCAAATACGCCTGGTCGCTCATGGTTATGTTCATATGGATCGGCATAAGCGGTTTCTGCGGTATGATGTCGGCCCAGGGGCAGATTGTTGTGGCCACAGCGTTCGCCGTGGTGATACTACAGGAAAAGACCCGGCTCGGCATCAATTGCAAGGAATCGCCGATATTGGTCAACAGGAAAAGTCGATAAGACGACGACTTTTAGATATAAAGCGACGACCTTCGCCGCCCCCGCTTCAACTTACGAGCACGGGGATTGAGGTGGCCTGGCTGACGCGGTCGCCGATGGCGCGGAGCTCTTCAGCGGGTATTTTTTCAAGCGTCCGCGCCGGGGTCTGGCGGTCAATGGAGTAAAGCATTATTTCGCGGGGACGTATGCGGCGGTAGGCTTCGATGAGTGCTTCGATTTCCTCGTCGGTGGTGTTGTCGATACGCTGCCCCTCCCATTCGCCGCGAAGCATCATAGTCTGCACGATGCCGGTTCCGGCGAACTCCTCCAGTTGCCCGATTACGCGCTCACTGCTGAACCCCGGGTCGTTGGGGCGGTCGAGCAGCCTCACTGTTGCGTCGATAGCCGAGTCGAGCTTGAGGATATTGTTGTCGACCCTTTTGAGCGCCTCACGGACCTCGTCAGAGCCAAGGCGGGTGGAGTTGGTCAACACGCTCACTTTAGCCTGGGGGAAATAGCTGTCGCGCAGGCGGAGCGTGTCATCAACCACCCCTGCGAATTCCGGGTGCAGCGTGGGCTCTCCATTTCCCGAGAAAGTGATCACATCAAGTCCCTCCCCCGCCCTCTTCATCTCAGAAAGCTTTTCCTCAAGCAACCGCGCGACCTCCCGTCGGGGAGCGAAACCGGTGGTGCCGGGGCCCTGGGCGTTGAAACCAGCCTCGCAATAGAGGCAGTCAAACGAGCATATCTTGCCATCGTTGGGTGTGAGGTTAACGCCTAACGAGGTGCCGAGCCTGCGCGAGTGTATCGGCCCGAAAATCGTGGAATGAAATAGCACGCGTTGCATATTCTCCGTAAGGGTACTGAAAATTAATGAAACAACAGGTAAGGATAGCCCCCCTTGAAAACCGCCGGGGGCGCACCGATAGCGCGCCCCCGCGGTAAGTAAATGAGTATGTTTCGGTGGCGGGAGAGTATCGGCTGTCACACAGCCCCTCTCACCCGGCGGATCAGACGGTGAGGATTTCTTTCTCCTTGGCGGCGAAGAGCTCGTCGATCTGCTTGAGGAAGCGGTCGTGGAGCTTCTGGGCGTTGGCCTCGGCGTCCTTTTCGACATCCTCGGGCATACCCTGCTTGATGGCCTTCTTAAGGCCTTCGATAGCGTCGCGGCGGGCGTTGCGCACCGACACCTTGGCGTTCTCAGCCTCGGCTTTCGACTGCTTAACGAGCTGCTTGCGGCGCTCCTCGGTCAGCGGGGGGATGCAGATGCGAATCACCTCGCCGTTGTTCTCGGGCGTGATGCCAAGGTCGGAGTTGATGATGGCCTTCTCGATTTCCTTGAACATGGATTTTTCCCAGGGAGTGATCGCGATGGTGCGGGCGTCGGGCACGGAGATGTTGGCCACGTTGGAGATGGGCGACATCGAGCCGTAATAGTCGACGCGCACGCCGTCGAGCAGCTTGGGATTGGCCTTGCCGGCGCGGATATGGCTCAGCGAGTCCTCCAGATAGGCCACAGCGAGTTCCATTTTCTCCTCGGCGGGAGCGAGGTAGGTTTTGGGATCAGTCATAACTTTATGATCGGTATTGAAAGGTTATTGTTATCAATAAACGAGTGTGCCGATGGGCTCGCCCGACATCACCTTGGCGAGATTCCCCGGGGTGTCCATATCGAACACGATGATCGGGAGATTGTTCTCCTTGCACAGGGCGGTAGCCGTGAGGTCCATGACCTTGAGGCCGCGTGAATACACCTCGTCGTAGGTGATTTCGTTGAACTTCGTAGCCGTGGGGTCCTTTTCGGGGTCGGCGGTGTAGATGCCGTCGACGCGTGTGCCCTTCAGCATCACGTCGGCCTCAACCTCGACACCGCGGAGCGCGGCTCCGGTGTCGGTGGTGAAGAAGGGGTTGCCGGTGCCTCCGGCGAGGATGGCCACGGCGCCCTGCTTCATAGCCTCGATGGCGCGCCACTTGCTGTAGTGGTCGCCCACGGGGTGCATATTGATGGCGGTGAACACTTTGGCGGGCTGCCCGATAGCCTCCAGGGCCGAGCTAAGGGCCAGGGAGTTGATCGTGGTGGCGAGCATGCCCATCTGGTCACCCTTCACGCGGTCGAACCCCTTGGCAGCGCCCTGCATGCCGCGGAAGATGTTACCTCCTCCGATCACGATGGCCACCTGGACGCCGCTGGCGGCGATTTCGGCAATCTGGCGTGCATACTCACCCAGGCGCGCCGAGTCGATGCCGTAATGTTGCGCCCCCATCAGCGACTCGCCGCTGAGTTTGAGGAGCACTCGGTTGTATTTAGTCCTCATATCGGTAGTTTCTTATTCGAATGACAAATTTAGCCCATTCCCCGCAAATATCCAAACTTCGGGGGTGATTCCGGGAAAACAGAGTCGAGAAAAGAGAGGGATAAAAGCGGACGAATGCCAGGCTTTTGAAAAGCTCTTAAAGCGAGGAGGCCGCGCCCTGGCGGGCGCGGCCTCCGATGTGTATGCTGTGAGCCGCGATCAGTCGGCGCACTTGGCTTTGATAAACTCGCGGTTGAGGCGGGCGATGTTGCTGATGGAGATGTTCTTGGGGCATTCGGCCTCGCAAGCGCCGGTGTTGGTGCAGTTACCGAAACCGAGCTCGTCCATCTTGGCCACCATGGCGCGGGCGCGGCGGGCGCGCTCTACCTGGCCCTGGGGAAGCAGGGCGAACTGGCTGACCTTGGCGGATACGAAGAGCATCGCGGAACCGTTCTTGCAGGCTGCCACGCAGGCGCCGCAGCCGATGCAGGTAGCGGAGTCCATAGCCTCGTCGGCGATCTCCTTGGAGATGGGGAGGTTGTTGGCATCCTGGGCGCCGCCGCAGTTGAACGACACATAGCCGCCGGCCTGCTGAATCTGGTCGAAGGCGTTGCGGTTCACCATAAGGTCGCGGATCACGGGGAAAGCGGCCGAGCGCCAGGGCTCGATGGTGATTTCGTCCTCGTTGTTGAACTTGCGCATATGGAGCTGGCAGGTGGTGATGCCCTGAACGGGACCGTGGGGGTGTCCGTTGATGTAGAGGGAGCACATACCGCAGATGCCCTCGCGGCAATCGTTGTCGAACACTACGGGTTCCTCGCCCTTGTCGACGAGCTGCTGGTTGAGCATATCGAGCATTTCGAGGAACGAGCTGCCGGTCGACACGTTTTCGACGCGGTACTTGACGAACTGCCCGGGCTCTTTGGGCCCACGCTGACGCCAAACCTTCAGATTGACATTAATTGTTGTTTCCATAATTTGTATGATGCGTTAGAGTGGGTTTTAAGACTTGTAGTTGCGGGTCTGCACCTTGATGGACTCGTAGTGGAGGGGCTCCTTGAGGAGGATGGGCTTCTCGTTGTCGCCGGTGTACTTCCAGCAGCCAACGTACATATAGTCCTTGTCGTTACGGGCGGCCTCGCCGTCGGCGGTCTGGTACTCCTCGCGGAAGTGGGCGCCGCAGGATTCGTTGCGGTGGAGGGCGTCGATAGCCATCATGCGGGCGATTTCGAGGAAGTCCTCAAGGCGGAGGGCCTTCTCCAGCTCGGTGTTGAGGTCGTTGGCCGAACCGACGATGCGGAGGTCGGCGTAGAACTCCTTCTTGATCTTGGCGATTTCGTCGACAGCCTTGACGAGGGTCTGCAGGGTGCGGCCCATACCCACGAGGTTCCACATAACGTGGCCCAGTTTCTTGTGGAGCTGGTCGGGGCTCTGCTTACCCTTGATGGCCATCAGGCGCTCGATGCGGGCGCGCACTTCCTTCTCGGCCTTGTCGAACTCGGGAGCGTCGGTCGAGAAGCGGGGTACCTTGATCTGGTCGCTCAGGTAGTTCTGCATAGTGTAGGGGAGCACGAAGTAACCGTCGGCCAGCCCCTGCATGAGGGCGGAGGCGCCGAGGCGGTTGGCACCGTGGTCGGAGAAGTTGCACTCGCCGATGGCGAAGAGGCCCTTGATGGAAGTCTGGAGCTCGTAGTCAACCCAGATACCGCCCATGGTGTAGTGGGAGGCGGGGAAGATCATCATCGGGGTTTCGTAGGGATCGTCGTCGGAAATCATCTTGTACATATCGAAGAGGTTTCCGTAGCGGTCGGCCACTACGTCCTTGCCGAGGCGGTCGATGGCGTACTTGAAGTCGAGGTACACGGCGTTGCCGGTGCCTACGCCGAAGCCGGCGTCGCAGCGCTCTTTGGCGGCGCGGGAAGCGATGTCGCGGGGGCAGAGGTTACCGAAGGCGGGGTAGCGGCGCTCCAGGTAGAAGTCGCGGTCCTCGTCGGGGATGTCGGTGGGGCGCTTCTTGCCGGCGCGGATAGCCTCGGCGTCCTCCTTCTTCTTGGGCACCCATATGCGGCCGTCGTTGCGGAGCGACTCACTCATAAGGGTGAGCTTCGACTGGTCCTCGCCGTGTACGGGGATACAGGTGGGGTGAATCTGGGTGAAAGCGAGGTTGGCCAGGTAGGCACCCTTACGGAAGGCCTGGATGGCGGCGGAGCCGTTGCAACCCATAGCGTTGGTGCTGAGGAAGAAGGCGCGGCCGTAACCACCGGTGGCGAGAACCACGGCGTGGGCGGCGTAGCGCTCGATTTCGCCGGTGAGGAGGTTGCGCATGATCACACCGCGCGCACGGCCGTCGATGATCACGATGTCGAGCATCTCGCGGCGGTTGAAGCTCTTCACGGTGCCGCGCTTGATCTGGCGGTTGAGCGAGGAGTAGGCGCCGAGCAGAAGCTGCTGGCCGGTCTGGCCCTTGGCGTAGAATGTGCGGGATACCTGGGCGCCGCCGAAGGAGCGGTTGGCCAACAGGCCGCCGTATTCGCGTGCGAAGGGAACGCCCTGAGCCACGCACTGGTCGATGATGTTGCTCGAAACCTCGGCCAGACGGTAAACGTTGGCCTCGCGGGAGCGGAAGTCACCACCCTTCACGGTGTCGTAGAAGAGGCGGTAGGTCGAGTCGCCGTCGTTCTGATAGTTCTTGGCGGCGTTGATACCACCCTGCGCGGCGATCGAGTGGGCGCGGCGGGGGGAGTCCTGGATGCAGAAGTTGTAGACGTTGAAGCCGAGCTCGCCGAGGGTGGAGGCGGCGGAAGCGCCTGCCAGGCCGGTGCCGACAACGATCACGTCGAGGTGGCGCTTGTTGGCGGGGTTCACGAGCTTCTGATGGGCTTTATAGTTGGTCCACTTCTCAGCGACGGGACCTTCGGGTATTTTGGAGTCGATCTGGAATTCGGGGAGCTTCGACGATTCGATGTCGGCATAGTCCTTCATGATGGGGGTCGAATCGATCATCCCCTCCAGGTTCTTAAGATCTGCCATATCTGATTGGTGGATATTAGTTGTTAGAGGATTCTGTTACGGTCTCTTCAACAGCGACAACCTGGCCGGAGCAGCAACCCTGGGCGGGCACGCAGGTGGCGGGGTCGCAAGAGGGGGTAGAGCAACCGGGGTTGCCGCAGTTGGCGGCCTGGCCGCAGGCGGCCTCGGTGCAACCGGCGGCGTTGGGGCAGGTAGCGTTGGGGCAAGCGGCCTGATCGCAAGCTGCCTCGGTGGCGCAGGGGATGATGGCGGCGCCGTGGGCGGCGTCCATCTCGGCGTACTGCTCAAGAAGGCACTCGTTGGAGGTGTAGTAACCGCGGTTAGCCTGCACGGTGAACACGATAGCCTGGGCAAGGAAAAGACCTACCACGATGGTAACCCACCAGTTGCCGATGGTTTTGAGGCGGGGGAGCCAGGTCTTGCCGTTCCAACCGCAGGTCTGGAACATCGACCAGAAGCCGTGGGTGAGGTGGAACCAGAGGGCCACCAGGCCGATCACATAGCATGCGAGGGTGATCCAGCAGGAGAAGGCGAGCTGGAGGAAGAGGGTGCCGGCAGCAGGGTTGGCCACGGTCTCAACACCGTTGATGTCGATGGTGGTGGCGCCTACAGCGGGGCAGATTTCAGCGAGCTGCATCTTAGCCCAGAACTGCACCAGGTGGAGCACCAGGAAGGCGAGAACCACGATGCCGAGCACGAGCATGTTCTTCGACGACCATTCCACCTGGGGAGGACGGGAAGTCACGGCGTAACGCTCGCTGCCGCGGGCGCGGCGGTTCTGAATGGTAAGCCAGAGGGCGTAGAGGATATGCAGGATGAAGCCGGCGGCCAGCACAGCCGAGGCAATCAGCGCATACCAGTTGGCACCCAGGAACTCACACACCACGTTGTAGGCTGTGGGCCAGAAGAGCGCCACACCGTTCATCAACGCATGGAACGTCAGGAATAGGACGAGAAAGGCACCAGTCACCGACATGATGAGCTTCCGACCTACGGATGAGGATGTTAACCACATAAGAGTTGGATAGATTTTGAGATTTTATAAAATTGGTTTGTTATTGTACGCGTTGAGATGGCCTCGCCGCGGCCGGGGTTATGGCCGGGCGGCGGGTGCCTTAATTCGACAAAATTAGTCAATTCCGCCCAACTTTCACAATCATTAAGGAAATTTTTCGTTAATTGGCGCGCTATTCGGAACGAGTGCGGATTAGCGCCGCGAGGCCCCTACTCACCCTTGCGAGCCGAGCACCAGCAGCGCCAGGCTCACCAACAGCAGTCCCAGGTCGACCAGCTTGGCCTTGACGTTGCGCTCGCCAAGGAGGAACACCCCGTAGAAGAACGGCACAACCACGCTGCCGCGCCTGATCATCGACACCACGGAAATCATGGCGCCAGGCACCGACAGGGCGTAGAAGTAGGCGAGGTCGGCCGCGGTGAGGAACAGCGAGATACCCAGGATGGCCCACCGCCAGGTGAAGCGGCCACCGCCGTGACCGGCCCGCGACAGGGCGGCCACAACCACCCCCATCAGCACCATCTGATACAACGAATACCACGCCTGCACCTCAAGCGGTGCGAAGCGCGTGAGGAGGAACTTGTCGTAGAGCGCGCTGACCGCCCCGAGCATCGTGGCCCCGATCGACAGCCATATCCAGCGGCTGTGTTTCAGCGAGAAACCCTCTTTGGCCCCGATGCGGCTTATCATGAAGAGCGACACGAAGCCGAGCAGGATGCCGGCCCACTGCGTGAGGTTGAGCCGCTCGCCGAAAATCAGCAGCGCGCCGACGAGCACCATCACGGGGCGCGAGGCGTTGATAGGCCCCTGAATCGTGAGGGGCAGGTGCTTTATGGCGAAGTAGCCGAGCACCCACGAGCTGAGCACGATAACGGCCTTCAGCCCGATAAGCAGATGGCCCGTCGCGCCCTCGCCGGGCCCAAAGCGGCCTCCCAGCAGGTCGCCGACAAGCACCGGCGACAACAGCAGGGTGCCGAATACAGTGTTCAGAAACAGCACCGCGAGCACGTTGTTGCCGCGGAGCGAGAGCTTCTTCATAACATCATAGAAGCCGAGGCCGATGGCCGAACCGATAGCGAGCAATATCCACATAGGGGGGGATGGTGTGAAGGGTGAAGGGGGAAGAGTGAAGGGCTGGATTGACGGGAGGCTGGGTGGCGGTAGGTGGACGCGGAGGAGGCGAACCTCTGAAAAATCAAAAGGAGCCGTGCCTGGCGGCACAGCTCCTTTCGTATGGTGGGAAGGGGTTATTTCTTCTTGCGGTCGCCGTAGCGGTTGCGGAACTTGTCGACGCGTCCTGCGGTGTCGACCAGCTTCTGCTTGCCGGTGAAGAAGGGGTGGGAGGTGTTGGTGATTTCGAGCTTCACCAGGGGATAGGTAACGCCGTCGATTTCGATTGTTTCCTTGGCGGCAACGGTCGAACGGGTGATGAAAACTTCGTCGTTCGACATATCCTTGAACACCACCTCGCGATAATCAGAGGGATGGAGGTCTTTCTTCATTGTGGATTCGTTAGAGTGTGAGAAACTGTTGAAATACGAGGCTTACTTGCGGATACCGAGTTCCTTCTGGGCGATCACGGCGCGGTAGCGGTTGATGTCCTTGCGGATGAGGTAGTCGAGCAGGCGGCGGCGCTTACCAACGAGGGCCTTAAGAGCGCGGGCAGTCGTATAATCTTTGTGATTTGACTTGAGGTGTTCAGTCAAATGAGCGATACGGACCGAGAATAATGCAATCTGGGCTTCAGGTGAGCCAGTGTCAGTCTTGCCCTTACCGTATTTCTCGAAGATCTCGATTTTTTCGTCAGAATTAAGATGCATTCTTTCTGAGATTTTTGAGGTTTATGGAATAGGATAAATAAAAGTATGTTAGTGCCTTAAGGGAGCAAAGCGCGGCATACTCCGGGACGAAACCCGCCGGCGAGCGCCCAAAAAGCGCTGCAAAGGTAGGAAATATTTCGCTCACAGCCAAGCTTTCCGCCGTTTTTTCCGGAAAAAACTCAGCCTCCTACCCTCGGGAGCCCCCGGGGAGCCTCGGCCATACACGCGTGTAAAATATGCGTGTTAAATATGGGCGCGGGGTTTGGCCGTGTGGAAAAGTTTGACTACATTCGCGGCTGTAATGGTAACTCCGGCCCCTGGAGAGGCGGCCGCGGCTTGAGGCGGGCGCACCCGCCGATGCCGAGGAGTTTCAAAAGGGAATCCGGTGTGAGTCCGGAACAGTACCCGCTGCTGTAAGTCCCACGAGTTCAGCCCGCCGCGTCACAAGCCATTGGAGCACAGCCTCCGAGAAGGTGCGGAAAGGGCCGGGACAAGTCAGAAGACCTGCCATTGCGCACATACAGATTAAAGCCTGCGGGACTATGGGCTTCGACTGACGCGTTTGACGTCCGGCTTCCGCCTGGCGCCCGCGCGATATTCTGTCAAATTGCATTAACCAATCCCATACATCCCGTCGGCAAAAGTCTGTGGCTTTTCCCGACGGGATTTTCCGTTTATGAACCATCATCCTAAAACCGCCTTGCTACTGAAACCGACATACCTCACCGCGATACTGCTGGCCATCACGGCCCCGGCAGCCGGAGCCGCTCCCGTAAAGGAGCCGGCCGACTCCATGCGCGGCGAGCTCGACGAGGTGGTGGTGACGGCCAAAAAGCCGTTCGAGGATGTGATTCCCGCCCAGACCCTCACCGGCAAGGAACTGCGCAAGCTCAACAGCAACAGCGTGGCCGACGCGCTGCGCTACTTCTCGGGCGTGCAGGTCAAGGACTACGGCGGCGTCGGGGGCATCAAGACCGTGAACATCCGCTCGATGGGCACAAACCACACCGGGGTCGTATACGACGGGGTGGAGCTGGGCAACGCGCAGAACGGCCAAATCGACTTAGGGCAGTTCTCGCTCGACAATATCGAGGCCCTGTCGCTCTACAACGGGCAGAAAAGCGAAATCCTCCAGCCGGCCAAGGACTTCGGCTCGGCCGGCTCGATATATATGCGCACCCGCGCCCCACGGTTCGAAGAGGGGGAGACTTACCACGCCCGCGCCACGCTCCGCGCCGGCTCCTTCGACCTCCTAAACCCCTCGGCTCTGGTGGAGCTGCGCCTCAGCGACCGCGTGAACGCCTCGCTCAGCGCCGAATGGCTCAACTCCAGCGGCAAATACAAATTCCGCTACCGCCGCGTGAACCCCGCCGGGGAGCTCGCCTACGACACCACCGCCGTGCGCCAGAACGGCGACATCAACGCCACCCGCATCGAGCTGAACCTCAACGGCACCCTCCGCAAGGGGAGCTGGCACTTCAAGGCTTACAACTACAACTCGGAGCGCGGCGTGCCCGGGGCCATCGTCAACAACGTGTGGCGCCGCGGCGAGCGCATATGGGACACCAACTCGTTCGTCCAGGGGCGCTACACCGGCTACTTCGGCCGCTTCACCACCCTCAACAGCATCAAATACGCCTTTTACCGCACACACTACGTCAACAACGACGACAAGCAGATCAAAGTCGACAACCTCTACCGCCAGAAAGAGGCCTACTTCTCCTCGGCCAACGAATATGAGATTTTCGACTGGTGGCAGCTATCGGCCAGCTACGACTTCATGTGGAACCACCTCGACGCCGATATGTACGGCTTCGCCCAGCCCGACCGCTACTCCAACTTCCTGTCGGTGGCCACAGCCATGTCATTCGACCGCGTGAAGCTCCAGGCCAGCGCCCTCGGCACCTTTATCCACGACATACTCCGCGGCCAGCAGGCGCCGAAGGACAAGAGCGTATTCACCCCCGCGGTATACCTCTCGGCCAACCCCTTGCGAAACCGCGACTTCTCCGTGAGGGCGTTCTACAAGCAGTCGTACCGCATGCCCACGTTCAACGACCTCTACTACGCCGATATGGGCAACTCGAAGCTCAACCCCGAGCGCGTCACCCAGTACAACATCGGACTGCTCTACGACCACTCGGGGCGGGGCCTCATCTCGGCAGCGCGCCTCAGCGCCGACGTGTACTACAACCGCGTGAAGGACAAAATCGTGGCATACCCCAAGGGGCAGCAGTTCCGCTGGACCATGCTCAACCTCGGGCTGGTCGACATCAAGGGTATCGACGTGAGCGGTCTGGTGACTTTCAACCCGGCCCGCGACCTCTACCTCACGCTCCGGGGCCAGTACACCTTCCAGGAGGCCATCGACGTGACCAACCCCGCCGACAACTACTACCGCGACCAGATACCCTACATACCCCGCCACTCCGGCTCGGCGGTGTTCAACGCCTCCTGGCGCGGATGGGGCCTGAACTACTCCTGGATCTACGTCGGCGAGCGCTACAACCAGCAGGAGAACATCCGCTACAACTATACCCAGCCCTGGTACACCTCCGACGTGTCGGTAAGCAAGGATTTCCGGTTCGGCAAAGTAGGGCTCCGCGCCCTGGTGGAGGTCAACAACCTCCTGAGCCAGGACTACGACGTGATACTCAACTACCCGATGCCGAAGCGCAACTACCGCTTCACGCTGACGGTCGAAATATAACCCTCTCACTCCCCCACCCCGTAAGAAAATGACAACCAAACAATTTTTCTTATATTTTCTGCCACTCCTGTTGGTCGCCACGAGCTGTCGCGAGGACGAGCTCGTGGTTCCGACGGAGTATGAAATCATCCCGGAAACTCCGGCCAAAGATACGAAAGTCCGCGGCTTCTACCTCGTGAACGAGGGGAACATGGGCTCCAACAAATGCTCTCTCGACTATTTCGACTACCTCACGGGGCTTTACGCCCGCAACTTCTACGCCGAGCGCAACCCCAACGTGATCAAGGAGCTGGGCGACGTGGGCAACGACATCGGCGTTTACGGCTCGAAGCTCTACGTCGTGGTCAACTGCTCCCACAAGGTCGAGGTGCTCGACTCCCGCTCGGGGGTGCGCCTGGGGCAGGTCGACATACCCAACTGCCGCTATGTCCGCTTCCACCGCGGCAAAGCCTACATCAGCTCCTACGTCGGCCCGGTGCTCATCGACGCCAACGCCCCCAAAGGCGCCGTCTACGAGGTCGACACCACCTCGCTGGCCGTAACCCGCAAGGTCACCGTGGGTTACCAGCCCGAGGAGATGGAGGTGGTCAACGACTATATGTATGTCGCCAACTCCGGCGGATACCGCGCCCCCAACTACGACAATACGGTGTCCGTGATCCAGATGGTCGATTTCAAGCAGGTGCAGCAGATACCCGTGGGCATCAACCTCCACCGACTCAAGAAGGATAGATACGACAAGCTGTGGGTCACCTCCCGCGGCGACCACAAAAGCCGCCCCTCGCGCCTGTTCGTGATGGAGAAGAAGCCGGGCTACAACCAGATGGTAGTTACCGACACCATACCCATAGCCTGCACCAATATGGCGCTCCGAGGCGACTCGCTATATTACTACGCGACCGAGTGGAACGACTATACCGCCTCCAACACCATATCCTACGGCATAATCGACATCCGCAGCAAGGAGGTCGTCTCGACCAACTTCATAACCGACGGCACCGAAAAGGAGATCACCATCCCCTACGGCATCGCGATACACCCCGAGACCGGCGACATCCTCGTGACCGACGCCAAAAACTACGTTTCCTCCGGGACCCTCTACTGCTTCTCGCCGAAAGGGAAGAAGAAATGGAGCGTCCGCACCGGCGACATCCCCGCCCATATAACATTCCTGCCAAGATGAAAAAGCACCTATTCCTCCTCCCCGCGCTGCTGTTCGCCGCGTGCGACAGCGGCGACACCCCGCCGATGGTAAACCTCGGCATCGACAGCTCATACTACATCTACAGGATGCAGAAGCTCGACCTGCACCCGGCGCTGACGGGCGACTCGTACCGCTGGAGCCTGGTAGGGCCCGACGGCTCGGAGCGGATTCTGTCGACCGACCGCGACTTCATATTCCTCACACCCGACGAGGGTACTTACACCCTGCGCTTCGAGATAATCGACCCCGCGACACCCTACGCCCACGACTTCACCGTAACGGTGCTCCACGAGGAGGTCGAATACAGCCCGTACATCAGCCGCGTCTACGAATACCGCCCCGCCCCGGGCCAATTCGTCAACGAGATGCCCCGCTATGAGGAGGGTGACACCTACGAAACCATACTCCAGAAGGCCGAGGAGTCGATTTCCGGCACCAACGACACGATGATCACCCTCGGGGGCTACGGCGGCTACGTCACCTTCGGCTTCGACCACACGGTGGTCAACGTGCCGGGCAAGAACGATTTCCGCATATGGGGCAACTGCTTCTACGAGCTCACCCAGCCCGACCGCAAGGGGGGCTCCTCAGAGCCGGGCATCGTTTTGGTAAGCTACGACACGAACTGCAACGGCATACCCGACGACCCGTGGTACGAACTCGCTGGGAGCGAATACGCCTCGCCCGACACCCGCAAGAACTATTCCATAACCTACCATCGGCCCGACCCGGCCCATACCCCCGTGCCCGACGATGACAATTCGCTGGCCGACACAAAGTACATCCGCTGGACCGACAACCTCGGGGCAGAGGGGTACATCCCCAAAAACTACTTCCATTCGCAGGACTACTATCCCAAATGGCTCAGTGCCGACGAGCTGACCTTCACCGGCTCGCTGCTCGCGCCCAATGCCGAGGACATCTCCGGCGACGGGTCATACTATATTCTCTACAGCTACGCCTGGGGGTATGTCGACAACCACCCCAACGAGTACGCCGACCTTAACTCCTTCGACATATCGCGGGCGGTAGACTCCGACGGCAACCCGGCCAACCTCCCAGGGGCCGACTTCGTGAGGGTCTACACCGGGGTCAACCAGCATTGCGGATGGCTCGGCGAGACGTCCACCGAGCTTTGCCGCGCCCAGGACCTCCACATCGCGACCGGCTCCATCGTGCCCCCGGAACCCGACGTGGAAACGACCTCCGCACCTACCTATCTGAAAACCAAGCCATAAAGATAGCGAAAAACTAATCTCCCAAACATATGAGAACCATTATTTCAGCGACACTCGCCGGTGTCGCCGCGCTGACTCTGCACTCTCACCCTGTGGATTTCGACAAAATCACCTCCTGGGCGGGCGAGGGTTCAAACCGCGCCGCGCTCGTGGTCTACGACAACTCCTCGGCCTGCGACGCCACCCCCTATGTATGGGGTTTCCGATGGAAGGATGGCGAAAAGCCCACCGGCGAGGATATGATGAAAGCCATATGCGCCGCGTCCGATGAGCTCGTGATGCTCACCCAGTACACCGGCCAGTATGGCGCGACCCTCTGCGGCGCCGGGGTGGGCGACGCCGACAAGCTCCTGGAGAACATCCGCTTCGATTTCGAGGGTGCCAAAGCCTCGCAATTCATCAACTTTGACTACTACAACACCTCCTCGTTCTTCGGACAGGAGGACGCCCCCGGCGACCGCACCCCCGAAATCTGCGCCGAAGCCATCGCCGAGGCGAGGCTCACTGGTCTCCACTACATCCAGCACCCGCTCGACTACGCGGCCTACGGATATCCGGCCTACGACTACGACCACTGGTTGCTCGACGATGCCGGACTCGACTACGGATGGTGGACCGCCGGATGGTATTCCGGCTACTGGAGCTACTGGACCTCGGGCCCCTCAGCCGATGCCGACTGGCTCTACTCCGGCACAGGCTTCACCGGCCGACAACTGACCGACGGATGCGTCGACGGATGGTCCTACACCCTCTTCGACCATCCACAGGTAGGGGGTATCGGCGAGGGGACTCCCCCGCCGACCGATGAGACACTCTACAGCTACCGCGACGTGCGCCAGACCACATCAGCCGAAGCCCCGACAGCCCCCGATAACGACACCCCCGCCGAATACTACACGCTCCAGGGCATCCGCGTTTCCGAAGCCGACCTCACCCCCGGCCTCTACATCGAACGCCGCGGCAACGATACCCGAAAAGTGATAATCAAATAACTAACCACAATACAACCAATTCATTAACCATTTATGAGGAAAACACTACTAAGTGTCGGCGCCGCCCTGCTTCTCGGGGCGGGCCACGCCGCGGCCTACGATTTCCTTGTTGATGGGCTTGCCTACAATAAGCTCACCGACAGCACCGTGGAGCTGACGCGCATCAACGATGACACGAAAACCGACCCGATCGGCATTAATTTCGTGTCGCGCTACACCGACGAGGTGTACCGCATCCCATCCACCGTTACCCACGAAGGAGTAACCTACACCGTGACCCAAGTGGCCAGTTACGCTTTCTATACCGGCAACTATCTGACCAGCCAGATCAAGGAGGTGTATCTCCCGGAGGAAGTTAAGACCATTGGCTCGATGGCCTTCCAGAACTGCGCCAAGCTCTCTATGATTGAGTTCCCAGGTGTCGAGAGTGTGGGCGGCTACGCCTTCGGCAGCTGCTACTCCCTCACGGAAATGCGTTTCCCCAAAAACTGCGTCAACTTCCTGGGGAGCGCGCTGCCTGGCCGCATTCCCGCGACAGACACCACTCCGATACAGAAAGCACCGATCAAAAAGCTTATTTTCGATTGCGATCCCGGACAGATTTCCAACAAACCCTGGAGCGAGAGATATGCGTATGAAAGTGTGAAGGAAGTAGTGATCACATCACTCGCAAAGGGTATCACCAACTACATCCCGCTAACGAATAGCACGATCGAAACGATAACCATCGAGGAGGGCCCCGGCTCGCTGGAGCTTGACAGCAAATACACATTCTCAGGCATTTACGCCAAGAAGCTTTATGTTGGACGCCCTTGGACGCTTGAGCAGTCATTCTCAGGATACTACAACCTGGAGGAGATCCATTTCGGCAATTTCGGCCCTTGCCCGTTCAATGGCACTCCTGACGCAAAGCTTCAGGAGAAGGTGACCGTGTACGTTCACCACGACCAAGTGGAGGCATACAAGGCCGATCCGAAATGGGGCCTGCTCAACATCGTGGAGGAGCCCGGGACCGACGTTCCCGCACCCGACATCGACTACGGCTTCAACTATACCCTCGATGAAGCTAACGCTACTGCCGAGATTATAGCCGCCGGCGACGTGGTTGACCCCTACGGAGGAGACATCGTAATCCCCGAGGCTCTCAGAATAAAGGGTAAATGGTACACCGTGACATCCATCGGCAACAGCGCGTTCGCCGCTACGGACATCACTTCGGTTTACATCCCCGGAAACGTCAAGGAAATCAAGCAGGGAGCGTTCAACGTTTGCCACAACCTTTCAAAAGTGACAATCGAGGAAGGTGTTGAGAAATTGAACTGGGACGTGTTCGCTACCGCCACCGCGCTGAAATCAATCGAGATTCCCGGATCGATCAAGGAGATTCCCGACCGCGCTTTCGGTGAGGGCGCACTCGAAAAAGTCGTAATCCGCGATGGCGTCGAGCGAATCATCAACGCATTCAACGACAGCCCGAATCTCCGCGAAGTGACACTCCCCTCGACTCTCACCACTCTCGACGGGGCCTTCAACGGGTGCTCATCGCTCGCTTCCATAGAGCTCCCCGAGTCGCTCCGCGAAATCGGATGGTTCACATTCGCCGGCACCGCCATCAGCGAGCTCACCATACCCGAGGGGGTCGAGACTCTCGATATGCAGTCGCTCGGCATGATGAACGGCACCCACAACAAGGATTTCAACCTCCGCAAGGTGACCCTCCCCGCATCGCTTAAATCGCTTAACGCTATGGCGTTCAACAACCGCTTCGGACTCGAAGAGGTTATTTTCAACGGCGACGGCAGCGACCTCACAGTCAACAAGAACACTCTCTTCCAGACCGGCGGCGAAACCGCGCCTCTGAAGAAAATCGTGCTTAACCGCGCATTGGTCAGCACGGCCGGCGCCGACTTCGCCAGCGACATATTCAACCGCGCGACCACCCTCGAAGAGGTAACCTTCGGCGAGGGACTCACCTCGGTGCCTGACCTCAGCGCCTGCCCCAATATAAAGGTTATCAACGTTTACGGCGCCGTTCCCCCGGCTGCCAAAGGGTTCCACGCCGACGTTTACGCCAACGCCGAAGTGAACGTGCCCGACGGCACCGCCGACGCTTACCGCGAAGCCGAAATCTGGAAGAATTTCACCGGGCTTGCCCCGAGCGCCGTTGTGACGGCTATCGATCCGGCCAAAATACGCTACACTATCGGCGAGGGCGCCAACCTCTTCGCCGTGGCCATGCGCTTCAACAACCCCGAGCGACTCGACAATATGGTGCTCGGCTATCGCGCCGACGCATCCGAGTTCGACCAGGGCGCCTTCCTCTCGCTCTTTGAGACCGACCCCCGCGTGCGGATGACCGAAACCGCCAACGGTGCCGAAATCACCTTCGACCTTGACGGCAACGGCGTGTTCGACGAAAAGGACGTCACCGCCGACGGCTGGAACCTCGACGACAACCTCGCGGCATCCGACCACACCACAAAGGCCGCCTGCCTCTACCACGGCGAAGTAACCGGCGAAGCTCCCTACTACTTCTACCTCCCCGCTCCCGAAGAGGAGGGTGTGTGGGTGCCTGAGGCCATGACCGCCAAGCTCAGCGACGCCGGCTTCGTGCTACCCGTGCTCGTGCAGCCCCAGGGCAAGAACGTCACCGGCACCACCAACTGGCAGGCATCGTCAAGCAACGCCTCGTACCGCCTCGACCGCACAAAGATCGTCACCCCCTACTCGTTTGTCGACGGTTCGTACCACGCCCGCCCCACCCTTACCGGCCAGACCGGCGTGACCTATGTGCGCTACCGCCCCATGATCGGCGGCACCTACAAGGAGTCGGACTTCATGACCCTCACCATCGAGGTCCCCGAAGTGCCCGTGACCGCCATCTCCTTCGCCCAGTCAGAGGTTGAAAGCGGCCTCAACAAGGTTGTTGAATACTCCTTGACCTACGAACCCGCCGACGCCACCTACACCGCCGTGACACTCACCTCGGCCGACACCAAGGTAGCCACCTACAGCCAGTCAGCCGGTCTGAAGACCACCACTACCGCCGGGCAGACCGTGATCACCGCGGCCAGCTCCTACAACCCCGAGGTTAAGGCCCAGTTCCTCCTGACCTCCAGGCTGATGAACCCCGTGACCGCCGTTTCCTTCGGCCCCGGCACAGAGGATGGCGTGATCACCCTCACCCCCAAGGAAATGATCGGTCTGCGCGCCATCGTCGAACCCGCCGACGCCGACATCCCCGAGGTAACGATCACCCTCAGCGACAACGGCACCTCGCGCGACGATATGACCTGCTCGACCTACAAGGTAAACTACTGGGACAACGACCGCAACCGCTTCCAGTTCTTCGAGCTTTCGGGCCACAGACTCACCGGCGACAAGCCCGCCAAACTCACCGTGACATCCGACGACGGCGCTTACAGCAAGGTATTCACCGTTAACGTTGTGGACCCCGACCGCACACCCCGCCCCCAGGGTTATGTCGACGGCACCATCCTCCTCAACGAGGAGTGGTTCGGCCACACCAACGGCGGTATGAACTACCTCACCGAGGACGACGAAATTATCTACCAGGCCTACGAGCGCGAGAATCCCGGCATGAGCTTCGGCTGCACCTCGCAGTACGGCGCGATCTGGAACGGCCTCCTGCTGGTGCCCTCCAAGCAGGCCTCCGACGGCGGCGACCCGCTCCCCGGCGGCGGACGCCTCGTGATTGCCGACGCCAAGACTCTCAAGCGCCTCGGCTCGCTCGACGATCTCTCGTACAATGGCATGTCGGGCGACGGCCGAGCTGTCGCCGGCGCCACCCCCGACAAAATCTATGTGACCACCAGCAACGGCATATTCATCGTAAATATCGCCGACCCGGCCAACCCCGTGGTTACCGGCCGCATCGGTGGCGATGACAACGGCGACCTCTACAGCAACCAGATCGGCGACATCATCACCGCCGGCAAACACGCCTTCGCCGTAATGCAGAACGGCGGCCTGATCGTGGTAGACACCGACACCGACAAGGCAACCCGCATCGACGACGCCAACATCCAGGGCGTGACCCAGAGCGCCGACGGCAACGTTTGGTACGCCACCCTGGCCGACGGGCACTCGGTATTCGTGGCCCTCGACCCCGAGACTCTCGAAGAGGTTGAGCGCGTCAATATGCCCGCTTCCATCGGCACCGTGGCCTGCGGCTGGGGCGCCTGGCGCTCGACCGCCTTCAAAGGCTCGCCCAAAAACAACGACCTCTGGTTCATGACCGGGGGAGGCAGCATCGCCGGTGGCGGCACTACCTACTTCCGCTACCATATCGGCGACAACCCCGAGGAAATACAGCCATTCTTCAACCTCAACGATGTGAAAGGCACAACCTGCTTCGGCGAGGAGGTGGCGCAAATGAACTACGGCACGCCGCTCTATGATTTCCGCAACGACCGTCTGATCGTGATGGCCTCCTACAAGGGCGCCGCCTCCGGCCAGTACCGCGACCACTGGGTACACCTCGTGGACGCCTCCTCCGGCGCGGTAGCGAAAACCATCCAGCTCCGCCCCTACTACTGGTTCCAGGCCCTCCCCATCATCCCCGACAAGCATGACGCTGAAATCAACCTCGACGACGTGACCATCGACGTGGCCGACGGCGCCATGGAGATCGACCTCGCCGAACTCGTAACCGACCGCGACAACATCGACTCCAACATCCGCGTATCGCTCATCGACGCCGAGGCCGCGCTCAGCGACGCCGCCGACGAGGCCCAGGCACTCTGCGCCGACGCTACCCTCGACGGGCGCAAACTGACCATCGTGCCATACTCGAAAGGCTCGCGCCAACTCTCGCTCGCCGCTGAATCGAACGGACGCGTGGTGAGCAAAACCGTCAACATCAACGTCACCGACCAGACCACCGGCATCGACAGCGCAGAAATGGCCCGCGGCGGCATCTCGTGCGACGGCCGACGCGTCACCTTCCGCGGCCTCGACTCCGCCGAGTTCGCCCTCTACGACGCCAACGGCCGCGAAATGGCCCGCTTCGACATCGACGGCGACTACTATGTGGCTGAGTTCGGCCTCGCCGACGGCGTTTACATCCTCCGTGGGTCCAACGGCTCCACAGCAAAAATCGTCCTCAACAAATGAGACTGATTCGTTCTTTGTTTATAACATCCGCGACACTCGCGGCAGCGGCCCCGGCGGCCGTTGCCGCGGGTTCCCCTGATTACTCCGACGGCATCTTCTTCGTCAACGAGGATTGGTACGGCCACCAGAATTCCACCGTGAACTTCCTGCGGCCCGACGACCCGGAGGGTGTCTATTGGAGCTACCGCGTGATCCAGGCCGAGAACCCCGGCAAGGAGTTGGGTTGCACCAACCAGTACGGGGCGCTCTGGCACGGCAGGTTCTACCTCATCGCCAAGCAGGAGAAGGACCCCGGAGCCTCAATCACCGGCGGACGCGTCACTGTGGCCGACGCCGCGACATTGAAGATACTCCATCAGCAGACCACCATCGACCCCTCCGGCGCCCAATGCGACGGCCGCGGATTCGTCGGCGTCGACGAGCACAAAGGGTACATCTCCTCAAGCAACGGCATATGGGTGTTCGACCTCGACACCTTCACCATCACAGGCCAGGTCGAAGGCTCGGCCAACCCCAACGCCGGGGGTAGCGACGACAAGCCGAACACCGACCCCACCGGCTCGCTCTACCACGGGCAGTCGGGCACGATGGTGCTCGCCGAAGGGCGCGTATTCGCCGCCCACCAGCAGTACGGCGTGCTCGTGATCGACCCTGCGCTCGACAAAGTCACGAAAGTAATCCCTATGGACTTCGTGCAGGAGGGTGCCGGAATCGGCTCCATCGTTCGCTCAAAGGATGGCGACCTCTGGCTCTCTGTGGCAAAAAACAAGCAGGGCTCCGGCGCCGCGCTCAACTATATAGTGCGCCTTGACCCCTCGACGCTTGAAACCGAGGTCATCGCGATACCCGAAGGGATGTACGCGCCCCTCAACTCCTGGTATGCCTGGACCCCCGACGCTTTCTGCGCCTCGGCCCGCACCAACACCCTCTATTGGAAAGGTGGCGCCAACCGCTGGTTCTCCGGCTCGCAGATCTACCGCTTCGATGTCGACACTCGCACGGTCAGCCTCTTCATCGACCTCGACAAAGAGGGAGCCGGATGGAAACTCTACGGCTGCTCGCTCGGCGCGCACCCCGTGACCGACGAATTATATATGTCGCTCTACCACGAATTCGGCACCCCCACCTACATCACCCGCCGGTACAGCCCCGAAGGGGAGGTCATACGCGACTACGATATGATCATGAACTACTGGTTCCCCTCCCTTCCCGTGTTCGTCACCAACGATGATGACGCCGGTTGCGATATGGTTGAGACACCACGTCCGGGCGCACCCCGGATAACCCTCGCCGGAGAAACGCTCAGCGTGGCCGGAGCCGATCCCGGGTCCCACCTGGAGTTCCACACCCTCTCCGGGGCAATCGCCGCCGCCATCCCCCTCCCCCACTCCGGAGAACTCGCCATCCCCCTCGCCGACCTCGCGCTCTCCCCCGGCATCTACATCGCCCGCTGCGCCTCGGCAACCCTCAAAATCGCGGTTCCCTGACCCATCCCATCCCACCAAACACTCAGGCCGCGCGTCCGCATTCCCTGCTGACGCACGGCCTGATTCTTACCCGACGCACCCTGAAAACTTCCGCAAGAAGACGGGTTAGGATAAAACCTATCTTCAAGAACATTTGGATGCGATGCCGAATATCTAAACATATTGCACTTAATATAAATTGTTATAACTTTGCAATAAAGTTTTAACCGCTAAAAATGAAATATTCCGAATTCGAAGATACTATATCTCCCGAGAGGATGCAGAGATACCTTGCAGCCTGCAATTACGACACACGGAAAGCTATGACGTTATATCGTTATAACATTCGGCTGTCACAAGAATTATTAGCAGTCGTTGGCTGTTTTGAGGTTTCATTGCGAAATAAAATCAATAAACAATTTGTAAGCCAATATGGGAATGATTGGTTACGGGATTTCGTATTGCCTAAAGGTGTATTTTATTCTGATTATCGAGTCGCAAAAACGAAAAATATTATAGAGAAAGCATATAATGGATTGATGCGCTCTCATTCATATAGCCATGCAAAGCTTCTTTCCGAAATGGAGTTCGGTATCTGGAAATATATGTTTTCTAATGTTCAATATCGTCTGACTCAACAAACTTTACTTAGTATTTTTCCAAACAAGCCACGCTCCACTCCATCGATTCAGTATGATAATTCTTACATTTTTGGAGAACTTGATTACATCAACAATTTACGCAATCGTATTGCGCACCATGAACCCATATGTTTCGGCAATCATGCGAATAGATTATCCATTGATACGTTTTATGCCTTAAATAGATATTCACGCATTATCACATTGTTTGATTGGCTTGGAATTGATGGCAGGTCTTTGCTTTATGGCTTGGGGGATGTTGTAGGAATGAGTAATAGAATAAACTCGCTGTAAGAACATAAAAATTATTAAATTCAAAAGACACACCTGATTATTTTGCATCGTGTGTTGTTTTATCAAGAAAAAAGCATTACTTTTGCAATGTTTATTCCCGGTAGCCTCTGGTATCAAGCTATCGGGTTTGGTTTTTATAGGGAATGCCATTATGCCTAAAAGAGCAATGGAACAATAAACGCGGATATACCACCTAATTCGCAGAACCTTTGGCGGATTATTGATAGAATCTCCAAAATCAAGCAGTTAGACTAAGATTTGACTGCTTTTTTCTTTGTCAATCGCCATTTTTAGGAGCTTTGTTCTCTGCGGGACGCGGCGTGCACTGCGGCGTGCACTGCGGAAGATTTCTTTTTGGGATTTTGGGATTTATGCGGGAGGATTTTTGTGGTGTCGGAATAATTAGTAACTTTGCGGGTGCGGACCGCTTTCGAGGCCTCGGCAGGGGTTGAGGGAGGGTCGGCGAAATATTGGAAAGCGTTTATCGACGCGCAATCTTGACAACTTGAAACTTCGCAAACTTCATTGATATAGTCAGGGATGTCGCAACGGTAGATGGCTTATGTGGATATGTAATCTCCGCGTCGGAGGGTGTGTGAACACCGCCGGCGTGATGTGGTGCATATTTGCGTGAGGCCTCGAACCGTTGCTCGTTCTTACGGGTCAGTAGATTTTTCCGGTTGGTGTGGATGGTGGATTAACCGTATAATGCACT
>CAJUKE010000006.1 GCA_910587075.1 uncultured Muribaculaceae bacterium
AGCGCATTATACGGTTAACCCACCATCCTCACCAACCGGAAAAATCTACTGACCCTGCCAAAGCGGGGTGGTGCCCCCCTACCCTCGGAGCATTGCGTTTATTTGCGGTAAAATATAGATACTTGCCTTCGAAGCGAGGGCGGAAGTTGTCGAGGTCGCGGGGCGGTAAATCACGGCGAACGCCTCGGCGGCTGAAGCTCCGGCGTTGTTAAGGAGGGCGAAAAGCACGTCTTTTGGTTAGATTCCATGGAGTCGGGAGAGCTGCGTTACCTTCTTGCTAAACATAACCCGTTAACATTAATCAACCATAATCAATAACGTTGTCAGGCGCTCGCGGGTGCTCGATACCGCGAAAATAGGCAAAATGGGGCAAAGTGGCAAAACCGGGGACCGCGCATTATATCGGGGCGGAAACGAATGCCATGGCGCGTATGTTCCCGAGGGTGGGAAAGTGGGTGAAAATCGGCTTATTCACCTGAGCTAATTACCTAATATTAAACGCTTTAACCCTTGCGTGAATCAAAAAAGCCGTAAATTTGTATCAAAGAAAAGGGGATAGCAACCCGATGAAATTGCGAAGAGAACATTAACAAAAGAGGCTCCACCGCTGCAACGGTGAAACCTCCAAGGCATAAAAGGCTGGCCGAATAATAAACAAGCCTTTTAAAACCTTTCATATTATGCGCATCGAAATCGCGTTTAATGTGGGCAAATGGGCGGTTAAGATAATACTCCGTCGCTTATGCCTGGGGCTGCAAAGCGCTAAAGTGGTCGAATCGACAAGCCCCCGAAAGGTTTTCAACCGCAAAGATAACACAAACTTTGCAAACAGACAAACAACGGGGATAGCAACCCGATGAAATTGCGAAGAGAACATTAAAAACCCCAAGCCGCGGCTACGGCTTGGGGAGGGGGTTAGGAGCTAAAGGCGCTCAGCTCCGGGGAAGCCCCTAAGTGTCGCGCCAAATGCCCTAAGCTATGCTAATTGAATTCTTTAGCGTTAGTTTTGGTTGATTTAAGTTTGTGCTACTAAGCATTAAGCGGTAACCGCCCGGAGGTAGTCAGGGACTTTAAAGCGGCTTAACTGCCCGCGCCTCCGAGGGCTTTTTTAATCTTCAACGCTGCAAATGTAGCAAAAGATTTTCAAAGATGCAAAAAGCCCGGCGTTGCATCTTCACAGACTTCGGCCGGGCAATAGTTAAATATCAAGTTGCAAAGTTAGCAAATAGTTAAATATCAACCATAGTTAAATATCAAAATCATGGCAACAGCAAACATTAACACCGGTGTTAATTCTTTCATCGCCTCCAGCCTCAGCGCCCGCAACGACAAATCAGCATGGAGCAAAGCGGTAACGGCTTATGCCCTCGAACTTGTCGAGACGCTCGACAACTGGGACAAGCAGCCCGAAAGCGTCGGGGAACTCCGCGAAATGCTCCTTAGCGGGGCGGCGGACTGGAACGCCTACCGCTGGGGCGGTTCCTCGCTCATCTACAACCAGGATATAGCCGAAAGGGTGTGCACCCCGTCAGAACTCAAGCGCGTAACCAATAAAAACGGCTTGCGAGATATGGCCAACGCCCGGGAGCGCTGGTTGGACGTTCAGGCCCCCGCGCCCTGCATCAGGCCGCAAACCTCATTTGCCAAATCGCCCACAACCACTTCAACGCATGAAACGCAAAGCATTAGCCGCCCTGGCGGTGGTGGCGTTCATTGCCGCCGGGGTCGTGATATGGCAAGCCGTCGCCGCCCTGCTGTGGGTAGCGTATTACGCCGGAATCCCCGTATAAAATCACCAACCGACTAACACCCCTCTACAAAATGACCGCATTAGAACACCTCAACGCCGTGGCCACCTCCAGCGCCGCCTACGTTCCCGAGAACCCTGTCAACGCCGTAGCCGAGGCGGCGAACGCCCTCGGCCTCGCAATCCGCTGCGGAGCATATGACACGGAGAATAGCGCCCGCGTGCTCTACCTCGATTAAACCCCGCTTTCCCGCCCCGGCGGCTTGGCGTGCGTCCGACTCGCACGGCTGGAACAAAGTAAAACCAAACAAACTAACACTCCATGCAGTTCAACGTGTCACTTAAAGCCAAAAACGGCGAAGCCTGTTCCTGGCCGCTACCCGTGGAAATCAAAATAACGCCCGTTGGCGGCGACGAATGAGCGCAGGATAAAAGCGCGAAACCACTTAATTAACAAATAAAAACGCTATATTCGCGAAACCACCCCGCAAAACCCTATAGCCATGACTATCGCCTTAATCGTACTCATTCTTTTAATAGCGGCTATCTTTTACGCCGCTGATTCCGTGCTTTTCAACATAACCTTAATCATAATATTAATATTATGCGCGGTCTCCTTGATTATGTATACCATGGCCACAACCCCCAGCCCCAAACAGCTATCCAAGGAGAGAGAGGAGAAGGAGAGGCTGAGGCGCGAGGAGGAGGAAAGAATCGCCATGGAGGAAGAACTCGCTCGAGAGGAGGCCGAGCGCCTCCGCCGAAGCTATCCGGCACGCCCTTCCGCCGACTGGCCTTACGAGTGGGGCAACGGCAAACCGGAGAACCCCGAGGACTACGAATAACCCACCACACACCCGCGACCGACAATGAAAAAATGGATCAAAGCGCTATTCTCCTGGAAGTGGGAAGCCAACCGCATACCCATAACCGAGAACAATCCCGTCACCCGGGGTGGGTGAAGTTTTCAATTTCGCCGTCCGTTAATTCGGAGTCTTTCAAGCGGTCGTAGGTAGTGTTTTGCTGATAACGTTCCTCCCGATTCTCAAAGCACCAAGCATATTGGTAGGTGACACCGCCGATCGGCTAAGCCCTCGCCTCTCGGATGTTAGTTGGGCGCGGAGGGTGTGCGCCGAAAGCGAGGCAGTTATTTTGGCGTCCAGGTCACTTCGTACAAGGTCGAGGTGTGGCGGTCGTTGTAGTGCGGGATTATTTCGGTGTAGCTTTCGACGTATTTGTCGGAGCTAAGTTTGTAGACGTAACGCCTTTCTGAAATGGGTTGGTTATTTCGGTCAAAGACCGATACGGATTTCACTAATTTCTTGGGGTTGGAGCCGAAGATGCCCTGCATCATCAGCGGTGTGTGGTGATGGGACTGTATCGTGATGGGTAAATTCACGGGGTACGTCGCGTCGTAATCCGAGTAATCACATTTGACTATAGTGGTTACTATCGCATTTCCGTGATAATACTGGTATTCCTTTAGGTTTCCGTCTTCCCATATAAGGTAATCCTCCCAATCCCACGACTTGTCCCAGGCATCGGCCGCCAGATCGTCCCCGATGCCGACAACCTCGGAATGCCTAACCGCGGTGAGGTGGTTGCCGGGGTCGTACTCAAACGCGAGGCGATACGTTTTCCTGATCATCAGCTCATTGTTCTGCGTCTGAATGAATGTGCCTTCGGAATTGCTCGCCCTGCCATTGACAAGCTGGATGGTTTCCGTCCAATATGTCCGTGTGATGGGCGAAGTGATCTTCGATGTGACCTGTATTGTATTGTCGTCCGGGTAGGAATAGCTGGCGGTGATGTGTGTGTTGTCGGCGTTGAATCGCGAGTCCCACTCCGCGACTTTGCCATAGTCGTTGTACTCAAAAGTCTGGCTGGCTCCTTCGGCACCGTCGGTGGTGATGGTTGATGGCATCATAAATACGCTGTATGCGGGCTCTTCAGTGCTTGAGCACGAGGCCAAAATGGTCAATGACGTGATGCTGAGTAAACGAGTGACGCGCTTCATAATGTGACGGAGTTGGACTGATTTTAGGTAATAATGATTTGTTTGGTCGAAAAGAGCCGGAGGGCGAGTCGTTAACGCTCGTAAATGCTCATTAAGATGGCGCAATTGGAATCGGAGGGGATGCGCCGGACGAGAACGGCGCTTCGCAGGTAGGTGAAGTTTTCAATCTCACCATCCGATAATTCGGAGTCTTTCAGACGATCGTAGGTGGTGTTTAATTGATAACGTTCCTCCCAATTGTCGAAGCACCAACCATATTGGTAGGTGACAATATCGCCCAGGATGAGCTGATAAGCGATAATAAGCGAGAATTCCGCGAAGTTGATGTTGGCCCGCGAAAAATCCTCGGCGCTGAAATGCTTGTCCGAGGGCAATTCGTCGATTGAGTTGACAATGAAAATCTTATCCTTATACTCGGTAAAATCTTTAAGTTCCGACAACCGCACGGGCATCGTCAGCGTGTTGAATTGACGGTGTATTGTGAGCGGAGTGTATTCGGGTCCACGCTCCTCTTTGGCGCAAGAACCTGCCAACATCATCAATAACAATAGGGATAGGTAGAGCGTGCGCTTCATAACAATGCGATTCCGTTTCTTATAAAACGACAAGCGCTTGCGGATATTGTTAAGTCCGCGTCATTTTGAAAGATATATCGCGGTGCTCCAATCTTCTGCCCCCTCTCTAAGCCGCGATAACCTCGCTTAGTAGTTTTATGTATTCAATCAAGGAGTTATAGCCTTGTTTAAATATCGTTGTAAAACTATTGAACGGCGCGGATTGAAGCAATTTGGTGCGAATGTCTCCGTTCTCGCTGACATAGCGAATGAGGTTTCTGAGATATTCCTCCTGCATTCGAGTAAGTTCCGCGCCATTGATGAGGTCGCGATACTTCTCAAAGGCGGTTTCTTGCTCGATTCCTATGATGGAGCGAATAAACGCGGCCACATTATCACTATAAGGGTTGCTTTGTGTGGTGGCATCATATTCCTCGCGAGTGCCGAGTTCATGCCAAAAGATTTCTTCAAGACGGTTGATGTCATCTTCGGTAAGACGTTCAAGCCGGTAAATCTTTTGTAGAGCGGGATCGTTGGGTAAATGTTCGCGTAGATAGTCTTCGGCACGGCGGCGATATGTGCGCGGCGGAGTCACCACAATACCAGAATTATCCTTTGTGAAAGTGTCTGCGATATTGACTGTGAAAGTCTTGCTATTAGAGTTCCCGTCGATATATTGTAGCAGGTCTCTTAATTCGTTTCGAACGCGTTCAAGCGAACCAATACTGAGCGAGTTCCAAAAATTAGAAGTGAGAACCTCCATAATTACCGGCATTTTTGCCATTACTTGTGGTATGGATGCTTTCTTCTCTTTAAGGAATCGGGCGATTGTTGTAATCTGAGTCTCCGTAGCTTTGGCGTTAACCGTTTCATCAACAAGAGCGAGCTGACGTTTCAGACAGAGCGCGTCAAATTTCAGCGCGGAAACATCAGCAAGGGTATTTTGGAACAATGGCGATATATTCTCTTTCATAGCCATAGTGTCTCCCAATGAAAGAGCGACCATGGCATCGGGCTGCGACAAGGATTCAACATGTCGTAACTGAAGGCGCACATCAACTCTCGACCTGTTGAGTTCGCTAATCTGCTTATGGAGAATTTCGGCTAACTTATCGTGCAAGGCTTTTGCTTCCGGGTCGGCTTGATAAGCCGCATCTTGCAGAGTATATTTCAAGTCGGTACGGAGATTGAACAAAGTTTGGACAACCGAGACGGACTTTGTCGGCTTCGATCCCTCCGAGTTGATATGGAAATACTCGAAATTGCGGTAGTAATCAAAGATGATGAAATCTGTTTTGTCCTTGCCGGGACCATAGAGATTTTCACAAAGACGAGTGCCCCGGCCAATCATCTGCCAAAATTTGATTTTGGAGCGCACTGGCTTGAAGAAAACGAGATTGACGATTTCGGGCACATCGATGCCGGTGTCGAGCATATCTACTGAAACGGCGATCTGCGGCAACTTTGTCGGGTCTTTGAACCGTACAAGTAGGTCGGAAGCGTATTTTTCATAATTGTCTATCACCCGACAGAAGTCAGGCCCGAGGTCGGGGTATAATGCGGCAAATCGTTCAGCAATGAAAACGGCGTGTTTGTGGTTGTAGGCAAAGATGATTGTTTTGCCAATCATCGTGCCGTCGTTAACGCGATAACCTTTTTCCATCAACTGTGTCACGACGTGGTCAACCGTGTTTTGGTTGAAGATGTATTTGAATATTTCGGAGGCGGATATTTTGCGGCTGTATTCCCCTTCGATGCTCCGCATCACTTTCTCGTATTCAAAAATCTCTTGCAGCTGTTCTCGTTCTTCGGGCGACAGTTTGTCGGGGTCGATACCCTCAGACAGTATCTTGGAGTTGTCAATTATTGGCACGTTGGGAACAAGCCATTTTTCGTCTATAGCTTCCTGATATTCATAACTGTCGGTAGGAATACCTTGCTCCATACCGAAAAGTTCGTATGTCGAGCGGTCAACTTCATCTCGCGGTGTGGCGGTAAGTCCAAGCAGCAATCCGTCGAAATATTCAAAGATAGTTCCGTATTTACCGAATACCGAGCGATGAGCTTCATCAATGATTATCAAATCGAAACGTCCGATAGTGAATGTCTTGTCATCACGGTCGAGATGGCTTATCATCGTTTGGTATGTCGAGAACAAGATTCGTGCTGACTTATCATTATCGCTGTCGCGCAGTGAACTTACAGTTTGTGCCGGAAGCCATTTCGCATAGTCCTTCTTTGCTTGGTCAACAAGTTCGATGCGGTCGGCCAAAAACAATACATTCTTCACCCAACCGTTGCGTATCATCAGGTCAACCAATGAAATGCTGACACGAGTCTTGCCGGTGCCGGTGGCCATGACAAGCAGGGCGCGTCGGCGCATAAGATTATAATGATTGGCAACAGACTGAATGACTCGCTTCTGATATTTGCGGTTGGTGATTCGGTCGTCAATCGACAAATCGGTTATGGCATTGCGACCGCGTTGCGCGATTATGCGTCGCAGTTCATCGCGAGAGTGAAACCCCATTACCCGGCGGGGAGGATATCCCTGGCCGTCTATAATAATGGTCTCAAATCCATTGGAATAGTAGATGACCGGGGTCGGACATGCATATCTGTTTTTGAGGCAATTGGCGTATAGTTCGGCCTGGTGTCGTCCTTTGGCAGGGTCAACGCTCGCGCGTTTGGCTTCGACAACGGCGAGTGGTGTCCCATCGTTATCAAAAAGCACATAATCGGCATAGCCAACACCTGTGTTATTCGGCATATATGCGGCTTGAGGCTCGGCTGCGATATTCGCATGATGATATGTTGGAGATTCTTCATGGACGATTGTCCCGGCAAAATGGTTGCCAACTTCAATCTCTACGCAGGCTTTGCCGGCTATTATCTCACCCTTGTTGCCGGATACTTCCCATCCAGCCTCACGGAGCAGTAAGTCAATATAAAGACGCCGCGTTTCCGCTTCTGAAAGGTCGTTGACTATCGGTTGCGCGTCAACCGTAGCGGGCTGAATAGTTGTCGTTTCGGCCACTACTTCAGCCGCGGTCTTGGCCTCGGCTGAGGTAACAACTTCTTCCTTTTCCGGCCGGATGATGATTCTCGGTCGGCGAGGCTTTTCATTTTGCTCAAGTAAAGACTTGTCAAAATCGGGCAAATTGGGAATAAGACCCCATGCGAGAGCGAAAGAGCCAACGAAATAGTAAAGATTCAGAACCGCGAAAAATGACTCTCTACGCCCTACATATCCGGCATCGCCACCGACATGCGAGGCATTGTTGCCGATTTTTCGGATGTAATGTATGCGTTTCATCATCTCCGCGCTGTCAACGAAAGCGCGGAAACGTTCGTCAGTAGTTAAATCATGTAAAGTTGGACGTTCCTTTGTCTCCCATTCTTTCAGGCGATATATAGTCTTCACCATCGTTTCAAGAGCGAGACGGGCACAGTGAGCCGAAATCATCGGATTCGATACTTGAAACTCCTCAGCGGTGGCGCAGTGGCGATACACAGAGCCAAGCGCTTTGACATCTTTGAGTATATCGAAGTTTTTCATCGCAGTCCAGGTTAAGAGAAATAATACTGCATCCGTTCAGCCATCAACATCTCAGCATCAGTAAGCTGCTGGCGAAGCATTTCCTTTTGCCTCTCAATCGCTTCAACTTGCGACGAGAATTGTTGCTGCAATTCGAGGGGTGGTAGAATAACATTTATATTCTTTAGAGATACATTAGATATTACTGGTTGAGCCATTTTTTTTGCTTTGCTACCAAGATTTAGCAAAGAAAGAAGTTTAGATAGGAAAACGTTGACATATTCATTTTTCTTTTGAATCAGTTCAAAAGCATTATCGGTAAGCCAAAATTTACCATTTATATGTCTTACATTTCCACATTTAGCTCCAACACGACCAATAATAACATATTCACCACACCGATTATATTTATTATGGTAGCCAGCAATACCATTGCCTCCATAGACAGGAAAATCACCTTTTTCAAACTGCTTCGCAGATAAGCTCTCTCCACTCTTCAATAAAAATAAATCAGAGAATTTGACATAACCCCATCCTTCAGAGTTGGACAACGGGTCGCCGAAGGTGTTAATGAAGATGGATTGAGCTAAAGTGTCAAGGTCGGCTATCTGTTCGCGGTAGCCGTCAATAACGTCTTGCAGCGCATCCAACTCAGCCGCGATAATATATTGGTCATCAATAGGAGGATGAGGAATGTTTAATTCCTTAAGAAATTTGAAGTGTCGTGAATAACCGCTACTTGGGATCTCAGCCCATAGTAAAAAATAATAAAGAAATTTTGTATCAAGGTTGCCAAATGGTCGTAAAACCTTAACACCATCGGCACCTACACAAAAATCAAAATCAACAAATTTGAGTACACGAGTGTGGTCTCCAAATATGATGAGTTCGCCTAAATCTGAATTTAAATTTTCTTTTGAATCACAAAAACCTGAGATAAATTCCTTCTCCTGCGACACAATCGGGAATTTACCTTGAACCTTATAGTCCTTCTTTTGTATGGCGCCCTTTACTTTTACTGTTTTGACGCATTGAGTAAAAGGACTGTAATGCCACTTGCTCTTGTCAACTTTCATACTTCAAGAGTTTAAGAGGCGTTGGAACTCAACAAAAGCGGCATCAATCTTGGATTGACGCTCTGCCATGCGAGCGATGATGGTTTCGGGCGAATCGTATTCAACGATCTCGCGCTCTACCTCGTGGTAGCGTTTATAGCTGAGGTCATAACCGTTTTCGCGAATTTCATCGGCATTGACGAAGAATGACTGAGCCTTGCGGTCGCGCTCATTCTCTGCTTCGAGATTATGGAAGCGAGATATAATGTCGGGAATGTCGTCGCGGTCGGGTTGCGGTGTGCGTTGTGTGGTAAGTGAGAAGCCATCAGCACGCATATCGTAGAACCATACCTTGTCAGTGCCGCCCGTGCCGGTCTTGGTAAAGATAATAATAGCGGTACTCACGCCGCTATACGGTTGGAACACACCGCTTGGCATAGTGATAACGGCTCGCAGACAATGCTTGTCAACCAGCTCGGAGCGGATAGTCTTATAGGCGGCACCATCGCCGGTAAGCACCGTGTCGGGCACAATCGAGGCGCAACGGCCACCGGTTTCAAGCATGCGCATCATCAGGGCCAGGAAAAGCAATTCGGTTTTCTTGGTCGAAACTGCTGAAAGAAGTGAATTGGCTATATCATCCTTGTCAAGACTCCCTGCAAAGGGCGGATTGGCGAGGCAAAGGGTATAGCGGTTGGAGTCGGGATTATCGTTGGATAGAGAATTGCGGTAATACAGCTGCGGGTCCGCGACATCGTGGAGCATCATATTCATGCAGGCAATGCGCGTCATCGATGCGTCGGAGTCTGAGCCGAAGAACGTATCGTGTTCAAAACGATGCTTTGCTTCGATGCCGAGCAATTCGTCGGCTTGATGCTCCGCGATATATTTGGCGGCTTCCATAATGAACCCCGCGCTCCCCATGGCGGGATCGCAAATCGAGTCGGCGAGCGTGGGGCGCATAAGGTCGACCATCATTTTGATTATATGACGCGGGGTGCGAAACTGGCCGTTGGTTCCGCTGGCGGCCATCTTTCCGAGCATGTATTCGTAGATGTCGCCCATCATGTCCGAGCCGTCCTGTGTCAGTTCCTCAATGCCCTCGACAACTCGCGAAAGAAGTCGGGGATTGGTGATTTGGAAAACGGTGTCCTCCATCGCCTTGCTATATGCCGACCCGGCACTTCCGATATAGCGCAAAAAGATAAAAGCGTCGTTGCGCACACGGTTGAGCATCTTCGCGGGCTCCATCTCCTTGAAAATGTGCCAACGCATTTCGCGATAAGGCACGAGCTGCTCAGTGCTTGGGTTCTTCCAATCACCGGTGAGGAATACAGGGTTATCAACCGCATCACCTGTGAGGTTAGCAATCTGCTCCTTCTGACGCTCACGGTCATCAAGCATCTTCATAAAGAGCAGGTATGTCATCTGCTCGAAGATGGCCGAGGGCTGAGTGAAGCCGTTATTCCAAAAGGTTTGCCAAATGGCGTCAACCTGTTGTTTCTTTTCGCCTGTAATCATTGTGTCAAAAAAAGGTAAGAAGTCCGCTGACACAAAGATAGCTATAATTTAGTTCCGCGCCAAATTTTGGCGGGGATAGAAAAATGAGCGGCTCCCGGTGTGGGAGCCGCTCTGTTTGGTGGCGAGAGGAGGACTCGAACCTCCGACCTTTGGGTTATGAGCCCAACGAGCTACCACTGCTCCATCTCGCGATATTTCAGCGTCATCGGGAAGTTGTTTCCGTTTGACGAGTGCAAAGTTACGAGCTTTCCCGGTTATGGCAAAATTATTTACGTTAATAGATGTTAATAAATTTGCAATCATTAAGCAACTCGGCCATAACCCATATATTTTCAGAGATATAGATGATATGATGAAATATGCTTTTTTAGTGGCGGACTGGGTCGGTTGCGGACAGGAGCGGCTAATTGCCCGAAAAAACATCATTCGCCAATGAGAGGCTAAGACGTTTTCCAGCGAAATCAACGCTATTTCGATTTCGCCAGAATTTATCTCGCGGCTTTTCTATAGAGGATGATCGCGATGATGGAGTACAGGACGTTGGGTATCCACATCGCTACGCGCGGCGAGGTGATGCCGCTGACGGCGAACGACGATGTGACGGTCATAAACAATATATAGCTGAAACTCAGCACAAGTCCCAGGCCGATGTTCACGCCCATCCCCCCTTTCACCTTCTTTGAGGATAGCGACATACCGATAACGGTAAGAATGAAGGCCGCGGCGCACATGGCGTAGCGTTTCTCATACTCGATCTCGAAAGCCTTGATGTTGGCCACGCCTCGCTCTTTCTGGCGGTCGATGTATTCGCGGAGCTCGGGGAGTGTGAGGGTTTCCTGGTCGTTGCGCGATATTAGGAAATCGCGGGGCTCGAAGGGGATCACTGTGTCGAGCTTGGCACCTTTGGTTATGAACTCGCGGTTATCCTTGAAATCGCGAATCTGATAGTCGCGCACCTGCCACTGGAAAAGGGTGTCCCAGCGTATCGACTGCGCCGTGAGGCGCGACACGAGCTTCTTGTTTTTGAATTCCTCAAGCGAGAAGCGGTAGCCTGTCTTGGTGGTGTTGTCGTAGCGCGACATATAGGCAATGCGTCCCGGGCCGACCTGCAGCATTATGTTGTCGCCGTAATCCACTCGGCGGTTGCGGACGTAGGTGTTCATGAACTCGATGCGCTTGATGTTGGCCGGGGGGATCACATAGGCGCCGAGCACGAAAGTGCCGGCGGCGATCACCGCCGCGGAAATCATATAAGGGCGCAGCAGGCGCTTGAAGCTTAGGCCGCTTGAGAGCATCGCGATAATCTCCGAGTTGTCGGCCAGCTTGGAGGTGAAGAAAATCACCGCGATGAATGTGAAGAGCGGGCTGAACTGGTTCGCGAAATAAGGCAGGAAGTTCAGGAAATAGTCGAAAACCGTCGCCTTCAGCGGCGCTCTCAGAAACGAGTCGAGCTTCTCGTTGATGTCGAACACGACCGTGATCGCCAGGATCAGGAGGATGGCGAAGAAGTAAGTCCCGAGAAATTTCTTGATGATGTACCAGTCAAGAATCTTCACGGGCGCGTGTTTCCAAAATGCGGGTTTCGGATATTTCGCCAGTTTCTCCGGGAGTCTCGGTATCGACGGTAGTTTTATAGATGCTTTCATTTGGCAGCGATGGTTTGGTACGCCCTCGTTCGGGGTTACAGGCGGGTGGTGATGCGGCGCACCATCTCCGGCTTCCATGTCGCGAAATCCCCGGCCTGGATATGGCGGCGGGCCTCCCCTACCAGCCACAGATAGAACGCGAGGTTGTGGATGGAGGCTATCTGCATGGCCAGCAGCTCGTTGGCGATGAAGAGGTGGCGGACATACGCCTTCGAGTAGACCTGGTCGACGAAGCAGTCGCTGTCGGGGTCGAGCGGCGAGAAATCATCGGCCCACTTCTTGTTGCGCATATTCATAATCCCCTCGCGGGTGAAAATCATACCGTTTCGCCCGTTACGGGTAGGCATGACGCAGTCCATCATATCAACACCGCGGTCGATCGCCTCAAGGATGTTGGCCGGGGTTCCGACCCCCATCAGGTAACGGGGCTTGTCGGCCGGGAGAATCTCGTTTACGACCTCGATCATCTCGTACATCACCTCGGCGGGTTCCCCCACGGCGAGTCCTCCGATGGCGTTGCCGTCGGCACCGAGAGCGGCGACCTCGGTGGCTGACTCGCGTCGGAGGTCGGGGTAAGTGCATCCTTGCACTATCGGGAAGAACGCCTGCGAATGGCCATAGAGCGGCTCCGTCTCGTTGAAATGCTTCCATCCGCGGCGTAGCCACCGCAGGGTGAGGTCGAGCGACTTGCGGGCGTACGCCTTGTCGGAAGTGCCGGGAGGACACTCGTCAAGCGCCATCATAATGTCGGAGCCGATTTCGCGCTGGATGTCGACAACCTTCTCGGGGGTGAAAAGGTGCTTCGACCCGTCGATATGGCTGCGGAACCACGCGCCCTCCTCAGTCAGCTTGCGGTTGTCGGAGAGCGAGAATACCTGGAATCCTCCCGAGTCGGTAAGGATCGGGCGGTCCCAGCCGCCGAATTTGTGCAGTCCACCCGCACGGCGCAGAATGTCGGTGCCGGGGCGGAGGTACAGATGATATGTGTTGCCGAGAATAATCTGGGCCTTTATGTCGTCGCGCAGTTCGCGCATATGCACACCCTTCATGGCCCCGACGGTGCCGACGGGCATGAAGATGGGGGTTTCGATTGTGCCGTGGCCCGTTGTGATAAGGCCGGCTCTCGCCGCCGTTCCGGGCGCTGTTGCCTGTAACTGGAAAACCATAACGCGAATTTACGAATTAACCTCGGGCTTGCCAAACGCACCCGCGAGTATCGTGAGCGACGCCCGGTCGGGCAGCGCGTCGACCGGCACGAGCAGAAGCCTGTTACCGCCGTCGAAGCGGACTTCGATATATTCGCCGTCAATCGTCAGCGAGCTCACTTCAGAACGCGCTATATAATATGGTGCCGGATCGGCGGGACCGCCGTCCGGCTCGGTTTCAGACGGGAGGGGCATACGCCACACCGTAATCGAGCCGTCGGTGTCGAAGCGGACCCGCCGGGTATATTGGGCGTCGATAGCGTCGCAGTCGGCCATCGCTCCGACATAACCAAAGAGAATCAACACCGGGATAATCAGTAGCAGAATTGCAGCGGCCGTTATAAACCAACGGATGTCAACGGCTAAGCCGTAGATCGCCATCGCGGCAAGGGGGATCGCCGCGAACCACCACCGCGAGATGTTTTTAAGCGCCGTGCGTTTGGCGTGGGGAGCGCTCCCGGTGCGGAACGTGTCAGTAGTTATAGGTTGTTCGAGTTTGTTCATTTTCTACGCGAAGATAGCTAAACCGCGGCAATCGGTTGCCAACGATTAGTGAGTTTGTGAAATAGCCCCTACCCCGCTTACGCTACGGCGGCGGCATCGCTGGAAACGATACCGCCGCCGTATTATGTTGGTCTGTTCAGTAATCAGGCTTCGCCCATAAGCTGCTTGGCCAGTTCGGGAGTCATCTCGTAAAGCGGGGTGAAGCCTTTCGAGGGCTTGCAACGCTTGATGCAGTTGCCCATCAGAGGCTCTTTGGCATTTACCACGTCGAGTTTCATTATCGGCGCGCCGGGATAGAGGTCGAACTCCTTAAGGTTAAGCCAGAATATGGCCGGGGTTGAAGTGGGGTGGAAGTAATATGTCACTTCCTGTTGGTCGCTGACCGAGCGCCACTGGGTTGTCGATATTTCGGGCTGGTCGGGGGTCGATATGCCGGTTGGCACCGCGCAGTTGCCAATTATGCCGAACACTCCGGCCAGGGCTTTCTCGTGGGAGCAGTCCTTGGGGAGCACGTCGACGTAGAACGAAGCGCGGGCGAAACGGTCCTGGCTCCTGTTGGTGCCGGGGAGCATATGCATTCCGCCCACGGCTTTCCAATACTCGTTGATGGCGAGTTGCTGGTCGTACGCCGGGGCGTTGGTGAGCACCTGGTACTGGTATCCTTCATGTATCTGGAGTTCGCCGTCGATGTATTCGATAATCGCGGAGTAGCCTGTGTTGTCGCAGATAGCCATATGGAGCGTCGTGGCCGACCCACCGGGCATAGCCGGGGCGTTAATCTGGAACTGGTTTAGCTTCAGCTGCTGCACCGCTTCCGAGGTTGTTGCGAAATTGTCGAGTATGTACGATGCCCAAAGGGATGTCGACATATACGGGCGGCTGTCCCCTTCCTTGGCGTAATAGGTTCCGGGAAGGTAAAGCAGGTTGCACACGAGCCCCTTCTCGTTCATCCCCTCGGATACGCCGCAGTCGTAGCTCACGGCAACCACTGAGCCGTATTTCGAGGTCCAGGATATTGATTGTCCGGGTTTGTCGTAGCTATCGCGTGTAATACCCCGCGGCATGACAAAGAGGTTGGTGGGAATCGGCGTGCGCCAGTCAAGCGTTCTGCCGGTAATCACAATTCCGCTGTCGCCAACGAAGGTAACGCGGGTGCACGCGTCGGAATCCATAGGAACCGCCACCGCGGAAAGAGCCATTAAGCCGGCGGCCGATAATGTTCTGAATGTGTTCATATACGTTTGATGATTATTTTCAGTATAACGTATCGGACACGGCTATTGTTTAAATGACCGCTCCCCCGCAAGGCTGAGTTTCCCAATGGTCAGCCTCGCGGGGGAGCGCGATATGGATGGCGGATTTACAAGCCGCTTATTTGCCCGAATGAACGGGGCGCAGAAGGTCGTTGACGGTCTTTACCGGGTTGAAAGTGGCGATAGGCACTTCGACGAAGGCTGTCAACCAGTCGCTCATCGCGCCGTTCCAGAGGCCGGGCAGCTCAAGCGCCTTGAGCGAGCGGCCGTGAAGCGACTTCGAGGAGATGAAGCCCGTTTCGTGGTCGACGTACGAGGGAAGGTCGTATTTGCCACCATTGTAGTCGCGCACATAGCACACGAGGTCAACCGGGTTGAAGTGGGTAGCCTTGGCCATCATATCGCGGTTCTCTTCCTTGGAGAGGTCGATCTGGGAGCTTTCGAGAATCTGCAGCGAACGTGAACCGTCAGCGTCGCGGGTGATGTACGGACCGCCGCCGGGTTCCCCCTCGTTGCGCACCATGCCGCATACGCGCATCGGACGGTCGAGTTTCGAGCGGAGATAGTCGGCGAGCTCCTCACCCTTGAGCGCGTCGAGTTCGGGAGCGTCGAATGAGAACTTGGAGCGGAGGAAGCCGCAGATCTCATTCAGGTCGCCGTCGGAGAACGAACGCGAATCGATCAGACCCACATACGCCGCGGCCTTGTCGTGGAGCTCCATGAGGTAGCCGGCGATGACTTTCTTGTATTGCAGGGTGGCAGCACGCTGGTTGTCGGGCACAACGTTGTCGATGTTCTTGATGAACACCACCTCGGTGCCGATTTCGTTGAGGTTCTGGATCAGCGCTCCGTGGCCGCCGGGTCGGAACACGAGCTGGCCATCCTCGCGGAAGGGGGTGTTGTCCTCGTTAACGGCCACGGTGTCGGTTGACGCTTTCTGCTCCGACATATCGACATGGATTTTGACACCCATGCGGCTCTCGATCGCGGGCACGGCCTCGGCGAGCTTTTTCTCGAATCCGGCGCGGTGCGAGCCGGAGACGGTGAGGTGCATATTCACGGCGCCATCGGCCTGACGGGCCGACTGCGCGCCCTCCATAAGCTGCTCCTCAACCGGGGTGCGGGTGCCTTCGGCAGCGTGGTGGAAGGTGAGCAGGCCCTTCGGGAGGTTGCCGTAGTTGAGCCCTTCCTCCTTGATGATTGCCGCTATCACCTCCTTCTGTTTCCCTTCGGCGAGGAGCTGGTCGACCGATTTGCCGTGGAGACGCTCGCAAGCCGCGTTGAGTTCGCCGAAGAAAGCGACGTCGTGAATCCCTTTCAGCAGTTTGTCGACATCAGAACCTTCGGCGGCGCGCTCGTCGGCGGAATCAACGAAGGCGAAGAGCGCCTTGAACATACGCGAAGCGGCGCCGGAAGCGGGCACGAACTTGGTGACGGTGCCCCCGTCGGCGAGGAACTTGTCCCAGCGGGCCACGGCGGCTTTCTCGCCTTCGGCGTCGAGCACCGTTATCCCCTCGCCCGGGCGGGCGGAGTCATATATTTTCAGATACGGGAATCCCGTTTTGAAACGGTTGAGCTGGCTCTCAAGCTGAGCCTCGGAAATTCCTCTCTTTTTCAGCAGTTCTTTGTCGTCGGTAGTTAACATGGTGTTTAGTAGGTTTGTATGTTTGTTGTGTAATATATTCTGTTTGTTCACCTGCGGGCCTTCATCCGTTTTAACAGATTGTAGGACGGCACCACGCCGAGCTCTCCCGCCTTTGACAGGTCGGCGGAGCCGCGCTCGCTGTTGCCGAGCTGGAAGTATACGCAGCCGCGGTTGTAGTAAGCCTCGCCGAAATCGGGTTTCAGGGCTATGGCGTCGTTGAAGCACGCCAGTGCCGAAGTATAGTCGCCCACCGAAGCCAGGGCCACGCCTTTATTATAGGCCGGATATGGGGACTCAGGAGAGAGTTTCGCCGCAGCGTCGAAGTCGGCAAGCATTTCGCGGAGCTCAGCCCGGGTGTCGGCCGGAGTTCCGGCGGGATGGCTGTCGTTCCCGGAGACGCCCGACTGGCGCATATTGAACCGGGCGATGCCTTGCGCGAAGTACGCGAGCGCGAAATCCGGCAGCATCGCGATGGCGCTTGTGAGGTCGGCTATTTCCTGTTGGTAGTCGCGCACGGTGTGGTAGTCCATCGCCCTGGCGAAATAGTCGATGGCCCTCGGCTGGTTGGACGCCATATATTTCGTGGCGCGCTCAATCGATCGGAAATGGCGCGAAGCTGTTTCCGCGTCGGTTGCCGGCGCGTTGGGTAGCAGCTGCAAAGCCGCGGGGAGCACGCGGGTGTCGTTGATTTGTTCTATTTCCCGCATATATGCGGTGCTCTGGCGCAGTTCGGTCGGAGCGGAATAGAAACTGAGGGCGAACATCGGCTCGGTTTCAATGCGGCCGTCGCGGTCCTGCACGCGGCCTCGGATGCTCTTGTTGTTGAATTCCCGGTCGAGGTCGATGTCGCTGTCGCCCTTTCTTAAGGCGGCGAACCTGCGGCTCACAGCCTCGTCGGAAAAGTCTGGCGCGGGGGCCTGGGCGCCCCCGGGTTTCCCGGACGCCGGCTCGATACCCGCAGCCTCCTGGGGCGCTTGCGCCACAAGCGTTTTCGCTAAGGCGAGGGCGCGGTTGTAGTCGCGCTCGGCCTGGGCCATCTTGCCGCGCTGCCTCAGTATGTCGCTGCGCAGGTAAAGCGGTTCTGGAATTTCCGGCATGCCGTCGACGAGCCTGTCGATGTCGGCAATCGCCTTGTCGAAATCATGCTTGTCGCGGTAAAGCAGGGCGCGGTTGTAAAGAGCGCGGTAATCGTCGGGGTCAGCATCTATGACGCGTGTGAAATCCTCGATGGCGCGGTCATTGTCGCGCGACTCCATACGCAGGAGGCCGCGGTTATAGATCGCGGCCATATTCATCGGGTCGAGGGTGACGGCGTAGTCATAGTCGGCCATCGCGCCTCCGAAATCGTCGAGATGGTATCTCAGGTAGGCGCGGTTCACATACAACCCGGCCTCGCGCGGGAGCAGCCTTATGGCCTCCGTCATATCCGCCTCAGCCGCCTCGGGGTCGTTCTGCCTGATGGCGGCGCGGAGTATGTACGCGTTGGCGGCGTTTTTGTTGAGCTGGAGCGCCTTTTCAATATCCGCTGTGGCTCCGGCAGTGTCGGAGAGCTGTTCGAGCCTGAGTCGCGCACGACCGATGTATCCGTTGTCAAATCCCGGATATGCCGCGAGCAGCGTGGCGAAAGTGGCGTCGGCGCTGTCGGCCAGCTCAAGGTCCTGTTGGGCGAGCGCCTTGTTGAACAGGATGGCGCGGCTTCGAGGCGCGAGGGCGAGCGCCTTGTCGTAATCCTCGATCGCTCCGCGCACTTGGCCCTGGTTCTGCCGGGCCACGCCCCTCACCTCGTATGCGTCCGCTATGAACGGATTCCTCTCGATGGCGTCGGCGGCATCAGCTTCGGCTCCTCTGTAGTCTTCGAGATTCAGCTTTGCGATAGCTCGGAAAAAATAGGGCTGGGCGAGGTATGGCTTTGCCTGGATCGCGCGGTTGAAATACTGGATCGAGAGCACATAATCCTCGAAATAGAGGGCGTTCTGCCCCACCCGGACCATCTGCTCAGCGTTCACCTGGGCGTCCGCAGGCATAGCCGCGCCCAAAAACAAGGACGTGGCGCAAAGGGTTTTGGCCAGTAACCGGGTCGTTTCCCGGCCGACGCGGCGCTTGTAGGTGTTAAACATACCACAAATTTAAGAAATCCGCCCAATCTGTGCAAATCCGAATGCTGATTGGTACTAACTCCACGATAAAAGGCTTTAACGCACTGCGAAAGTACGGTAAAGCCCCTTTTTGCGGAAAAGACGGTAATTCGGCAGTTAATGACTGCCGAATTTAATGCCATTCTTTATTCGGCGGCGATAAATCATAAAGTTATCGAAGCACAGGTACGTAAGTAGTATTATACCGGCCAATTCAAACCACGCCATTCCTGATTTGGGTTCAATTAAGACGCCCCAAATTCTTGCGATTATGCTGATGATGCCGATAACTAATAGAGTTGCGGAGATATTACGTTTTACTCGATTGCTTACCATAGTTTTAATGTATTATTGTGACTCTTGCAAGTTGGTCGTCAGCTCTGTTACCATATTGCGAAGTTACAAATTTTCGGAGAATTAAAAGAAATAACCGTAGGATTTCGAGGCTCGGTAGCAGTTCGGCAAGTGTGAGCGGCGTTATCTCGAAAAGTATTTTTTCTTTTTCGGAGCAGTTAGCCGTCGGTGTTTTGCTTGCCTATAACTTTGGTGCCCGTCCAATGGAGTAAGCAAAGGGTCTTCACCTCGTCGGGGGTGAAATTTTGAGCGAGCAGTTGATAAAAATAGCGAAACTGTTTATCGGAGAGTTCGTGCCACCCCTGCGGCACGATGAAATTTATTGAGATTGACGAACTGAGTTTCGTATCGCTAAAGGTTGTCTGCTTAGAAAAGGGCTTTAACGCACTGAGAAAGTACTGTAATGTCCTCTATGCGGAAAAGACATCAGTTGAATCTGATAATCAGATAAATCAAAAAAATTATTAACGGAGAGAAGCCGTATGGGTAGGCCCATAAACTTGTTGTATTCTTGTATTTACGCGACCATGTTTTTAATTTGACTTTCTTTTTGGGAAGAACTACATAGGTTAGGCAATATAAAATAAAATACCAGCATAAAAAAATTAGAATGAAAACAAACTCGCTCAGTCCTTTTGGGAGTAATGGCATACCCCAAAAAACTGAAAACATACAAATTGGGTAAGCAATAAGCGAACGACCGTTCATGCGATAATTGAGAACGGTTTCACCTTTTGTGTATAGATAATGAAGAATGTTCATACGCAAAGTTACCTTTTTCAGCGAGATAAGCAAATATGGCCTGTGGTTCAGTCGTCGCTTGCGTGGAGGCTTATGTCGGCGATGGGTATGTTCAAAAGAAGTTGCCGGAGGCTTCTTTGCGGTTGCGGAACGTCGGGGGCGCGAACTATTGAACGATCCGACTCTGACTGAAAGCGGCACATCAGACAGTTGATGTCTTGTTGTTTTAGACTTTTTATTAATTTTGCATTGTATTTGTCGCTATTCCCACATAACGCGTCACATAAACCAAGTCATCTACAAAGCCGATGCGAAAAATATTGTTCATCTTAATCACAGCGTGCTTATTCGGCGCTGTGGCAGAAGCTAAAGCACCATCAAATTTCGCGGTGGATGTAACCTCCGCGAAATTATATCTCGATATGGCGAACAACGCGTATAACGGCCAAATGCCGTCAGATGCTGAGTGGGAATCCCTGTTCGCATCAAACGCGTATAGTGCCTTGTTTGACAAAGTCAACTGGGATAAGCAAGAGTTCCAAGGTAATGTGCGTAAGGCATTTGAGATAGCCTACGACCCTTCAAAAGTCTCAATTCGCGACAGTATCTCATCGACCCTAAATGACATTGAACTTGCTGAACTTGATACTGAACTGCCACTATTCGTTTCCACTGCTCTGAGCATTAAAAATAATCTCGGCAAGTACACTTCTATTGTCAATGAAATGGATATAGATAATGTCATTGACAATGCCAACACGCTTGCTATGTCGCTTCTGCCGAACAATGGCAACGGCATAACTCCGGAACCTTGCCCAATTTACTTCATTGTATGGGATTTGGAATGTCGGGCTCTCGGAGACGCCATATTCCTTGATATAAACACGTTCTTCAATGGCGGAATTCAGGCGGCAACCGAAGCGCTTGCTCATGAAATGCACCATTTCTATCTGATGCCGGTATTTAGTATCGTCTATAAAGAAGATATTATTGATGGCGCGCTTCTCGCCCTTGTGCATAATATGCGAGAGGGAGTGGCTGACATACTCAATAAAAAGAAGATGCCGCTCGAATCCCTTGCCCCATACGGGGATAAGATGCTCGCGGCCTATAATGCTGATTATGCCGCTACGCCACAGACTTTGGCACAGCTCGATGCCGTTACTTGTGATTTTCTTGATGGAAAATTTGACATGGAACAATATTTCCAAAAAGCGTTTGAATGTGCGCGTTACGAAGGCCACACGACAGGTGACTACATGGTATTTCTTATTAGAGACCAATTGGGTATAGATGCTGTAATTGAAAGCGTTGGAAATGTGGAGGCATTTGTTGAAAATTACAACAAGGCGGCTGAAAAGGCCGGGACTTATAAATTTTCTGACCGATTCACCCAACACATTCACAATATTTGCGCCCCGGCAAAACGATAATTGCGTTTCTTTTTCCGTGTAGAGGCGAATGCCTGTCAACTTTTGCTCTGTCAAAGTTAGGCCAGCTCGCTGTCCGCAAAGCAGGGCGGGGTTTTCGCATAGCTCGGTTCGCGCTCCATTTGTGTCAGCGGAGTTAATTTCTTAACTTCGCGGCTGAAACAGGAAAGAATATTATGAACGAACGTATATCGCGGTGCAAGGCCGCTCTTTTTGACCTCGACGGGGTTTTGATCGACAGCGAGACTCTCTACACCCAGTTCTGGTCGGAGGTGGGCAAGCACCACCATCTCCCCTCCCCCACATTCGCTTATGACATCAAGGGCACCACACTGACCGAGATTCTTGAAAAGCATTTTCCGTCGGCCGAAGTGCGGGCCGATGTCGACCGGCTGCTCCATGAGTTCGAGGACAACGTGGTTTACCCCGTGTTTCCCGGCGCCCTCGAATTTGTCGATTCACTGCGCGCTGCCGGAATCACCACTGTCATCGTCACCAGCTCCGACGACCGCAAGATGGATTTCCTTTACAACCAGCACCCCGACTTCAAGTCGCATTTCGACGCGGTGGTTACGGCAGTCGATGTCACCCATTCCAAGCCCCACCCCGAGCCGTACCTTGTAGGCGCCGCCAAGGCGGGAGTCAAGGCCGAGGAGTGCGTGGTATTCGAAGACTCGTACCAGGGGCTCCAGGCAGGCCGTGCCGCCGGCGCTTATGTCGTGGGCCTGTCGACGACCAATCCCGCCGAGGAGGTGGCCAAGTTGGCCGATATGGTTGTGGCTTCGCTGGCCGAGCTGCTCGACTAAACGAAGTTGCCGCACTTCAATACTAAGCATAATCAAGGGATTCCGCAATCTGGCATCAGAAGTGGCGGAATCCCTTTGTTTCGGGAGCTATGCGGCGAACCGCGCTGTCGCAGGCTTTAGCGGAACAGTCGTCGGAGCACGGGTGTCGCTACCACGGCACCGCTGAACAGCGTGGTGAGCGGAATACAGCAGATAACGCCGAGCGATGTCAGCGAGAGGTCGTTGTTGAGGAACCATACGCCCCCGCCTATCCATCCGCCGAGCACAAGCAAGATGGCCACCGAATACATGATGTATTCCAGCCTCAGCCGCCCCCTTGACTTTTTCTCCGGCAGTGCGGCCATAACGCGGCGGCTGAACCATGGGTTTTCGGCAGGGACCCGTTTCGCGTCCTTCAATGACGACCGCAGGGCGGCGTCAATCGCGTCAATATTGTGTTTTCTGATTTCAGATTTCATAATTGTCTTTTTTTAGGAATCGGGCCATATGGTCGCGGGCCCTGGAGAGGTGTGATTTGACGGTGCCCTCCGGCATTTCGGTCAGTTGGCAGATTTTTTTGATAGGCAGATCTTCGAGATAGAACAGCACGGCCACGGTGCGTTCGGTAGGCGGAAGGGAGTCCAATGCCATCCGTACGTCGTGGCGCGCGTCGCAGTCGTCGTGAGGAGTAGTGACATCAGCGGTAAGTTTGTGGGAGGCGTCATCGAGAGAATACGAGTACGAACCGGGACGGCGTCGGAAGCTCAAATACTCATTGATGGCTATGCGGTACAGCCAGGTTTTGAATCCCGACATACCGCGGAACGAGCGTATCCCCTGCCAGGCTTTGATGAAAGTGTCCTGCGCCAGGTCGTCGGCGAGCATCGAATCGCCGTTTGTCAGATTCAGCAGGAATCCCCTAAGAGAATCGGCATAAGCCTCCAGCAGCCGGGAAAAAGCATCCCGGTTGTCGGTGGCCATGCACTGCGCTAGCAGTTTGATCTCTTCGAGTCGGTTCATTGGTCAGGAAGCTGTCGTCGGACCTGTGGCTGCGTTATCGGCGGTTAGGAAGGTCAGCGACGGCGGTCGCCGTTGTATCTCGGATCCCTGGGGTCATAGTAAAAAGTCTCCCCGGGTGGCGGCGGCGGACATGCCGGGCCCTCCCGGCGAGCGTCATTGTTGTTCTTGCCCATTGGCCCGGCGCCATTGGCGCTGTACTCCGGCAAATAGAAGTATCCGATGAGTTTTCCGGCGCCAAGCAGCAGGGGGATGCCTCCCGCGATGAACCCTACCGGCGCGTCAATCACCAGGAAGAACACGCTCAGGCAAAGCCCCACGGCGATCAGCGTCATAGCGGAGCTGAATTTGCGCGGGTCGCGCTGCGGAATGTGGGTCGAGCCTTCCGACCCTTCGTTCTGCTGGTTGGTGTAAAACGCGTCGGGCAGCTGATACCCGTTGTCGATCGCCTGCGATATCAGAGCGTTGCGCTCGCGGTTCCTGCGAGTGAAAAATCCTATGATGAGAATGAGGGCCACTACTATCACCAGGGCCGGAAATCCGAAGCAGATCGCCAGGATTCCGAGCACGCCCCAGGTGTCTATTTCCCTTAGTTTCTGGTCGACGGCGTCCTCGGCGTAATCTTCAGGGTAATAGTCGAGGTGGTTGGCCACATCTGAAAATGAATTGGCCTGTCCGTTGTAAAGCAGGTAGCTGTCGCCATCCGCCGACTCGACGATGCGCGCCTGCGGTGATTTAGCAGAAGCGGACGGGGCGGGCGCCATGGAGTCGACAACCGCCGACGACACTGAGTCGGCGCATTGGGCGGCCTTTGTGACAACGATGTTGATCGTGTCGGAATTAACAGCTGAAACCGGCGATAGGGCGAGCAGAATTGAGGCTGTTATAGCGAGAGTTTTTTTCATATCATCAGTGAATTTGCTTCTTTGACGTGGCGGGGCCGCGTTCGGTTGCAAAGAAAGAGATATTTTTCGCACGAGCAACCGTTGCAGAGGGTTAAAGAACGTTAACGGCGTTGTTTCGGGATTTGGCAGGTTACGCCGATGTTACGATTTGGGCCGATTCTGCACAATAACGGTTGCAGAAATACGGATTAATCAGGTTTTTTAGTAAATTTGCGGCTGTTTTGGTGCCATTGGACTATTTCCAATGACGTTAAGTAAATTTTCCCAACGTTCATCCAAAGGCAATCGCCGCAATTCAACCTGATATATTATGGTGGTGTTCCCCAATGCCAAGATTAATCTTGGCCTGCACATACTCCGCCGACGGGCAGACGGCTATCACGATATAGAGACGCTGATGCTCCCGGTCGACTGGACCGACATACTCGAAGTGGTGCCATCGCGGGGAGGCTCCGACGCACTTGTGACAACAGGCCGCCATATCGATTGCCCTCCGGGCAAGAACCTTGTGATGAAGGCGTTGAACATGCTCCGCGAGATGGCGGATTTTCCCGCCGTAGACATTTACCTGCACAAGGTGATACCCGACGGCGCAGGACTCGGGGGTGGCTCCTCTGACGCAGCGTTCCTTCTGAAGGCCGTGAATGAACTGTTCGGTCTGGGATTCTCCGAGGACACACTTGCGGCCACAGCGGCCAGAGTCGGCGCTGACTGCCCCTTCTTTATCTACAACCGCCCCGCCATATGCAGCGGTGTCGGCACCGATGTGTCACCCGTGGCATCGCCAGTGCCTGAGGGAACGTGGATCGTGATAAGCAAGCCCGACGCGTATGTCTCGACCAGGGAGGCTTATTCCGGCGTGACACCTATGGAATGCGACACCGAACTCATATCGCTGCTCGGGTCAACCGAGCCTTCGGAATGGGCCGGATGCGTGGCCAACGATTTCGAGCGGTTCGTTGCAGCCACCCATCAGGCTATAGCTGACGAGAAAGCCGCCATCGCCAACGCCGGGGCGTGGTACTCATCCATGTCGGGGAGCGGCGCGGCCGTTTACGGGCTTTTCCGCGAGTGTCCCGCCGTGGCCGAGACACCCCACCGCCGCGTCTGTCAGTTAGGCTGACTCTAAACCAAACCCGATACAGGGGTGTTATTCATATAGTTGCGAAAAGCAGGCTATGCCGGCGGCGAAAGCGCCGTTTTTGGCAAAGTTTTTGCTTGTATCTAAGATTCGGAAACAAAAACATACCAAACTATATGAACGACAGAAACGACAACGCCAAAGGCGCTGAATATAACACCGAAGAGAACGAGTCCGAAGTAAAACTCGAAAACGGGGATGTGGAGATCGAGGATGTCCAGGAGGATGTCGACGGCGAGGAGCCGTCGGAACTGGAAGCCCTGAAAAACCTGCTCCAGAAGAAGGAAGAGGAGGTCGAGAAGGAAAAGAAAGAATATCTTTTCCTGATGGCCGAATTCGATAATTTCAGGAAACGCACGCTCCGCGAGCGCACCGACTTGTTGAAATCGGCAGGCGAGAAAGTGCTCAAGGGGCTCCTCCCCATTGTCGATGATTTCGAACGCGGTCTGGAGGCCACCAAGGACAGCTCCGACGCCGAAGCGGTGAAGGAAGGGATGGTGCTCATATACAACAAGCTCATCAAGTATTTGGCCGACAACGGCGTGAAGGAGATGGCTTCGACCGGCGCGGACTTCGATCCCGACCTCCACGAGGCCGTGGCCATGGTTCCGGCTGATGAAACCACCGCCAAAGGCAAGGTGAAGGACACCGTGGCCAAGGGATATATGATTAATGACAAAGTGCTCCGCCACGCCAAAGTGGTAGTCGCGCAGTAACAGATATTCCGTAACGCTTATAACCGTATCGCGAAATGGATAATAAGAGAGACTACTACGAAGTGCTCGGAGTGTCGAAGACAGCGACCCCCGACGAGATAAAGAAAGCGTATCGCAAGCTCGCGATCAAATACCACCCCGACAAGAATCCCGGCGATAAAGAGGCCGAGGAGAAGTTCAAGGAGGCGGCGGAAGCCTACGAGGTGCTTTCCAATGAGGAGAAGCGCCAGAAGTACGACCAGTTCGGCCACTCCATGGGTCCGCAGGGATTCCCCGGAGGCGGAGGCTACGGCTATTCGGCCGGCGGAATGTCGATGGAGGATATTTTCTCGCAGTTCGGCGATATTTTCGGAGGCCACTTCTCGTTCGGAGGCGGATTCGGTGGCGCCACCGGTGGCCGTCAGAGCCGCCGCAAGCAGAAGCCGCAGCGCCGCGGCAGCGACCTGCGCATCAAGGTGAAGCTCACCCTGGCCGAAATCGCCACCGGCGTTTCCAAGACGTTGAAGATTCCGACATACGTCAAGTGCGACCAGTGCGCCGGTACCGGCGCGAAGGACGGCACAGCCTTCAACACCTGCCCTACCTGCCACGGCACGGGCACCGTCTCGCAAATCGTGCAGGGGCTGTTCGGCCCGCAGGAAGCCGTGGGCATCTGTCCGCAGTGCGAGGGTGAGGGTAAGGTTATTTCGGAATTCTGCCCCCACTGCAACGGCGAGGGCATCCTCAGAAAGGACGAGCTCGTATCGTTCAACATTCCCGCCGGTGTCGAGGAGGGTATGACTCTAACCGTTAAAGGTAAGGGCAACGCTCCCCGCCGAGGTGGCGTCAATGGCGACCTTCTCGTGGTGGTTGAGGAGATCAAGCACCCCGAGCTTATCCGCGACGCGAACGACGTGATTTACAACCTTATGCTTGACCTGCCTACAGCCGCTCTCGGTGGCTCGGTGGAGATACCCACAATCACTGGCCGAGCCCGCCTTAACATCCCCGCGGGGACACAGCCTGGCAAGATACTGCGACTCCGCGGCAAGGGGCTCCCCTCGACCCAGGGTGGCGGCACCGGCGACGAGCTCGTGAACGTCATGGTTTACATCCCCGAAAATCTAAATGACGAGGAGAAAAAAGCGTTCGAGTCGCTGAAGGACCAGCCGAACGTCAAGCCCTCGGAGTCAACGGCCCAGCGCCTGTTCTCCAAACTAAAGCATATATTTCAGTAAGGCCACAGCTCGCCAATACGGCGAATTTACCGAATAAATTTCAGCCCGGGGAGAATTTTCCCGGGCTGAAATTTGTTTTAATTGTGAATTCGCTGTAATTTCGCCGTTAAAGAGATTAGTGATTACCAGCACAGAATAGCGACGCCGGCCCACGGAATCGCGAAACGGCTTTTATAGCGGCCGACCATAAGTATAACCAAAAGAAACTAAGACGCTATAGCGATGGAGATGCCCAATCTTGACTCCTCTCTTTTCAAAATAAACCACCCGACGGGACTCCCCGAGGCGGGGGCGCTACTCGTGGCCGAGCCATTCCTTAAGGAGGAACATTTCAATCACGCGGTGATACTACTTGTGGAGCAGGCTCCCGGCGAGTCGGCGCTGGGATTGGTGTTGAACAAACCAACGGCCTACACCCTCGGAGAGGCGATTGACGGCATTGATGACGCTGTCGATGTGCCGATTTTTTGCGGAGGCCCGATGTCGTGCGACCGCTTGTTCTACGTTCATTCCCTGCCTGGCGAGTTCAAGGGTGCCAAGCATATCGCTGGCGACCTGTATGTGGGAGGCGATTTCGAGCAGGTAAAGCGTTATTTGAATATGGGGTTCCCCACAAAGGGGCTGATCCGCTTTTTCGTGGGTTACAGCGGTTGGGAGCCGCGACAGCTTGAAACGGAAATATCCGACCATGTGTGGGCCGTGACGGGCCGTCCAGCCGACAGCGAGCTGCTGCTTGAGGATGGCGACCCGCTATGGTACAAAACGGTCAGGGCGATGGGCGATGCCTATAAGAACTGGCTGTATCACCCCGTGAACCCCCAATACAACTGATTTTTTTGCCGGACTCACACCGGCAATTGTCTCTGCAATATGTGGGCCGCAACGAAATCCGCTCCCCTTCTGACCCATCGGGGAAGCGTGGCTGTGAGTTCGTATCCAGCCTTTGAGAACAGGGCGACTGACGCCGCGTTGTCCTCGGCGACAGTGGCGGCGAGCTGATACAGCGCCAACGGTCCGGCCGCGTAGTCAGCCATAAGTTCGAGAGCCGCCAAGGCGCACCCCTTTCGGCGGAATCGTCCGGCAACCATGACACCGACCATGGCCCTGCGGTTCGCCGGATCCACATCGTAAAGGTCGACCGAGCCCGCCGGAGCGCCGTCGACATCAATAATCAGCCGGAGCTGTCCGCATCGCAGCGGGTTCGAGTCGTAGTCGCGGATATACTCCCAAATCTGCTGGTGCGAATACGGAGCCTGGAAGAAACCGAAATCCCACATTTCCGGGGAGTTCTCCCATATATAAAGCGTATCGACGTCTGATGGCTCCGGCGCCCTTAGCCGCAGCCGCGATCCGTCTGGCAAAATCCTGTTCATGGTCAGTGGGCGCTCAAAGGTTTACCGAATCGGAAAACAGGGTGCGGTTCAGCAGCGAGCGTCCGAGAGTCACCTCGTCGGTATACTCGATCTCGTTGCCCACAGCCACGCCGCGGGCCAACTGCGTCACCTTGACAGGCAGGTCGCGCAGGCGGCGGTAAATGTAATAGTCGGTGGTGTCCCCTTCCATCGTGGCGCTGAGGGCGAGGATAACTTCGTCGATGCCGCCACGGCTGACCCTTTCGACGAGCGAGTCGATTTCCAGCGCGTCGGGCCCGATCCCGTCAATCGGCGAGATCACCCCGCCAAGCACATGGTACAGGCCATTGAACTGCCGGGTGTTCTCCATTATTATTACATCCTTGACACTTTCGACAACGCAGACCGTCGAGGAGTCGCGCCTGCTGTTGGAACAGATCGGGCAAACCTCTTCCTCGGATATGTTATGGCATACGGAGCAATACCGTATGCCTTTCCTCATATTGATTATCGCTTCGCCGAGGGCCACTGAGGCCGACACATCCTGCCTCAGCAGATGCAGGGCGAGCCTCAGGGCGGTCTTGCGCCCTATGCCCGGCAGGCGGGCTATTTCGGTGACCGCTCCCTCAAGGAGCGTTGATTCAAATTCCTGTATCATCGGTTTGTTGTAAACGCGGTATTGGAAACTGCTTGAAATTTTCACTCAGTTTCTCCCTTTTACGCGAAGTTACGAAAAATCGGCGCAACCAACGGGCTGCCGAACCCTTTTTGATGGTTATTGTTATGTAAATCCGCGGGAATTGATTAACTTCGCGCCTTGAGAATTCCGCCCCGGGAAATCCCCGCAAGCGGTTATCCGACCACATCATACGATTGTTTATTTCGCAGAAATGGAAGTAATCAGAACTGTCGCCGGGCTACGCGACCGCGTGAGCGCCCTTAAAGGCGACGGCAAGAGCATAGGGCTTGTGCCCACGATGGGCGCCCTCCATGAGGGGCACCTTTCGCTTGTGAAGAGAGCCCGCGGGGAGAACGACGCGGTTATCGTCAGCGTTTTCGTAAACCCCACGCAATTCAACAACCCCGACGACTTACGGACCTATCCCCGCACTGAGGAGGCCGACACAGCCCTGTTGGAAAAGGCGGGTGCCGACATCGCGTTCATCCCCTCCGTGGAAGAGGTTTATCCCGAGCCCGACACGAGGATGTTTGACCTCGGCCCGGTAGCAGAGGTGATGGAGGGGGCGATGCGTCCCGGCCACTTCAACGGAGTGGCGCAGGTTGTCAGCAAGCTGTTCTCCATGGCCGACCCCGACAGAGCGTATTTCGGGGAGAAGGACTTCCAGCAGATCGCCGTCATACGCAAAATGGCGGAGCTGGAGGGCTTCGACAAGCTTGAAATCGTGGCCTGCCCGATCCTGCGCGCCACCGACGGCCTGGCCCTGAGCAGCCGCAACGTAAGACTCACCCCCGAGCAGCGCGCCGCCGCCCCGGGCATCAACAAGGTGCTCGCCGCGAGCGTGGAGTTTGCCAAGGGGAATACCCTGGAGGCCACCCGCGCCATGGTCGTGGAAGAAATCAACAAACTACCCTTTATGGAGGTCGAGTATTTCGAAATCGCTGACCCGCTGACGATGCGCCCCCTCTCCTCCTGGGAAGAGGCACACGAAAAGCCCGCCGTAGGGTGCGTCACCGTGTATTGCGGCGACGTGCGACTGATTGACAACATCAAGTATAACCGCTAACCCGCCAACAAGTAGGAAAATGCAGTTAGAAATTCTGAAATCGAAAATACACCGCGTGAGCGTCACAGAGGCCCGCCTCGACTATATCGGAAGCATCACCATCGACGAAGACCTGATGGATGCCGCGGGGATACTTCCCGGTGAGCACGTCTACATCGTCGACAACAACAATGGCGAGCGGTTCGAAACCTACGCCATCGCTGGTGAGCGCGGAAAGGGCACAATCTGTCTCAATGGCGCCGCGGCGCGAAAGGTGGCCGTAGGCGACGTGGTTATAATCATGGCCTACGCGTCGATGACTCCCGAGGAAGCCAGGACTTTCAAGCCGAAGGTGATTTTCCCCGACACCGCCACCAACCGCCTCAATTAGTAAAGTAAAAATCTCTTCGGGGCCTGTCGGCCCCTACCCTACGCAAAGATATGTTTGAAAACCTCAGCGAGAAACTCGAACGCAGTTTCAAACTCCTCAAGGGACAAGGCAAGATTACCGAAATCAACGTTGCCGAAACCCTGAAGGATGTGCGCCGCGCTCTGCTCGACGCCGACGTGAACTATAAGGTGGCTAAATCCTTCACCGACACCGTGAAGGCCAAGGCCCTGGGCCAGAATGTGATCAACGCCATCAAGCCTCAGGAGCTGATGGTGAAGATCGTGCATGACGAGCTCGCGCTCCTTATGGGCGGCGAGACCGCGCAGCTCAACCTTTCGGGCAACCCGTCGGTGATTCTTATGTCGGGCCTCCAGGGCTCGGGTAAGACCACTTTCTCGGGCAAGCTCGCAAAGAAGCTTAAGAGCGAGAAGGCAAAGCGCCCGCTCCTCGTGGCGTGCGACGTTTACCGTCCCGCCGCTATCGAGCAGTTGAAAGTGCTCGCGTCGCAGATCGACGTACCCGTTTACAGCGAGGAGGGGAACAAGAATCCCGTGGAAATCGCGCAGAACGCCATCGCATACGCCAAGCAGAACCATTTCGACCTGGTAATAGTCGACACCGCCGGCCGTCTGGCTGTCGATGAGGAGATGATGCGCGAGATCGAGGCTATCAAGAAGGCCATCAAGCCGCAGGAAACTCTCTTCGTTGTAGATTCGCTCACGGGTCAGGACGCCGTGAACACAGCCAAGGAGTTCAATGACCGTCTTGATTTCGACGGCGTGGTGCTCACGAAGCTCGATGCTGACAACCGCGGCGGCGCGGCGCTCTCGATCCGCACCGTGGTGACCAAGCCCATCAAATTCGTAGGTACCGGCGAGAAGCTCGAAGCCATCGACCTGTTCCACCCCTCCCGAATGGCTGACCGTATTCTCGGCATGGGCGACATCGTTTCGCTCGTTGAGCGCGCCCAGCAGCAGTTCGACGAGGAGGAGGCAAAGAAGCTTCAGCGCAAGATTGCCCGAAACGAATTCAACTTCAACGACTTTATGGCCCAGATCCAGCAGATTAAGAAGATGGGCAACATAAAGGATCTCGCCGCGATGATTCCAGGTGTCGGTAAAGCCATAAAGGATGTTGACATCGACGACAATGCCTTCAAGGGTATCGAGGCCATCATCAACTCTATGACAGCCAAGGAGCGTGAAAATCCCTCGCTCATCAACGGCAGCCGCCGCAAGCGCATCGCCGCCGGTTCGGGCACCACGCTTGTTGAGGTGAACCGACTGCTCACCCAGTTTGAGCAGACCCGCAAGGCCATGAAGATGGCCACCGCGATGAAGAACCCGATGAAACTGATGAACCAGATGCGCCAGATGCGCCGTCATCGCTGATTAACAATATAACACCACTCGCAACATGGTCCTTATTGACGGAAAACAGACCGCGGCCGACATTAAGAAAGAGATAGCCGCCGAAGTCCTTGAGATTGTAGCTAACGGGGGCAAGCGCCCGCATCTCGCCGCCATTCTGGTCGGCCACGATGGTGGGTCGGAAACCTACGTCGCCTCAAAGGTTAAGGCGTGCGAGGAGTGCGGCTTCAAGTCCACTCTGATTCGCTTCGAGGACGACATTACCGAGGAGACCCTCCTGGAGGCCGTTGAGAAACTCAACGAGGACCCGGATGTTGACGGATTCATCGTGCAGCTCCCGCTTCCGCGCCACATTTCCGAGCAGCGCGTTATCGAGGCTATCGACCCGACTAAGGATGTCGACGGTTTCCACCCTGTGAACACCGGCAAAATGTCGATCGGGCTCCCCTGCTTCAAGAGCGCTACCCCCGCCGGAATAATCACTCTACTTGAGCGCTACCATGTGCCCACCAAGGGCGCTAACGTAGTGGTGCTCGGCCGCAGCAACATCGTTGGCAAACCTGTCGCATCGCTGCTGATGCAGAAGGGTGAGGCCGGCGATGCAACCGTGACCGTCTGCCACCGCGAAACCCGCGACCTGAAGGATATTTGCCGCAGGGCCGACATAATAATCGCCGCAATGGGCCGTCCCGGATTCGTCACCGAGGATATGGTGAAGGAGGGAGCCGCCATTATCGACGTAGGTACCACCCGCGTGCCCGACGCGACTCGCAAGAGCGGTTTCCGCCTGCGGGGCGATGTCGACTTCGACGCTGTGGCACCCAAGTGCTCGTTCATAACCCCGGTACCCGGGGGCGTGGGGCCGATGACCATCGTGTCGCTGATGCGCAACACGTTGCAAGCCGCCAAAGAGCGCGCCGCGAAAGCGTAACACTTTTCCCGATTCTGAAGCGATGGAGAGTCTTATTGGGGCGCTTGTAAAGCTTACGCTGCTGATAGCCTCCGGCCAGGAAGCGACGTTGCTTTTCGCCGGTGACGCTATGATGCACCAGGCGCAGATTGATGCCGCTAAGGTTCAGGGCTCTGTATATGACTACTCCGATTGCTTCACCTCCGTCGATTCGATAATCAGGGGGGCTGACTTCGCCGTGGTAAACCTTGAAACGCCGGTAGCCGGAGGACATTTCTCCGGCTATCCTTGTTTCAACGCGCCCGACAGTTACGTCGACGCTCTCCGCGACGCCGGATTCGACCTTTTCCTGACTGCCAACAACCACACGCTTGACCGTGGCGACCGCGGCTTGAAGCGTACAGTCGCGCTGCTCGACTCGCTCGGATTGCCACATCTCGGCACTTATGCCGACTCGGCTGCCCGCGCCAGCTCGTTGCCGTTGATCGTGAATGTGAAAGGCTTCAACGTAGGATTTCTGAACTATACATACGGCACCAATGGAATATCAGTGAAGACTGACGCCGTGGTCGACTATATCGACGAGGCCAGGATCCGTGCCGATGTAGCCGCCGCGCGCCATGCCGGAGCCGAGGTGCTGGTCGCCTGTATGCACTGGGGCGAGGAGTACACCCTCGTGCCCGTCGCGTCGGAGCGGCGCTGGGCCGATCTGCTTACCGAGCTGGGCGTTGACTTGATTATCGGTGGGCACCCCCATGTGGTACAGCCTTTGGAGGTCAGGACGAATCCTTTGACAGGCCGCCCGGCGCTGCTGGTTTATTCGCTCGGCAATTTCATATCCAATATGAAAACCACCGACACCCGCGGAGGGATGCTCGCGAGCGTCACCTTGACGCGCGATTCGGTTGGCAATCCCGTGGTGTCGGCGCCGGAGTACAGATATGTGTTTACAGTTCCCCCTTCGGGGCGCGGCGATAACTTCCGCCTTTACCCCGCTGAGAGCGTCCCCGCTGCTTGGAAGTCGAAAGCTGACGCTTTTGTCAACAGCGCCGAACGCGTTTTGAGCAAGCGCAATATCGGAGTGAGCCGCGTCGCCGGTTTGCGGGAATAACGTATTTTTTGTAATTTAGCGTTTCAAACGCAAAGGAAAAGCTATGCATTATGCTATAATCGCCGCGGGCGAGGGATCAAGGCTCGCGCAGGAGGGTGTCGCCCTTCCGAAGCCGCTGGTCCGCCTCGACGGCAAACCAATGATAAAAAGACTCATCGACCTGATGCTCTCGTGCGATGCCGAAAGTCTGTCGGTAATCGTCAATGAGCAGATGACCGAAGTGCGGGAGTATCTCGAATCGCTTACGCTTCCCGTGCCGTTTCGGCTCGTTGTAAAGTCGACACCGTCGTCCATGCATTCGTTCTACGAGGTCAGCCGCGAATTCCCCGCCGGTGGGAAATTCGTGCTCACCACGGTCGACACCATATTCCTTGAGGAGGATTTCCGCAAATATGTCGCCGCGTTCGCCGCCGACACCGAGGCCGACGGGTATATGGGTGTGACCGACTTTGTCGATGATGAGAAACCGCTGTATGTGGCTACCGACGGGAATCTTCGGATTACGGGATTTCACGACGCCTTCCAGCCCGGAATCAAGTATATTTCCGGCGGCATCTACGGCCTGACCTCCCCCGCCCTGCGCGTTCTGGAGGAGTGTATGGAGCGCGGAGTGAGCCGTATGCGCAACTATCAGAGGGCGCTCGTCGACGGGGGCCTCGACCTGCGCGCGTTCCCGTTCAGCAAGATTGTCGACGTCGACCACGCCGCCGACATCGCCACCGCCGAGGCATTCATCCGCGGAGGCAATTGAACAAGCTCTTAACCAAATTTGACTAACAACAAGAATACTATGGCTGAAATCAAAATAGCCGGCATCATGAGAGCCGGCGCGTATTCACCCAACCATATCGGCAACGACTCGGCCATCTTCAACGCGACCGCCGACGAGCTGCGCAAGCGCGGTTGCCTCGTCAACGTATACTCGGAAGAGAAATTCCTCGCCGAAGGCGTAAAGGAGGATGTGATCGTGAATATGTGCCGCGAAATGAAGTCGATTCATAAGCTTCAGGAACTGGAGGACGCTGGCGCGCTGGTGATAAACTCGGGATACGGCATTGAGAACTGCACCCGCGAGCGCATGACCCGTATCCTCCTCGGGAGCGGAATCCCCTACCCCAAAAGCCTCATTGTCGGTACTGACGAGAATATCCTAAAGCAGCTTGTCGATGGCGGATTCGAGCGCTGCTGGATCAAGCGCGGCGACTTCCACGCCATGCACAAGGAGGATGTGAGCTATGTGCGCCACCCCGAGGAAGCGCAGGAAGTGCTCCAGGAATACTTCCTACGCGGCATCAAGCGGGCCGTAATAAATCTGCATCTCGAAGGTGACCTCGTGAAGTTCTATGGCGTGCACGGCACGGATTTCTTCTTCTGGTTCTATCCTTACGACGCCGGCCATTCGAAGTACGGACTCGAAGCGATCAACGGCAAGTCGCGCGGCATCAAGTTCGACGAGGCCGAACTGCGCCGTATCTGCGACGAGGCCTCCGAGGCGCTCGACGTGAAAATCTACGGCGGCGACTGCATCATAGATCCCGACGGGTCGATGCGCATTATAGATTTCAACGACTGGCCCAGTTTCGCCCCCTGCCGCAAGGAAGCCGCCCCGCACATTGCGAAATGTATCTTTAACGCTATTAAAAGTAGAAAATAAAGTTCTTTATGGAACAAACTGTCTCGCAGAACGCGAAGAAAGGGTATCGTGAGAGCCTGAAATCCATGGATACCGAGGAACATATCGACCTCGCTTTTTATCGCCCTATAGGGTATATGTGGGCCTGCCTGGCGAAAAAGCTCGGTATCACACCCAACGCAATCACCATAGCGTCGATTTTTATAGGTATTGCCGCTGGTGTACTGTTCTATTATAACGACCTGTGGCTCAACATATGCGGTATGCTGCTCCTGATCTGGGCCAACTCTTTTGACTCGGCCGACGGCCAACTCGCCCGAATGACCGGGCAATATTCGCGCATAGGGCGCATACTCGACGGCCTGTCGGGCGACTTCTGGTTCGCCACAATCTATGTGGCTATCTGCCTGAGGGAAAACGTCACTTCGGAGTTTTTCTCCGCCCATCCCTGGCTTATATGGGTAATCGCCGTTGTAACCGGCATATGCCACGCCAAGCAGGCTGCCGCCGCTGACTATTACCGCCAGTTCCACCTCTACTTCCTCAAAGGTGAGGAGGGGAGCGAGCTCGACACCGCGAGCGACCTCCGTAAGAAGCTCGCCGAGCTGAGCTGGAGCCGCGATTTCTGGAAGAAACTGACTCGGACGTTCTATACCAACTATACTGTGAACCAGGAGTCGAACACCCGGTCGATGCAGGCGCTCCGCCGCGAGCTGGCCAAGCGTTTCCCCGACGGCCGCATCCCGCAGTCGTTCCGCGACGCTTTCCGCCGCGCGAGTCTGCCGTTGATGAAGTTCACCAACATACTTTCGTTCAACTGGCGCACAATCGCGCTCTTCACGTCGCTGTTCCTGATGATGCCCTGGCTCTATTTCGCGTTCGAGCTGGTGGTGCTGAACTTCCTCATGGTCTATATGATCTGCCGCCACGAACGCATTTGCCGCAAGTTTACCAAAGAACTCGAAGATGGGAAATATTAAAGGATTGATATTTGACTACGGCGGCACGATTGACAGCCGCGGCACCCACTGGAGTGAAATTCTGTGGGACGGTTTCCGCTATGCTGGTCTTGACTCCAAGGTGACGAAGGAGCAGTTCCGCGACGCGTATGTCTACGCCGAGCGCTATCTCGCTACTAACGTCGTAATCCTCCCCGAAGACAATTTTCTGACTCTCTTGCAGAAGAAGGTGGAAATCGAGACTCGTCACCTCGTTGACGCCGGACTCATATCCGAGGCTGAGGCCGCTGAGAAAACACCTGTAGTGGCTGAATATTGCTATGCACAGGCAAAGCGGTGCGTCACGGAGGCCGCCGAAGTACTCGAAGTGCTGTCGAAGCGTTACCCGATGGTGTTGGTGAGCAACTTCTACGGCAACATCGAAGCCGTCCTGTCGGACTTCGGGCTAAAGAAGTATTTCCCGACAATCATAGAGAGCGCCGTGGTAGGTGTGCGCAAGCCCGACCCCGCGATTTTCAAGATGGGGGTCGACGCGCTCGGACTCCGGCCCGAGGAGGTGCTCGTTGTTGGCGACTCCTATAAAAAAGACATTCAGCCATCGCTCTCGCTGGGTTGCGAGGTGGCGTGGCTGAAAGGTAAAGGGTGGACTGCCGACGAGGACGCCGTCACCCACCCTTCGATCATATCTTCGTTAAGGGATCTTCTGGAGAAGTATTGAGGCGGGGTGTTACCTCGCCCGGTTACTTCTGTAATATCGTTATTTTTTGCCGTCGATCAGTTCAAGAATCTGATTGGCGGCATCTTTTGTGTTAACCTTGTTGATGATGTGGGTAATCACATGGTCGGCATCGGTGATGAAGGTGGTGCGCACGAGACCCATGTATTCCCGTCCGGCCATCTTCTTGAGTTTCCACACTCCGAAAGCCTCGCAAACCTCGCCGGTCACATCGGTGAGCAGCGTGAACGGGAGCGAGTATTTCTCAGCGAAGCGTTTATGGCTCGCGGCAGAGTCGCGGCTTATGCCTATAACGGCATAACCCTTCTCGCGAAGTTCGGCGAACCCGTCGCGGATCGAGCAGGCCTCGGCGGTGCATCCGGGTGTATTGTCCTTCGGGTAAAAATAAACGATCAGCGGTGTGTGAGCGTAGTCGCCATTGGCGGTCACAAGCCGTCCGTCGGCGTCAATGCCGAGGGTGTCAGGAATAATTTCTCCAATCTGCATATCAGGTATTGTTTGTCGCGGGAACCCCGCGTATTTTATATTTGATTGCTTGAAAACTCAAAAATCAGAAACAGCACGAGGCTGGCGAAGCAGAGCGACAGCCCGGTGACGCGGAGTCCGTCGCAAATCTTGCGACGCTGCGAGCGCAGCCGGTTACGCCGTTGTTTCTTAACAAGGCTTGTATGGAGCTTTATCACGCGGGCCGCGATCAGGCAGGCCCAGGCGGCAATCATTATTCCAAGTGCAATCCAAATCATAAGCTTTCATTCATAATCCTAAATCTGAAAACAAGCTTTGGTGCCGTATGGTTCGGAATAATGGATAAAAACCGCGCAAATGGCCGGCGAGTGTGCCGTAATAGATGCGACTACCGCGGGGCTATATGCTTTGTCAGTCGTGGTGGTAAGGCTCGCCCCTGGAGATAGTCTGCGCCCTGTAGAGTTGCTCCACAAAAAACAGGCGCACGAGCTCGTGAGGGAATGTCATTTTTGACAATGACAGCTTTTCGTCGGCTCTCGCGTACACTTCCTCTGAAAACCCATACGGGCCGCCGACGGCGAACACCAGGCGCTTTGCCACGGTCTGCGCCCTTCGCTCTATCATTTCGGAGAACTGGCGCGAGGTCAGCTCCTGGCCACGCTCGTCAAGAAGCACGAGGCGGTCGCCGGGCTTGAGAGCGCCGAGAATCTGCTTCCCCTCGGCTTCTTTCTGTTTGGCTTCCGTCATTGACTTTGACGCTCGGGCGTCAGGCAGCGTCTGAATATCGAAAGGTATGTATCTGTTCACCCGTGCGGCATAGTCGTTTATGCCGCTCGCGATACTCGCCGTAGTGGTCTTGCCTATTACGAGCAGGGTTATTTTCATTGGCTTTGGGTTGGGATTTCGGCTCGGTTTGCTTATCTTTGTGCAAAATTAATAAAAAATTAGTACACGCATATGAAGTCACGCGAAGAACTGATTGACGATCTTCTGACTCTCGCTTTCGCCGAAGATGTAGGCGACGGCGACGCTACCACCCTGTCCACTATCCCCGCCGACGAAATGGGCGCCCAGCGCCTCATTGTCAAGGAGGAGGGCATTCTCGGCGGAGTGGAGATAGCCCGCATGGTGTTCGAGAAATTCGACCCGTCGTTAAAAATGACCGTAATGATTCCCGACGGGAGCCATGTGAAGCCCGGCGACATAGCTTTCATCGTGGAGGGCCCGGTTCGCTCGCTGCTTCAGACCGAGCGCGTGATGCTCAACATCATGCAGCGCATGAGCGGCATCGCCACAGTGACCGCCCGCTATCAGGAGCGTCTTGCCGGAACCAAGGCCAAGGTGATTGACACCCGCAAGACTACCCCGGGTATGCGCGTCCTTGAGAAGGAAGCTGTTAAAATCGGGGGCGGCGGCAACCACCGTATGGGCCTCTACGATATGGTGCTTATTAAGGATAACCACGTTGATTTTGCCGGAGGCATCCCCCAGGCCGTAGCCGCGGCGCGAAAGTGGTGCGCTGAGAACGGCAAAGACCTCAAAATCGAGGTCGAAGTGCGCGACACCGATGAAATCAACCAGGCGCTCGCACAGAATGTTGACCGCATCATGCTCGACAACTTCACTCCGGAGCGTACCGCCGAAGCGGTGAAGCTTATCAATGGCCGTACCGAAGTAGAATCGTCGGGAGGAATAACCCTCGAAACAATCCGCCCGTACGGCGAGGCCGGAGTCGATTTTATATCCGTCGGCGCCCTCACCCACTCCGTAAAGGGCCTCGATATGAGCTTCAAGGCCGTAAAATAACGACCTTACATCAGACTTATACGCCAAACGGGCGCGCTGAACAGCCAGCGCGCCCGTTTGTATAATACTATTTCCGCTTGTGCGGATTCAGACAATCTGTTATATAAGCTCGGTCAGGCGGGCAATAGCTTTCGCTTTCGCGGCGGCGACGACCTCGGCACGGCTGCCTGGAAAGTGATGCAGCTCGGTGATTACGCCAGTGGGCGTTTTCCAGGCCATCCATACGGTGCCTACGGGCTTCTGGGGGGTGCCTCCGCCGGGGCCCGCGATGCCGGAAGTCGCTACGGCGCAATCGGTGTGAAGCGCCCGGCAAGCTCCTTCGACCATCTGCCGCACGGTCTGCTGCGATACGGCTCCGTGGATGCGCAATGTCTGGTCGGACACTCCGAGCAGGTTCTCTTTGGCCTCGTTGGAGTATGACACAATGCCGCCGAGGAAAACATCGGAAGCCCCCGCCACAGAGGTCACGGTGGCGGCTATGGCGCCCCCGGTGCAACTTTCAGCGGTTGAGAGCGTAAGGCCCTGGCAGCGCAGTTTGTCAATGAGTTCTTCAATCATGGCGGATTTTTTGGGAAGTCGCGGTGGAATGTTGGTTACTTACAGGGAAACGCGGGCGTATGGCGCCTCGGAGTATTGGCAGAACTGCTTGTCGAGATACTTGAAGTAACCCGCGATGGCCACCATGGCGGCGTTGTCGGTTGTGAAAGCCCGCTCGGGGATGAAGGCTTCGATGCCCCGCGCGGCGCAATAGTCGGCCACGGCCTGACGCACTCCCGAGTTGGCCGAAACACCGCCGCCGATGGCGATAGTGCGCACACCCGTACGCTTCACGGCCAAATCGAGTTTCTCCATCAGTATATTAATTATGGTGTGTTGGAGCGATGCCGCGAGGTCGGCCTTGTGCTTTTCGACGAAGTCGGGGTCGGTCCGCAGGTTGTCGCGCAGCGTGTACAGGAACGATGTTTTGAGCCCGCTGAAACTATAGTCGAGCTCCGGGATGCGCGGTTTGGCGAACTTGAACGCCGCCGGGTCGCCGATTGCGGCAAGGCGGTCGATATGGGGGCCGCCGGGATACGGGAGCCCCATCACTTTGGCGCATTTGTCGAAAGCCTCACCCGCCGCGTCGTCGATGGTCTGGCCGAGTATTTCCATATCATTGTAGTTCTTGACCAGCACGATCTGCGAGTTACCCCCCGACACGAGTAGGCATATGAAGGGGAACTCGGGTACGCGGTCATCCTCGGCCCTCCTGACAAAGTGGCTCAGCACATGGCCGTGGAGGTGGTTCACGTCAATTATGGGTACCCGCAGCCCGAGCGAAAGCCCCTTGGCGAACGAGGTGCCTACCAGAAGGGAGCCGAGCAGCCCCGGTCCGCGGGTAAACGCGATAGCCGAAAGGTCGCCTTTCGAAATGCCGGCGCGGCGTATGGCGGCGTCGACTACCGGCACGATATTCTGCTGGTGCGCGCGGGAGGCGAGTTCGGGAACCACCCCGCCATATTCCTCATGGACGCTCTGCGAGGCGATGACGTTGGACAGGAGTATGCCGTCGCGTATCACGGCGGCCGAGGTATCGTCGCATGACGATTCAATACCTAATATAGTGACGCTCATAAATCGGGTGCAATCAATCTTATTGGAGAACAAAGTTAGCAAAATCCCGCGATATGGCAATCGGCCCCTTTTCGCGATTTTAAGTTTTTTTGGCTCAAAACCCGCGCCCGCCGCTGATGGAGGCGATAAACATTATTTCGGTTGGCTTTGTTCTAATATCAGCAAATCGAAATAATTAATCCAAAGCCGCCAAGAGCTGCGAATTTTAACACGCTCCGCGGCGAATAACTAACAACAATTGACTATGAACACCGCTCCATTACAAGGAATCAAGGTAATCGACTTCACTGAGGTACAATCGGGTCCTTCCTGCACGCAGATGCTTGCATGGATGGGCGCCGAGGTTATAAAAATCGAACGCCCCGGCGTCGGCGACGCGACCCGCAAGGAGCTGCAGTTCGACCCTGACTGCCCGAGCTACTACTTCCTGCAGCTCAACTCCGATAAGAAATCCCTCGCCCTCGACGCTAAGACCCCCGACGGCAAGGCCATCCTTACCAACCTGATCAAAACCGCCGACGTTTTTGTCGAGAACCTGCACCCGGGCGCTATGGACAAGCTCGGCTTCAGCTGGGAAGAGGTTCACAAGCTCAACCCCAAATGCATCTACGCCACAATCAAGGGCTTCCCCCTCTCGTCGAAGTTCAAGGACCTCAAGGCTTACGAGCCTATCGCCCAGGTAACCGCTGCCGCGGCTTCCACAACCGGTTGGTGGTCGGGGCCTGATAACGTGCCTACCCAGTCGGGCGCCGCGCTCGGCGACTCCAACACCGGTATGCACTGCCTTATCGGTATTCTTACAGCGCTCATCCAGCGCGAAAAGACCGGCGAAGGGTGCTTCGTATACCAGTCGATGCACAATGCCTGCCTTAACCTCTGCCGTATCAAGACCCGAGACCAGCTCACGCTCGACAAGATTGGTTACCTTACCCAGTTCCCCCAGTACCCCGACCAGAAGTTCGGCGACTTCGTTCCCCGAAGCGGCAACACCGAGGGTAGCGGCGTGCTCGGGTGGACTTACAAGTGCAAAGGCTGGGAGACCGACCCGAACGCTTATGTATACGTCATCCTTCAGCGCGGCGCCAAGGACTTCGAGCTCGCCTGCAAGGCGCTCGGCTTCGAGGACTGGCTTACCAACCCCGACTTCAACACCGCCGATGCCCGCGACCGCCACAAGGCAGAAATCATCAAGCGTATCGAGGCGTTCACCATCGACAAGGATAAGTTCGAGGTAACCGAGATGCTCTCGAAGGCCGGTGTCCCCGTTGGCCCGGTTCTGAACACGAAGGAAATCATGACCGACGAAACCCTGTACGACGGCAACACTCTCGTGAAAATCAACCAGGGCGGCAAGGTCGGCGAGTTCGTCACCGTCGGTGTCCCCTTCACGCTCTCGAACTACCAGCCTACCTACGGCCCGTGCCCTACCCTCGGCGGCAATACCGAGGAGGTGCTCAAGGCCTACGGATACACCGACCAGCAGATCGCCGAGTTCGCCAAGAACGGCACTACCGCTCCGATGCCCAAGCCCCAGGCTTAACTTCGAAAGCGCATAAGAGACTTATAACAGATAACGATATGTAACGAAACCATAGTTTTTAGTTGTTAGGGGTTTTTAGCTGCCGGACGCGTAAGCGTCGCTTATACGGCGCTGACAACATCCGGCAACTAAAAACTTTTTTAATACAGCAATTATGGATAACAACACAAAAACGCCGACTGCCGGATGCGCCTGCAAACCTACCGAACCCAAGTTTCCCGAGCAGGTTACAGGTATGTACATTCTGGCGCAGGCTTTGAAGAAAGTTGGTATCGACACCATCTACGGACTCGTCGGAATCCCCGTGACCGAGGCCGCGTATATCGCCCAGGGGCAGGGAATCCGTTTCGTCGGTTTCCGCCACGAGCAGCAGGCTGGTATGGCCGCCGCGACCCACGGCTATCTTACCGGCAAACCCGGAGTGCTGATGACCGTGTCGTCGCTCGGATTTATGAACGGACTAACCGCCACTGCCAACGCCACAGTGAACTGCTACCCGATGATTCAGATTTCCGGATCGTCGGAGCGCGAGCCCATCGACCTCAACCAGGGCAACTACGAGGCGCTAGACCAGTATAGCGTCGCCAAGACAGTGGCCAAGGCGGCCTACCGCGTGAACCGCGCCGAGGATATCCCTATCGCTGTGGTCCGCGCTTACCGCACGGCTATTTCAGGTCGTCCTGGCGGTGTTTACCTCGATATCACAGCCCCGTGCCTCGGCCAGGTTGTCGATCACGATGTGGCTGAAAAGCTTCTCTTCGCCCCCGTGGATCCCGAACCCGCAATGATACCCTCGCCCGAATCGGTCGACAGGGCTATGAAACTTTTGGCCACCGCCAAGAAGCCGGCCTTCCTGCTCGGCAAGGGTGCCGCATTCGCGCAGGTAGAGGATCTGGTGAAGCAGTTGGTCGAAAAGACCGGCATCCCTTATTACCCGATGTCGATGGCCAAGGGCCTTCTGCCCGACAACCATCCTCTGAGCGCCCTCTCGTGCCGCTCTACCATTATGGAGGAGGCCGACGTGGTTGTCCTCGTCGGTGCCCGTCTGAACTGGCTGCTCAGCCGAGGCCATGGCAAGTGGAGCCCCGACACTAAGTTCGTGCAGCTCGACATCGACCCCGTGGAGATGGACTGCAACCGCCCGATCGCGGCCCCCGTTGTGGGTGACCTCCGCAGCTCGCTCGAAGCGATGCTCGCCAAGCTCCCCGACTACAAGATGCAGATGGACTCCGCCTGGGTTCCCGGCCTGCAGGCGCAGACAAAGGAGAAGAACGCCAAGTTCGCCGAGCGTCTCGCCGCGAAGACCGTGCCCATGACCCACTGGAGCGCGCTCAGCGCCGCCAAGCCCATCATCGAGGCCAACCCCGACGTTATCCTCGTAAACGAAGGCGCCAACACGCTTGACGACACCCGCGACTCGATCGATATGTCGCTTCCGCGTCATCGCGTCGACTGCGCTACCTGGGCCATCATGGGCATGGGTATGGGATCGGCTGTCGGTGCCGCGGTCGCTACGGGCAAGAGCGTTGTCGCCATCGAGGGCGACTCGGCCTTCGGATTCTCCGGTATGGACTTCTCGACCATCTGCCGCTACAAGCTCCCTGTGACGGTGTGCATCTTCAACAACGGCGGTATCTACAACGGCATAGGCAAGCCGCTTGACAACACTACCGATCCGGCCCCTACCACGCTCGACGTCAACGCCCGCTACGACAAGCTGGCCGAAGCGTTCGGTGCCAAGGCATATTATGTGACCACTCCCGACGAGTTCTCCCAGGCGCTGAAAGAGGCCATCGCGTCGAAGGCTCCGGCACTGATCGACGTTCAGCTCGCCGCCGATTCCGGCAAGGAGAGCGGCCACATCGGCTTCCTCAATCCCGCCAGCCTGATTCCCGTGACGGTCTGATCATTTGATTTCAACTATTTTATTCACCCTCGGGAGCGGGCGGGGCAGTTCGCCCGCTCCCGTATAATTCCCCTACGTTATGAATAACATATCGCACATCCTCATCTACGCGATAGTTCCTATCATCGTGGTTATGCTCGCCGGCTACATTTCCGGCAAAAAGGGGATATTCAACGGCGATAACGCCAAGTCGTTCAACAAGGTTGTGCTCGACTACGCATTGCCCGCCGCTCTGTTTGTCTCAATCGTCGACGCCGACCGCGCGATGCTGATCAAGGACATTAAGCTGTCGTTGATCTCGCTGGTGGTGATCATGGTCTGCTTCATGCTGGTGTATTACATTTACACCTATTGCTTCAAGAAGAACACGGCTGCCGACGGCGCCATCATGGCGTTGGTCTGCGGCTCGCCGACCATCGGCTTCCTCGGATTCGCCGTGCTTGAACCTATCTTCGGCACCACTCCGTATGTTGCCCTCGTGGTGGCTATCGTGGGCATCGTCGTAAACGCTGTAGGTATCCCGGTGGGCCTGTCACTCCTTAACTCGGCCAACGAAAAACTCAAACCTCTCCCCGCCGGGGAAAAGAAGCCGAGTGCTTGGAAGCCTGTGATTCACGCTCTTGAACAGCCTGTGGCCTGGGCCCCTATCCTTGCCGTGATCTGGGTTGTCTGCGGGATACCCTGGCCGAAGTGGGCAAGCCCTTCGTTCGACCTTATCAAGGGTGCCAACGCATCAATGGCGGTATTCGCCGCCGGTATCACCCTTTCAGCTGTGAAAGTCAAAATTGACTGGCAGGGTATCCTCGGCTGCATACTCAAACTCGTGATGATGCCAGCGTTGCTTCTCATTGCCGGACTCATCTTCAAGATGGACCCGATGAACCTGAAGATGCTGGTTGTGGCCGGCGCTCTTCCCCCCGCTTTCTCCGGCATTATCATCGCCAGCCAGTACGACACCTATGTGGCCGAGTCGACTTCGTCGCTCGCACTGAACGTGGTGCTCTTCGTAGCCTTCTGCCCGCTGTGGATATGGATCACCGACATATGCTGCGCCCATTTCCTTTAAACGGCGCGCGGTAAACGGTTCATCACACGATTTGACGTTTTTTCCGAAAGAACAGCAAACCGTTGGCGCGTTTCGGGTGTTTTACATTCGAGAATAAAACAGAAGAACAACAACCAAACAACTAAACGTTATGAACACTAACCAGAACATAGCCCAGGCCGCGGCAGCTGTATCGAAGGATGCCGCGCAGGTGAGCGCGACCGCGGCCCGCGTCGCCGCCGAAGAGGAGGCCAAGGACATCAAAGCGCAGGCCGCCGACAAAATCAGCGACATCAAGGATGCCGCGGCTGACAAGATCGCGGATCTCAAGGAAGCCGCCGCCGACAAAATCGCCGACCTCAAGGAGGCTGCGACCGCCAAAGGTGGCGTGCTTGACAACGTGAAGGAATTTGCCGCCAACGCGCTCGACAAGGGTGCCGACGTGGCTAAGAATCTCGCCGACAAGCTCCACTCCTGAACCGAAGCAGAATATTGACATAACCCATCCCCCGCCCTCCCATTTCGGAAAGCGGGGGTTGGTTTTGATTTTGACGAATGAATGGAATTTGTTAATTTTGCATTCCGTTTGAGCCGGACGCGCCGGCCACAGTCTTCCATCCCGCATTACTGCCGGGAGTTCATCCGTAAATTACTAAAGTTGCTCAGATTCTTGCGACAGATACTTCAACTGGTGCTCCGCCCCGCTAACGGCTGGGAGGATATCGCCGCCGACCTCGGAGCCGAGCCCGGGGAGGCCGAACGTGTCTATCGGGCGGACTTCCTGCCGTTGATTTCGATCTGCTCCGCGTCGTCGCTTGTGAGGATTCTTTACGGAGCGGATTTCCTGGGCGCGTTCTCGCAGGGGCTGGTGATGTTCGTGGCGCTGTTCCTGAGCTATTATATTGCGTGCTGGGTACTCGCCTCGTGGATGCCTGGTATCGCCGGGCGCGGCTCCGATGATTCAAGGCGTTACCAGCTAATGGTGATGTACACCCTGGCCATTATCGCGCTCGTGGGACTGCTGGTCAACGTGGTTAAAGTGCGTATGGCCATACTCTCGTTCCTTCCCCTGTACACGGTTTTCGTGCTTTGGAAAGGGTGCCGGTTCGCGGGAGTTCCCCAGCCGAAGGAAGGGTTGTTCATGCTCTTGTCGACAGCCTGCATACTCGGCAGTTTCTACGGGCTCTCGTTCGTATTCAATAGTCTAATCTAAAGCCCCGTCACACCCTATGGCAGCTAAAATGAAATTCAAGGAGGTAAATATAAAGAATCGGAGGGCGACTTTCGACTACGCCATATCCGACACCTTCACAGCCGGACTGGTGCTGACCGGGACGGAAATCAAGTCGATCCGCCAGGGCAAGGCTTCGCTTGCCGACACTTTCTGCTACGTCAACAACGGGGAGGTGTGGGTCAAGAACATGTATATCGCCGAATACTTCTACGGCACTTACAACAACCATACCGAGCGCCGCGACCGCAAGCTTCTGCTAAACCGCAAGGAGATCCGCGAGTTGGAGAAGAACGGCAAAGAAGCCGGATTCACCATCGTGCCCCTGCGCCTTTTCATCAGCGACCGCGGCTACGCCAAGCTCGTCATCGGCATCGCGAGGGGTAAGAAGGAGTACGACAAGCGCCAGAGCATTCGCGAGCGCGACGACAAACGCGCCCTCGCCCGTGTAATGATGAAGGCGCGCTGAGGGGCGCGCCTTGTTCAGGAAAATTTCTTGCGGTTGAAGATGAAGTTGCGTCCGAGATATTTCTCGCGGACCACCGGATTGTCGGCCAACTCTTCCGAGGTCCCCTGGAAAAGGATTTTGCCGTCGAAGAGAAGATAGGCGCGGTCGGTGATTCGCAGCGTTTCCTGGGCGTTGTGGTCGGTGATGAGGATGCCGATATTTTTGCTTTTTAGTTTGTAAACCACCTCCTGGATGTCCTCGACAGCGATAGGGTCGACCCCGGCGAACGGCTCGTCGAGCATGATGAACTTGGGGTTGATGGCCAGGCAGCGTGCGATTTCCGTACGGCGGCGCTCGCCGCCCGACAGCTGGTCGCCGAGATTCTTGCGCACTTTCTGCAGGCGGAATTCGGCTATAAGGCCTTCAAGTTTGTCGCGCTGCTCCTCCGGGCTCATCGGAGTCATTTCGAGAATGGAGCGGATATTGTTCTCGACCGACATCTTGCGGAACACCGACGCTTCCTGGGCCAGGTAACCGATGCCGTGCTGCGCGCGCCGGTACACCGGGAACTTCGTGATGTTGGTATCATTTAGGAAGATGCTCCCCTCGTTGGGTGTTATCAGCCCGGTGGTCATATAGAAGGTGGTGGTCTTCCCGGCTCCGTTCGGGCCGAGCAGACCGACGATTTCCCCCTGCGTGACATCAATCGACACATGGTTGACCACAGTGCGCCGCCCGTACTTTTTCACGAGGTTCTCCGTGCGGAGCACCATTTTGTCGGGCGTGCCGACCGGCGCGCCTTCCCTGGCATCAATCTTATCCTGGTGTTCTTCCATCATATATCCGGTTATTTGTTACGGGCCAGACGCCCCTGGATATAGTCGGTGAGCAGGCCGATGGCAACCGAGTTGGTGCCCCCCTGCGGGATTATTAGGTCGGCGAAGCGCTTTGAGGGCTCAATGTACATGCAGTGCATGGGCTTGAGTATCTCCTCGTAGCGGTCGATCACCATTTTCGGGGTGCGGCCGCGCTCGATGCAGTCGCGGGCTATCACGCGGATGAGGCGATCGTCGGCATCGGCGTCAACGAAGCACTTCACATCCATCATCTGCCGCATTACGGGGTCGCACAGCACGAGAATCCCCTCTACGATCACCACGTCGGAGGGCCGCACGGTGATGGTTTCTTTCTGACGCGTGCAGGTAAGATAGCTGTAGGTGGGCATCTTGATGGTTTTCCCCTCCTTCAGAGCGCGGAGCTGCTCGGCCAGGAGCGACCATTCGATGGCCGCGGGCTCGTCGAAATTGATTTTCGAGCGTTCCTCCGGCGGGATGTGCGATGAGTCCTTGTAATAGTTATCCTGTGGAATCACAGCAACCTCCCCTGCCGGGAAGCTGGAGATTATCTTGTTGACCACGGTGGTCTTGCCTGAGCCGGTCCCGCCGGCGATACCTATGATGAGCATACAAAGGATGTGTTGCGAGGTGAAATTTGGTGCGAATTTAATGTTTTTTTCGCACATTGGGCGCATATCCGTCCCGGAATCTTGGAAAAAGTAGTAACTTTGCCTAATATTCAAAGCGCGGCGACCGCGCCCGTTCCGGCCTGCGGGCCGAGACGGATATTAACGACTAACAACGAACTGAAGAATATGGTAATCAACAAATCGCTCGAACAACTTGGCAAATATTGCCGCTTCATGGGGCGCACATTCAGCATCCCTGACCGGTGGAGCGTGTTCGGACGCCGCACCGTCGCGGAGATTGTCAAGCTCGGCATTGACTCCATACCGCTGGTGATCGTCATCTCGGTTTTCATCGGCGCCGTGTGCACCATCCAGATGAAACTCAACACCTCGAATCCGCTTATGCCAGCTTATTCGGTGGGACTCGCCACCCGCGACATCGTGCTGCTGGAGTTCTCCAACTCTATCCTCTGCCTTATATTGGCGGGAAAGGTGGGCTCGAACATCGCGTCGGAGATAGGTACTATGAGGGTGACCGAGCAGATTGACGCGCTTGACATCATGGGGGTCAACTCGGCCAATTTCCTGGTGCTCCCCAAGGTTGTCGGGTTCGTGGCCTTTATGCCTATTCTCGGTGTGTTCTGCATAGGCACCTCGCTGCTTGGCGGCTATCTCGTGGCGGTTTTCACGGATATGATAAGCGTCACGCGCTACGTCTACGGCATCCAGGCCTATTTCATCGAGTGGTATGTGTGGTACGGGCTTATCAAGTCGCTGGTGTTCGCCTTCATCATCGCGTCGGTGGCCTCGTTTTTCGGCTACTACGTCAAGGGGGGCGCGCTCCAGGTGGGCAAGGCTTCGACCAACGCTGTTGTTTCCAGCTCGATACTCATACTTCTTTTTGACGTGATACTCACCAAAGTGCTGCTGCAATGATCGAAGTAAAGAACATAACGAAGTCGTTTGACGGCCGCACGATTCTGCACGATGTATCTGCCAAATTCTACACAGGGAAGACCAACCTGATTATCGGACAGAGCGGATCGGGCAAGACGGTGCTTATGAAGAGCATGATCGGACTTGTACGTCCCGAGCAGGGTGAGATTCTATATGACGGGCGCGACCTGCTCGATATGACATCGAAGCAGGTTAAGGATCTGCGCAAGGAGATCGGAATGCTGTTTCAGGGCTCGGCGCTGTTTGATTCGGAAACCGTGCTGGGCAATGTGATGTTCCCCCTGACGATGTTCACCGGGATGGGTCGCGGAGAGATGCTCGACAGGGCCCGGTTCTGCCTCGAACGCGTCAATCTGCAGGGAGCTGAGTCGAAATATCCGTCGGAGATTTCGGGCGGCATGCAGAAGCGAGTGGCCATCGCCCGCGCGATTGCCCTTAACCCGAAGTACCTGTTCTGCGACGAGCCTAACTCCGGCCTTGACCCCAAGACCTCGATTCTGATTGACGAACTGCTCCACGACATCACCCACGAGTACAACATAACGACGATAATCAACACTCACGATATGAACTCGGTGCTCGGCATCGGTGAGAACATCGTTTTCATCAACAAGGGGCACCGCGAGTGGGTCGGCGACAAGAACAAGATTTTCACCACCTCCAACGAGGCGCTCAACGAGTTCGTGTTCGCGACGCGCCTGTTCCAGGAAGTGAAAGACTATATAATTGAACACGGCCAACCAAACGACTGACTATGACCGAACCGACGACAAACCTTAACGACGAACGCACCGGCGCGGCGCTCACCGACGAGGAGCTCCTCGCCCTACCCTCACGCTACGCGGAGTTGCTGCGAGGCGTGCGGGATGTCGCGGCCGAGGGTGACTGCCGGCGTATGCGGCAGACGGTTGCCCGGCTCGTGGCCGAGGGACGGCTCACGCACGACAAGTTCGGAATCAGCCATCTGATGCGCTCGCTTCAGACGGCGGTGGCTTTCTGCGACCGCGTAAGCCCCGACCGCAATATCGTCGCGGCCATCATGCTGCACCCCTTCTGCAGTTCCGGCGCCCTGACGGTCGAGCAGGTTTCGGCTGAGTGGAACGAGGATGTGGCCAAACTCGTGCGGGGGCTGCTGAAAGCGACCTCCCTCTACACGCGAGGTGCGTCGGTCGATTCGGAGAATTTCAGGCGTCTGTTGATGACGTTCGCCGAAGATATACGCGTCATTATCATAATGATCGTTGACCGTCTGGTGCTTATGCGCTTGGTGAACCATCATCCCGACGAGCGCCGGGTTAAGGATCTCGCGTACGAGGCCAACTATCTCTATGCCTCGCTCGCCCATCGTCTCGGCCTGTATTCCATAAAGAGCGACCTGGAGGATATGTCGCTGAAATACACCGACAGGGAAACCTATACCTCCATAGCCCGCCAGCTTAACGAACGCAAGAAGGAGCGCGACCTGTATATCGACGGCTTTATCAGGCCGGTTAAGGAGAAGCTGCTGCAGGCGGGGCTCAATTTCGACATTAAAGGGCGCACGAAGTCGATTTTCTCCATATGGAACAAGCTGCGCAAGCAGAAAACCGACATCGACCATATCTACGACCTGTTCGCTATCCGCATAATAATCGACACCCCGCCGGAAAAAGAGAAGAGCGACTGCTGGATGGCGTACTCGCTCATAACGGATATGTATCGCCCCAACCCGTCGCGTATGAAGGACTGGATTTCCATTCCGAAAAGCAACGGCTATGAGAGTCTGCATATCACCGTCGCCGGTCCCGGAGGGAAATGGGTAGAGGTACAGATACGCACCCGCCGTATGGACCTTGTGGCCGAAAAGGGCCTCGCGGCCCACTGGCGCTACAAAGGCATCAAGAGCGAGGGGGGCCTCGACGCGTGGATGAACAATGTGCGCGACATCCTCGAAACGGCCGACTCCGGCCCTATGGAACTTGTCAGAAACTTCAAAATGGATGTTTACGACAAGGAGGTGTTCGTGTTCACCCCGAAGGGCGACCTGTACCGCCTCCCGGCCGGCGCCACCCTGCTCGACTTCGCGTTCAACATCCATACAAAACTCGGCGCGGCGTGCACCGGGGGCCTCGTGAACGGCAAGAATGAGAAACTGGCCTACAAGTTGCGCTCGGGCGACACTGTGGAGATTCAGACCTCGGCATCGCAGCAACCCAAACAGGACTGGCTGAACATCGTCGTGACATCAAAGGCCCGCACCAAGATTCGCCAGACTCTCAAGGAGCGCGAGAGCCGTACCGCCGAGCTTGGACGCGAAATGCTGCAGCGTCGTTTCAAAAACCGCAAAATCACTATCGACGAGGCCCAGCTCAGCCGCCTCATAAAGAAACTCGGCTACAAAACCACCACTGACTTCTACCGGGAAATCGCCGACGAGAAACTCGACGTGAACACGGTGGCCGACCGATATGTGGCCACCGACGCGCCTCAGGAAGCCGCTCCGGGCCATGTGTCAGCCGACGAGTTTGTGCTCTCGCAGTTTACCGAGGACTCGGCGGCACGGCAGGGCTCCGACAGCGGCGACGTGCTTGTAATCGGCAATGATGTCAAGGGTCTGAACTACCGGTTCGCGAGATGCTGCAACCCGATTTACGGCGACGATGTTTTCGGGTTTGTAAGCTCCGACGGCGTGGTTAAAATCCACAGGTCGGACTGCCCCAACGCTCCTTCGATGCGCCAGCGCTACCCCTACAGAATCATTTCCACAAAGTGGTCCGGCAAGATCGGCGAGCAGTTCGCCGCTACGCTCCGGGTTGTGGGCCGCGACGACATCGGCATCGTGACAAATATAACCTCCGTGATAAGCAAGGAGAAGAACACGATTCTGCGAACGATAGCTATCGACTCGCACGACGGTCTATTCCAGGGAACACTCGTGATCGGCGTGCCCGACAACACCGCCCTAAAGTCGATTATCAAGAAAATCAAAACCGTCAAGGGGGTAAGGGATGTGGAGCGTCTTTAACGGCGTTTCCCGCAAAACTCTAACCCCCAGTTATTCCGTAATAGTTACCCGTGATGAACAAACTAACTCTCGCCGCCCTCGCCTTAACGGCAATCGTGTCGGCCTCATGCGGCAAAAAGGCTAATCCCGAGGCCGAGGGGCTTCTTAATATGGCTCAGACCGCTTTTGACAACTCCGCTTATGCCGAGGCTCGCACTCTTCTCGACTCCCTTCAGAAAGGGTACCCGGCTGAAATCGAGCTTCAGCGGGCTGGTATGGCGCTTCGTCCGAAGGTAATCGAGCAACTCACTCTCGTTGAAATCCAGCAGACCGACTCGGCAGTGGCGGCGGAGAAGGCCGAAGCTGACAAACTCAAGTCAGGCCTCAAATGGGTCAAGACTCCCGGTATGATCGAAGGGTACTGGACGTATGGAAAAACCTACCGCCCGGATTTTATGAATACCACGGGAATTGAGCCCAGGGTGTCGGATATTGGCGAATTCTATATCGTTTCGTCGGTAAATCCCGGGGGGGGGCTCAAGCATACCTCCATCGCGGTTTCCGGCAACGGGGGGCGCGCGCAGACTGCTCCCGTACCCTACGACGGCGAAAGCAACTACCGCATTGATGGTGGCGAAATCATAACGTTCTCCCCCGAGGCGTCGGATACCATCGGCGCGTTCGCCCTGAACAACCAGGGAGCGCCGCTTACCCTCCATTTCATAGGCGGTAAGGAGCGATCGCAGAAACTCTCCGCCGACCAGGTGGCCGCGATAGCCGCGGCGTACCGCTATTCCCGAATCACAATTGACGCCCGTGAGCGCACAGTCAACCGCCAGAGGCTCGAAAAGCAGCTCGCGATAGCCCGCGACCAGATCGCCCGCACGGCGGCCAAGGAGTAGTTTGCGATTTTTTTCGTATCTTCGCGTGTTTTTTACGAATATAACTTTTTCTTATGGGCTTTTTCGATTTCTTCTCCAAAGAGAAAAAACAGACTCTCGACAACGGTCTTGAACGCACCAAGCAGGGGTTGTTCTCGAAAATTTCCCGCGCTATAGCGGGTAAGTCGAAAGTCGACGACGAGGTTCTCGACAACCTCGAAGAAGCTTTTATAACCTCCGATGTGGGGGTTGACACCACTTTGAAGATTATAGAGCGGCTCCAGGAACGGGTCGCCCGCGATAAATATGTGAGCTCGTCGGAACTGAACTCACTCCTTTGCGACGAGATCTCGCAACTGCTTGCTGAAACCGGCAGCGAGGCCGCGACCGAGGACTTCCAGGTGCCCGAAGGGCACCAGCCCCATGTGATAATGGTGGTCGGAGTCAACGGTGTCGGCAAGACCACCACCATCGGCAAACTCGCCGCGCAGTTCAAGCAGGCGGGCAACAAGGTTATGCTCGGTGCCGCCGATACTTACCGCGCCGCGGCTATCGAGCAGCTCCAGGTATGGGGCGACCGCACCGGCGTTCCTGTGGTCAAGCAGGAACAGGGTTCGGATCCCGCCGCCGTGGCGTTCGACACCCTGCAGTCGGCCAAGGCCCAGGGGTACGACGTGGTCATAATCGACACAGCCGGACGACTTCACAACAACAAGGGGCTGATGAACGAGCTAACGAAGATTCGCAACGTGATGCAAAAGGTTGTTCCCGGCGCCCCCCACGAGGTGCTTCTCGTGCTCGACGGGTCAACCGGGCAGAACGCTTTCGAACAGGCCAGGCAGTTCACTGCCGCCACCAATGTTACCGCGCTCGCCATCACCAAGCTCGACGGCACCGCCAAGGGTGGCGTGGTAATCGGCATTTCCGACCAGTTCAAAATCCCCGTGCGGTACATAGGCCTTGGCGAGGGAATCAACGACTTGCAGGTTTTCCACAAGAAAGAATTTGTGGAATCTCTTTTTGGCGACAAAATCTAAGCGATGAGCAGAAAACCTACCGTTAACGTGGTGACTCTCGGATGCTCGAAGAATCTTGTCGATTCCGAGAAGGTGCTCCGTATGCTTTCCGCCAAGGGGTTCGATGCCGAGCATCAGACAGAAAAGCCCACCGACATCGTTGTCATAAACACCTGCGGCTTCATCGGCGACGCCAAGGAGGAGTCGGTCGAAGAGATTCTGAAGTTCGCTCAAGCCAAGGAGGACGGCCTCGTCAAGGAGCTGTATGTGATGGGGTGCCTTTCGGAGCGATACCGCGACGACCTCCGTCAGGAGATGCCCGAGGTTGACCGATTCTACGGCAAGTTTGACTGGACGACGCTGGCCGATGACCTCGCCGCCACCCATAAGGTGACCGCGACCACAGATAGCTTCAAGCGTCGCCGTGCCGTTACCACCGGTCCGAGCCACGCCTATTTGAAAATAGCCGAGGGGTGCGACCGCTTTTGCGCGTTCTGCGCCATACCGCTGATTACTGGCCGTTACCATTCCAAATCCATCGAGGATGTGGTGGCCGAGGCAGAGGATCTTGCCGAGCAGGGTATCACCGAGCTAAACGTGATCGCCCAGGACCTTTCGAGCTATGGGCGCGACCTCACAGGCGGCAAGTCGCTGCTCGCCGAGCTTGTGGAGCGCCTCGCCGCTATAGAGAAAATCCAATGGATCAGGCTTCACTACGCCTACCCCGCCGACTTCCCTATGGACGTGCTCGACGTTATGGCTCGCGAGCCGAAAGTATGCAAATACCTCGACATAGCCCTGCAACATGCCTCCGACAAGGTGTTGGGCAATATGCGCCGCCACATCACGCAGAGCGAGACCCGCGAACTTATCGCGGAGATGCGTCGCCGCGTGCCCGGCATCCACATACGCACCACCCTTATGACCGGGTTCCCGGGCGAGGGTGATAAGGAATTCGAGGAACTTATGGATTTCACCCGCGAGATGCGTTTTGAACGTATGGGGGCATTCGCCTATTGCGAGGAGGAAGGCACGTTCGGAGCCCGAAACTACAGCGACGACATACCTCAGGAGACCAAGCAACAGAGGCTCGACCGTCTTATGGCGCTCCAGGAAGAAATATCGCAGGAAATTCAGGACGCAAAGATCGGCACAACCATCCGGGTCGTGGTCGACCGAGAGGATGATGACTATTATGTGTGCCGTTCACAGTGGGACTCACCCGAAGTTGACCCGGAGATACTCGTACGCAAAACCGAGAAACTGCACCCCGGCTCTTATTATGACGTGGTGGTCGAGGAGGCGTTCCCCTTTGAGCTTGTAGCCAGAGTAGCCAACGACTGACTTGTCAGCGCCATTCAACCCAATTGATAGCCCGTCGAATATGTTATCCGCGCCGTCACCACTTCCATCAGTTTCCGAAATCGACTCGCTTGTTGGCTCAGGCGAGCCTTTCGGCTTCGGCCTGCTCCCGGGCGAGAATAGCCCATACGGAGAGTTGGAAGCCGGGAGGTGGCTCGCACCTTATGCTGAACGAGTTTTGCCTGGCTGCGAATCAACCGCGGGGGCCGCGCCGGGTGATGAGATAGCCGGAGATGAATGGATTAGCAGTGAAGAGGCGTCATACATCGACGCGGTAAGCAAAGTAATTGAGTCCTGCGCGGCGAGAAATGGTAAAACAGTTTTCTCCCGTGAGATACAGGGGCGTATAGGTAGTAATGTAACTCCGGGCCGAGTGTTTCACGGGCTTTGCGCCGAATTCCCCGATACATTCCGCTACATATTCAACCTCCCCGGCGAGGGAGTGTGGATCGGAGCTACTCCCGAGATACTTCTTAGCGCTGACCTGCGCGAAGGGTCGTTCTCCACTATGGCGCTCGCCGGCACAAGACGCAGAAAGTGTCTCGGCGAAGCGTGGGATGAAAAGAACATAATCGAACATCGCATAGTGGCCGACTACATTGCCGAGCGACTTACCGACGTAGGCGTCACATTCCGCAAAGGGGAAGTTTTTTCGCACCCCTACGGCGAGATTGAGCATCTTTGCTGCCGTTTCGAGGGGGAAATGGGGCGCATACCCTACCCCGCTGTGCTTGACGCGCTCAACCCTACCCCGGCGCTTTGCGGCACACCGCTCCAGGCAGCAATCGACGACATAGCCCGTTTCGAGCCCCACGACCGCTCGTTCTACGGGGGATTTATTGCCGTTCGGTCGGCCGACAGGTTTGAGGCTTACGCCAATCTGCGTTGCCTGCGTATCCGCGGCAACCGTTTCAGCGTCTATGCGGGCGGCGGGATCACTAAGTTCTCGGTTCCGAAAGACGAATACCTTGAGACCGAGGCAAAAGCGGCGCCGCGTCTCGCTTTGTTGCGATAAATCGGTATTTATCGCGATTCGGCAATTATGATTTAAAACCGCTTTTGACGGAACGCCAAGCCCCCTTAACATTATTTCACAGCCCCGATTCCGCTATTTTTGTTAACTTTGTAGTGGATAAGGCGTTTATGCCGATTCCGGTTTGCTAAAGCATAAATTCAAACCAATATACATTCAAAAACTCTATGAAAAAGAGTGCCCTGCAAAAAGCGCGCGCTGCCTACCAGCCCAAGCTGCCCATCGTTCTCACCGGCGCTGTGAAAGCCGTTGAGGGTCACGCCACCAATTCCGTGGCCGACCAGGAGGAAATCAAGAAACTTTTCCCCAACACCTACGGGCTCCCCGAACTCCGATTTGAAAAATCGACCAACACCCAGCCTTCCAAGCCCGTCAACGTCGGCGTTATCCTCTCCGGCGGCCAGGCACCCGGCGGTCACAACGTAATTTGCGGCCTCTTCGACGGCATCAAGAAAATCCACCGCGACAGCCGCCTCTATGGCTTCCTTATGGGCCCCGGCGGTTTCGTTGACCACAACTATATGGAGCTCACCGCTCCCTTCATCGCCGACTACCGCAACACCGGCGGCTTCGACATCATCGGCTCCGGCCGCACCAAGCTCGAAACCAAGGAGCAGTTCGACAAAGGTCTTGAAATCCTCAAGGAACTCAACATCAAGGCTCTCGTGATCATCGGTGGCGACGACTCCAACACCAACGCAGCCGTGCTCGCCGAATACTACAAGAGCATCAACGCCGGCGTGCAGGTAATCGGTTGCCCCAAGACCATCGACGGCGACCTCAAGAACGACGTGATTGAAACCTCCTTCGGCTTCGACACCGCCACCAAGGTTTACTCCGAGGTTATCGGCAACATCCAGCGCGACTGCAACTCCGCTAAGAAATACTACCACTTCATCAAACTGATGGGTCGCTCGGCCAGCCATATCGCTCTCGAATGCGCCCTTCAGACCCAGCCCAACATCTGCATCATCTCCGAGGAGGTCGAGGCAAACGATATGACTCTCGCCCAGATTGTTGACCAGATAGCTGGCGTGGTTGCTGCCCGTGCCGAGAAGGGTATGAACTTCGGCACCGTGCTTATCCCCGAAGGACTTATCGAGTTCATTCCCGCCGTTAAGCGCCTGATCGCTGAGCTCAACGACCTCCTGGCAAAGAACGAGGCCGAGTTCGCGGCTCTCGCTCCCGCCGACCAGCGCGGCTACATCCTCGCCCACCTCTCCAAAGAGAATGCCGCCGTTTACGAATCGCTTCCCGAAGGCGTTGCCCGCCAGCTCAGCCTCGACCGCGACCCCCACGGCAACGTGCAGGTATCGCTTATCGAAACAGAGAAGCTCCTCAGCGAAATGGTTGCCAAGCGCCTCGACGAGATGAAAGCCGCCGGCCAGTTCAAGGGCACCTTCAAGTCGCTGCACCACTTCTTCGGCTACGAAGGCCGTTGCGCCGACCCCTCGAACTTCGACGCCGACTACTGCTACGCCCTCGGCTTTAACGCTTCCTGCCTGATCCGTGCCGGCGTTACCGGCTATATGTCGTCGGTGCGCAACCTCACCAAACCCTCTGTGCAGTGGATCGCCGGCGGTATCCCCGTCACCATGATGATGAACATGGAACGTCGCCACGGCGAAATGAAGCCCGTAATCCAAAAGGCACTCGTACGTCTCGACGGCGCGCCCTTCCAGAAGTTCGCCGCCAAGCGCGACGAGTGGGCTCTCAACACCTGCTACGTTTATCCCGGCCCCATCCAGTACTTCGGCCCCGCTGAAGTCTGCGACCAGCCCACCATGACTCTGAAATACGAGCACCAGGGCAAGTAAGCCGTCATACCGCGGGCCCCAGCGCTCCGCATCCCCTATCACGACCTTTGCAAGCCACCCCGCCAATCACCGCGGGGCGGCTTTCTTTTTTGCCGCATCGGGAAAAAGACGTAACTTTGTTGTTATAAATGTATGGGGGTCGTCAGTCAGAGGGCCGTCAATAATGCTAACTGAAAAGTATCGAAATGATTATAGCATCAAAGAAACGTAAGGAGAATATCGCGGAGTATATCCTGTATATGTGGCAGATAGAGGACCTGATTCGTGCTAACGGACTTGATATTGACAAAATCAAGGCTAATGTCATAGACTCATTCCAGCTCGATGACGCCCAGAAGGAGGAGATGACGCAGTGGTATGAGTCGCTGATCGATATGATGCGGCGCGAAGGCGTTACGGAGAAGGGGCATCTGCAGATTAACAAGAACATACTGAACCAGCTCGTGAGGTTGCACCAGGCCCTGCTTAACGACCCGGAGTTCCCCGAGTATTCGGCGGAATTTTACAGGACGTTGCCATTCATAGTTGAACTGCGGTCCAAAGCCGGTGACGCGAAAGTCGGTGAGATAGAAACCTGTTTCACGGCTCTTTATGGTATGCTGATGATGCGCTTGCAGAAGAAGGAGCTGAGCGAGGACACTCTTAACGCGCTGAAGCAGATAACGCGCTTTATCAACCTCCTCAGCCGCGACTTCCATCTCGACGAGGAGGACAAACTCTTCAAGCATTGCGATGACGGAGTCGCACAGAATGAGCACGGTTCTAATCCCCTCGCCCAGGCAGAGACAAACCGACGCGCCGAGGCTCCAACCGCTGAACTTCCTGAAAAATAAAGGCGGGATAACCACTGAAACCAATCATTTATGACAATAGCTATATTCATAATAATCGGCCTGGCATTGGGTGCGGTACTCGGCTTTATAATCGGGCGGCAGCAGAATGCCGCGCCGTTGGCCGTTGAGCGTGCCAGAGCCGAGAGCGCCGAGACGAGACTGGTCGAAGCGCGCGACGCCACCGCGAAGCAGCTTTCCGATGAGCGCGCTGCAGCCAATACAAGGCTATCCGAGACCTGCGCGGAATACGAAAGGAGGCTGCAGGCATTGAAGGCCGATGCGGACAAGCGGCTTGCGGAAGCACGCGATGCCGCCATACGGCAGATTATGTCGGAAAGGGAACATCAGGAAGCTCTCAGAGCAGAGGCTGACAAACAATGGAAGTCGCAGCTCGAAAAATTGCGCGAGGAGATGCGCAACGCCGCGGCTGAACTGCTCCAGGCACGGCAAGCCGCCCTACAGGAGTCAAACCGCGAACAGATGGGTGAAATACTGAAACCGATCAGGGAGCAGTTTGCGGAATTCAAACGCACAGTCGAGGAGTCGCGCACGGCCTCGGAAGTTGGTCGCAAAGAGATCCGCAACACGTTTGACGCGTCGATGAAGCTTTTCCAGCAGCAACAGGAACAGGCCGTCAAGCTTATGCGCGAACAGACCGACAAAATCGGCCAGGACGCGGCAAACCTGACAAGGGCGCTCAAAGGGGACTCGAAAATGCAGGGCGACTGGGGCGAGATGATTCTGGAATCAGTGCTCGCCAACAGCGGATTACGCCGCGACGAGGAGTACTTTATCCAGGAGGTGACCCCCGACGAGGAAGGACGCAATCTCCGCCCCGATGTGATTGTGAAATTTCCAGAAGGACGCTCCGTGGTAATCGACTCAAAAGTATCGCTCACCGCGTACGCAGCCGCCACCGAGGCTCCAACCGAAGAGCTCGCTCAGCGAATGCTTTCCGAGCACGTCAGGAGTGTGCGCAAACATATCGACGAGCTCGCCGAAAAGCGTTACGACAAAACCGTCAAGGACGCGATCGGATATGTGCTGATGTTTATGCCGATTGAGAACAGCTACATGGTGGCCATGAAGAAGCAGCCGGACCTCAGCCGCTACGCTTATCAGAAAGGCATAATACTCATCTCGCCGAGCAACCTAATGATGGCGCTCCAGCTCGCTTTCAATCTCTGGCAACAGGACCGCCAGGGAAAGAATGTCGAGAAAATAGTTAAGACGGCTACCGAACTCTACGAGAAACTATCGCTATTTTCCGACACGTTCGCTGATGTCGAGGGGCAGATCGAGCGATTGCAGAAAACATTCTCCAAGGCGAAAGACCAGCTATATGAGGGGAAAGGCAACGTCATGCGCCGTATGGAGGGGCTCAAAACCCTCGGTATCACGCCCAAGCGGCAGATTAAAGGGCTTGAGGAGTAAGACTTTGCTAATAAGCATATAAAGGTCGGAGATTTTGAGGAACGCCAGTCCCGCAAGATCTCCGACCTTCATATTACGCGCTGATTCAAAGAATTATCAGGGGCGCAACTGCCCGTTGCCGTCGATGAGCCAACGGTATGTAGTGATTTCGCGCAAACCCATCGGACCCCTCGGGCCGAGTTTCTGAGTGGAAATGCCTATTTCAGCACCGAGACCGAATTGTGCGCCGTCGGTGAAACTTGTAGGAGCGTTGACGTAGACGCATGCGGCATCGACCTCCCGCTGAAACTTTTCGGCGGCTGCTGCGTCCCCGGTGATTACGCATTCGCTGTGGCCCGAGCCGAAGCGTGCGATATGTTCGATAGCCTCGTCGATGTCGGAAACCGTCCTTATCCCCATTTTATAGTCCATCCATTCGGTGGCCCAGGTTGAATCGTAAGCGTGCCGGAGCAATTCCGGCGGGTAGGCGCTTTGGAGCGAGCGGAAAGCCTCCTCGTCGGCGTAAATCGCTACTCCCTTCTCGGCAAGTGGTTTCACGAGGTCAGGGAGATCGGCAAGACGGGCGCGGTCAATGAGCAGGGTGTCAAGTGCGTTGCACACGCTAACCCGCCGGGTCTTGGCGTTGCATATGATGGCTGCGCCCATTTCCTTGTCACCCGCGGTATGGAAATAAGCGCTCACGACTCCAGCGCCGGTCTCGATAACGGGTACCCGGGCGTTGTCGCGTACGAACTCAATGAGTCGCTTCCCGCCGCGAGGAATACAGATGTCGACATATCCGACCGCGTTGAGCATCGCGGCCGTTGCCTCGTGGGTCGAAGGGAGCAATGCCAGGACGTTGGAGTCAATCCCTTCTTCCGAGAGGATTTTGTGTATGAGTTCGACGATAGCCCTGTTGGAGTATTCAGCGTCGCTGCCCCCTTTGAGAACGCATGCGTTGCCGCTCTTGAAACATAGCGAAAAAACATCGAAAGTAACGTTTGGACGCGCCTCGTAAACCACGCCCACCACGCCGAACGGCACCCGCACCTTGCGAAGGCGCAAGCCATTGGGGAGCAGACGGTCCTCGTCGACATCGCCCAACGGTGACGGAAGTGAGGCCACATGGCGAATATCCCCGCCGATAGCGAGGAGCCGCTCGCGGGTAAGCTTCAGTCGGTCATAAAGCGGATTGCCAGGATTCATCCGCTCCAGATCCTTTGCGTTGGCCTCAAGGAGCGTTTCGGTGGCCGGCTCTATGGCGTCGGCCAGTTTCAAAAGAACCGCGTCGCGACGTTCGGCGGAAATCAGTCCCAGCTGACGCGAAGCTGCCTTTACGGCTTTGAAAGTATCGGAAAGTGAAGTTTGTTCCATATTATTCCATAAACAGATAGTCATAATGTACAACAGGGCGTCCGCCGCGCTGCCCTATCATCGCTATAGTGGCGGCGGAATTACACGAGGCCCTTCCCACACCCATTTTCGAGCCGTCGGGAGCATAGATGTTTACAATGTCGCCCTCCTCCCATTCGCCATCAACCGAAGTGATACCGATTGGCAGAAGGCTTACGGCCTTGTCGCCCCGCAGCATACGGGCAGCATCCTCATTGACTGTAACGCGCCCTTTGGCGAAACTCACACTGTGGGCAATCCATCGCTTGATATTGCTCACGGGGACTTCGCGGGGTTCGAACTCCGTGTGCGGCACTTGGTCGGGGCGCTCTACCAGGTCGGTCAGCACGCCGTTTCTACGGCCATTGGCGATAATCACCCTCACACCCTCTTCCGACAGCATCTTGGCAATACCGTATTTCGTGCCCATGCCTCCGCGGCCGAAGCCGCTTTTGGTAGCGGAGATATTGTCAGTCAGATCATCTTCAAGTTTTACTTTGGAGATAAGCGTTGAGCCAGGGGCGTCGGGAGCGCCGGTGAAAATGCCATCGACGTTCGACAGAATTACGAGAGTGTCGGCATCCATCATGGCCGCGATAAGTCCCGAGAGCTCATCGTTATCGGTAAACATCAGCTCGGTCATTGACGCCGTGTCATTCTCGTTAACAATAGGAATGACATCATTATCAAGCATCACCTCCATACACGACCGCTGGTTGAGATACGCGAGCCGCGATCCGAAATTCTCTTTTTGGGTAAGCACCTGGCCTACCTGTAGCCCGTGTCCGCCGAATAGTGAAAGATAAGTGGTCATAAGGCGAATCTGCCCCACGGCAGAAAACAACTGCCTCTGCCCCACGCTGTCGAGTTTTCGGGCCGGAGTTACCATCGAACGTCCGCAAGCCACGGCCCCGGATGATACCAGAATCACCTTGTGGCCTTTCTTGTGCAGTTCCGCGATCTGGTCAACGATGCCCGACATGATGGTAACATCCGGCGACCCGTCGCTTCTGGTCAGCACATTGCTCCCGACCTTTACTACTATTCTTCTGTTCATTGTCACTGACATCTCATTATTTTAATCCGGCTTTGAGGCCGCGGATTACAGCCGACGAAAATCCGGCGCGCTCCATCTCGTTCAGCCCCTTGATCGTAACTCCGCCGGGGGTTGTCACTTTGTCAATCTCACTCTCGGCGTGCGCGCCTTCGGCAAGCAGCGAGGCAGCACCCTTGACCGTCTGCGCCACGATTTCCTGCGCGACATCGGCTCTGAAGCCGAGCTCGACGCCACCTTCCACCGCTGCCCTGATGTAACGCAGGGCGTAAGCTATGCCGCATGAGGCGAGCGTGGTTCCGGCGGCGAGCAACCGCTCCTCCACGATCATCGTGTCGCCAATACGCTTGAACGCGTCGTCGATCAGCGAGAGCGAATCACCCATAGCGGTTACCGGCGCGATGAACGTCATTGATTGCATAACGGAAGCAGCCGTATTGGGTATCACAATCGCCGTCTGCGGCATATCGGAACCCGTGTCGAGCCATTCAATCAGATCTTTTGAGGATACCCCGGCGGCGATTACCGCCAGTGTCTGATTGTCAGGGTCTATGTCGCTCTTCATTTCCTCAAGCACATCCTTGACAAGCCAAGGTTTAACGAACACCATAATCAGGTCGGCACCCGTTATTGCCGAGCGATTTTCGGCCGTCGTGCGTGTCCCGATTCCGGCAAATTTGGCCAGAACCCTCTTCGACGGATCCGAAACGGATATATCGGTCGCGGGGAATCCGCTTTTCACAAGTCCCTCTACAACCGCGCCTCCCATGGCTCCGGCTCCGATAACTGCGATTTTCATAATTGCAAACTGATTAGAATTGATACAATCTAAGTTATCTCGCAAAAGTAACAATAAAATGACTTATATTGATTATCTTTATCCCGAAAAAAAACACTAAACGATGAATGACGGCTCTTACACAATCAGTTCTCAGTTAGGTAGAATTGAAATCGGTATTCAGGCAGGACGTATTGTAAGCATTTCTTTCGCGGAAAACGATACCCCCTCGGCCTCACAGACATTACTTTCAGCGGAAGTGGTTGATCGCTTCAATATAGAAAGATTGCTTAGTGGGTGCGCCGATTTGGTCGGAATGTTGGATTTCGGCAATTGCACGCCCTTCCAACGCGCCGTGTGGCAAGCGGTTGCGGGAATCCAGCCCGGAACTACCATAACATACGGCGAACTCGCGCGCAGGGTCGGTTGCCCGGGTGGCGCACGGGCCGTAGCGCGGGCTTTGGCATCAAACCGGCTCGCCTTGATAGTGCCTTGCCATAGAGTCGTCCATTCCGACGGCTCGCCCAGCGGGTATAAATGGGGTGCGGAAAGGAAAAAGGCGCTTCTTGAGTTTGAGAAAAATCATTTTGGCAGGTAATGATTGCTGTTTTTTCGCTACCTTTGTATTAGAAGCCGCCTGACCCGTTTCGGGCTGTTCCAAATGATTAGATCCGCTTATGAGATTCTCTGATGTCCTGGCCCACGAAGGCGTAAAAGAACGGCTGCGAGCCCTGGTCGACAACGGCAGACTCCCCCACGCGCTGCTGCTGGAGGGGCCTCCGGGAGTCGGCAAGTTCGCCATGGCCCGGGCCCTGGCCCAATATATCCACTGCGAGCACCGCTCGGGGGGTGACTCCTGCGGAGTCTGCCCGGCGTGCGTGCAGCATTCCACCTTCAACCACGTCGACCTCGTGCACTCCTTCCCGGTGCTCAAAAACGGCAAGAGCCAGGCCGTTTCTGACGATTATATCGTTGAGTTCCGCGATTTTATGACCACCTCGCCATATATGAATTTCGAGGAGTGGCAGAAAGCGCTCGGCAATATCAACGGCCAGCCTCAAATGTACGTCGAGGAGAGCCAGGATATACTGCGCAAACTCGCCTTTACCGCCCGCGCCTCTGATACCAAAATCGTGCTTATGTGGCTCCCGGAGAAGATGAACGTGCAGTGCGCTAACAAGATGCTGAAACTCATAGAGGAACCGCTCCCGGGCACGGTGCTGATATTCGTAAGCGACAACCCGAGGGAGATACTGCCTACCATATACTCGCGTCTGCAGCGCGTCGAGATGCGGCGGCTTCCCGACGATACAGTGGCAGCGCACCTCGCTTCGACGCTCGGACTGACGGCTACTGACGCCCGCTCAGTGGCCCACGTCGCCCAGGGGAGCATTCTCGCGGCAGAGAAGGAAGCCAGGATGAGCAAAGAGACGGAGCAGTTTCTTGAGTACTTCACGCGGCTGATGCGACTCGCCTACCAGCGAAAAATAGGCTTGCTGAAAATTTGGGCAAACGAAGTTGCCGGACTTGGCCGCGAGCAGGAAGGGCGTTTCCTTGAGTACTGCCAGCGTATGGTAAGGGAAAATTTCATACTGAATCTGCGCGTGCCCTCGCTCAACTACCTCAATATGGCCGAAAGCCAGTTCTCCTCACGTTTCTCTCCATTCATCAACGAGCGCAACGCCGAACGGATCATGGGCCAGTTCAACCTGGCGCAGACCGACATTGCGGCCAACGGTAACGCCAAAATCATACTGTTCGACCTGGCTGTCAAGATGATATTACTCCTCAAGCAATGAACCACACCCAACCCGACAATAGAGCGTCCCGGCCGGAGCCATTCCTCAAGGCAATCGCTCGGGCTTATAGTGCGGTGCCTCAGGAGCAACTGCTCGACTACTGTTTCGTTTTCCCGAACAAGCGCTCGGCGACCTTTTTCTCGCATTACCTCGCCGGATTCCAGCGCCTTCAGTCGCCGACCTCGATCCAGCCGGAGGCCACTACCATCACCGACTTTGTAGAGAGCCTCACCCCCGGCATACAGGCCGAGCGCATGGAGCAGGTGCTTTTGCTCTACAGGGCCTATTGCCGGGTGCTTGAAGAGCGTCAGCGCCAGGTGCCGAAGGGTATGACTGCCGAAGAGGTCGCCGCGGAGATTGACATAAACCGCTTCGTATACTGGGCCGATGTGCTCCTTTCCGATTTCAGCGATGTCGATATGTACCTCGCCGACCCGAAGGAGCTTTTCCGCAACGTAGAGCAGCTTAAGGAGATTTCGTCAAATTACCTGCAGCCGGAGGACTGGAAGGCGGCGGAGCGTTTTTTCAACCTTGGCAAGTCGTCGCAGCGCCATGTCGCCGAGTTCTGGAACCACATCGTGCACGACGGTGCCGAGGGGACGCGCTCGAAGGCTGTCAGCGGGTTCGTGCGCATATGGCAGGTGATGGACCTCGTCTACCGCGAGTTTCATAAGGAACTTGAAGAGCGCGGGTTGCGTACATCCTCTATGGCGTACACCGCCGCGATGCGGTTTCTCGAAGACGCCGAAAGCGGCGACCTGCCCCGTTCGCGGTACATCTTCGTGGGTTTCACCATGCTTTCGAAAGTCGAAGAGCGAATTTTCGCCCTCCTTCGCGATATGCGAGGTGCCGACGGCGAATCTATGGCCGACTTCTACTGGGACGTATCCTCGCCGGTGTTCCGCGACAAAGATAACTCCGCGGCAGGCTTTATGAGCAGATACGCCAAGGATTTCCCTTCGGTTTTCGAATGCGTTGAGCCGCTTGACCTCTTCCCGGAAATTCATATCATCGGAGTGCCATCGCGCTCGGCCCAGGCCCAGATAGCCGGACAGCTCGTTGCCGCCGAGCATCCGCTCGACATCGAGGAGGACCCGCTGCGGGCCGCCGATGCTCTGCGGCGCACGGCGGTAATACTGCCCGATGAGAAGCTGGTGCTCCCGATAGTTTCCGCGATTCCGCCGCAAATAAAACCACTAAATATCACTATGGGCTACAAGCTGAGGAACTCGCCGGTGTGGGGGCTGATGCGCGCCATAGTGAGCCTGCAACTCAGAGGCCGCAAGGAGCGCGACGGCTACGCCTTTTTCAATGAGGATGTAAAGCGGGTACTCTCCCACCCCATTCTCCGCGACAGCCTCGCGGAAACTTGCTCTCTGGCCATGCGCTATATCAATGAGTCACACCTCATAATGATAAACGCTTCCATATTCGGGCAGGGCGGCTTCGCTCAGCTTGCCCCGGTATTCACCCCGGTGGCTCCAGGAGCTACGACCGATGATGTTTTCGCCTACCTCAAGCAATTGCTGGAGTGGATTGACGGACTGATTGTTGCCCGGCTTGACATACAGCCTGATGAGCAACTGCTTGAAGTTGAAGAATACGACGAGGATGGCGCCCCGATCGGTAGCGAAGCGCGGGGCAGCGTCAACCGGCTTGTCGACAGAGTGCTGCTGCGGCGCTATGCCGAGGCCTCCGACCATTTGCGCGAACTCGCGGCCCTATACCTCGATTCTGGGAAAACGCCACTCATTCCGTCTACGGTTTTCTCGCTTGTCGAACGGCTTATCTCCGGCGAGACAGTAAACTTCGAGGGTCGCCCACTCCGAGGCTTGCAGATCATGGGTATGCTTGAAGCACGCTCGCTTGATTTCGACACTGTGATTCTGCCCTCGATGAACGAGAAGATTTTTCCGCGCACGAGGTTCCAGCCGTCGTTCATTCCCGAGCAGTTGCGCCGCGCTTACGGGCTATCGACTATCGAGCACCAGGAAGGAATTTTCGCATATTATTTCTACCGACTTATTTCCCGAGCGCGAAAAGTGTTTCTGCTTTACGACACTCGTCCGGGCAGCCGGGGCGGCGGTCAAATGTCGCGCTATCTGCACCAGCTCCAGAGGGTATACCGGCCGGAAGGGCTCACCCGCGACCTTATTCCCTTCAACATACCGTCGCCCGACGACACGATGCTCGCCCAGCGCAAAACGCCGGAAATTATGGAGAAACTGGAGCGTTTCCGCTCCGAGGAGAATCCGTTGTATCTCTCCCCCTCGTCGGTCAACACCTATATCGACTGCCCGATGAAGTTCTACCTCGCCTACATAGCCGACTACAAGGAGGAGCGCGAGGTGCTTGAATGGCTCGACGAAGGCACATACGGCACCATCGTTCACGAGGCTATCCAGAAGCTCTACGACAACCGTCTGGAACATCCGGGCGGCGAGAGGGTCGACGAAGCCGCCCTGACAGCCATGAGCGAGGATAAGGCGGCGATTAGGCGGGAGGTGACAAGGGCGTTCAACCGATACTATCTTCTGCTCGGCGTTGACAATGACACGCCGCTACCACCCGGCAGCGCCATGATGGGGCGCATGATTGAGCGGCAGATTTCCGACCTTTTCAGAATCGAGAAAGGGTTCGGGCCATTCACATATATCGGAGGCGAGCTTCCATATCAGAAACATTTGAAATTCATCGGCTCTCCAGCCGGGGATTCACCCGACTCCGCTCCGCGCTCCTTTTCGGTGAATATGAAGTGTAAAATCGACCGCGTTGATCGTCTCGACAATGGCTCGCTTCTGCGCATTGTGGATTACAAGACCGGGGGCGATGACCTCGACATTGCCTCTATCAAAGAAATCTTCGAGCAGCCCAAATCAACGTTGGGCACGCGCAAGAAGGCTATTCTGCAGCTGATGATTTATTGCCAGGCGTATGCCGATTTGAGCGGAAGCGACGAGCCTATGCAGCCGATGATTTACCAGATCCGCAAGCTGCTTGAGTCGGGGCTGAGACCCGTCAAGAGATCGAGAAACAACGGCAAGAGGGCGGTAAGGGAAGATGTGACCGACTACCATGACCTCCTCGAAGAGGTCAACGACCGCTTGATCGGAGTGTTTGAGGAAATGTTCAACCCCGATGTGCCGTTCCGCTGCGCCGAGAAGGAAGAATGCGTATACTGCAAATTCACTTCGGTATGCGGTAAGATGGAGAAGGAGTTCAAATAATGGCCGGACTGTACATACATATCCCGTTTTGCCACGGAAAATGCGCCTATTGTGATTTCTACTCGCTCGGCGCGCCTGTGGAGTCGCTTCTGGAGCGTTACGCCGGGGCGGTTGTCGCTGAATGGCGTATGCGGCGCTCAGAGCTTGCCGGATCGCCGATTACCACCCTCTATGTCGGCGGCGGAACCCCGTCGGCGCTTCCTCCCCGACTGCTCGAAGCGATAGTGCGCGGCGTAATGGCTGACGGAGTCTCGCTCGGCGACTTACAAGAATTTACAATCGAGGCTAATCCCGAGGATCTGACCCCCGAATGGCTCGCCGGGGTCAGGGCGCTCGGTGTCGACAGAATCAGTATGGGGGTGCAGTCGTTTGACGACGCGCTTCTGAAAACTGTAAACCGAAGGCACGATTCGGCCCGAGCCGTTGAAGCACTCGAAATCCTGAGGCGCTCGGGAATGAATTATAGCGCCGACCTAATTTACGGGTTGCCGGGCCAGACGCTCGAACAATGGCGTGGCGACCTTGGAAAATTGCTGGATTTCGAGCCGCCTCATTTTTCCGCCTACCTGCTTTCTTATGAACCGGGGACACCGCTTCACGCCAGACTCGCCCGGGGCGAGGTCAGCGAGGCTCCCGAGCAACTTGCCGAAGCAATGTACGCGGCGCTTTGTGAGCAAAGCGCCGCGCGAGGGTATAGGCATTACGAGATTTCAGCTTTCGGTAAACCAGGCCGCGAGGCGGTTCACAACAGTTCTTACTGGAATTACACCCCGTATCTCGGACTCGGATGCGCCGCCCATAGTTTTCTACCCGATGGAACGCGTATGTTCAATCCACCTAATATTATGGCCTACCTGCGCGACATCGAGGGTGGGCTTTGTCCGGCGGAGACCGACGAGGAAACAGAAAGCGACCGTCTGAACGACTATATAATAACCTCACTTAGAACTGACACCGGGTTGGCGCTTGACTTCTTGCGCGACAGATGGGGCCTCGAAACTTTTCAGTCCGTTGGTCAAGCTGCCGACCCGTTTTTGCTGTCAGGTCATTTGACGATGACTGCCGCCGGATTCCGTATCCCCGAGTGTCACTGGCTTACGGCTGATTCAATCCTGCGAGAACTTATACTGTAAAATGATATGAATATTGAAGAACTATATATAAGGTATTTTCACAAACAGCCTAAAGATATACAAAAATTACCCGGCGCCGGATCGAGCCGACGGTATTATCGACTTACGGCTGACGATGGAGCAACTTTCATCGGAACCGAGGGGGATAACATCGCTGAAAACGAAGTATTCTGTCGATTGAGCGATCATTTCTCGGCTAAGGGACTGCCTGTGCCGAAGGTGCTGGCTAAGGCGCCCGACGGCAGTTGCTACATTCAGTCGGACCTCGGCGACCAATCTCTGTTTGACGCTATCGCCAACGGACGCGCTACGGGATGCTTCTCGAATGAGGAGATCGCCCTGCTCGACGAAGCGGTCCGTCTCCTCGCCCGCGTCCAGATTGTTGGCGGCAGGGAGCTGGATTTCTCGGTTTGCTCGCCATACGAGGCCATGGACCGCGGAATGGTCGAATGGGACCTGAATTACTTCAAGTATTGCTTCCTAAAACCGGCTCTTGGCGAGGTTGACGACGCGAAACTCCAGGATGAGTTTGACACCATCCGCGACCAACTGCTCGAAGGGGCATCGGAGTGGAATACCTTCATGGCGCGCGATTACCAAAGCCGTAATCTCATGGTTACCGCCGATGGGCTGAAGCTTATCGACTTTCAGGGTGGTCGGCGCGGGCCGCTCGCCTATGACCTCGTGTCGCTGCTTTGGCAGGCCAAGGCGAATATCCCCGACAATCTGAAGGAACGGCTGATTGACTCTTATATCGAGGAAGCGAATCTCCTCGGTGCCGGAATCGACCCGGACGATTTCAAGCGGAAGGTGCCTCTGTTCGCCCTCTTCAGAGTTATGCAGACTCTCGGAGCCTATGGATTCCGCGGGCTTGTGCAGGGGAAAGCGCATTTTATCGCGAGCATACCGCGAGGGGTTGCCAACTTCAGGCGGCTCGCGGCCGGTTCCGCCATACCCCTGCCCTATCTCGCTTCCCTGGCTCCCAAGCTTTCCGAGCGGTTCGAAAGCGAGCCTCAATTGCCCGGCCTCACAGTTACTGTCGGCAGTTTCTCATACAAAAAAGGGTATCCGGCAGATACGAGTGGCAACGGTGGAGGGTTCGTGTTTGACTGCAGGGCGATACACAATCCCGGGCGATACGAACAATACCGCCGGCTAACGGGAATGGACGAGCCAGTGCGCCGCTTCCTTGAAGAGGATGGCGAAGTGCTGACATTTCTGTCGCACGCCGAAGCACTCGTCGGAGCCTCTGTGGAGAGATACATAAAGCGCGGTTTCACAAGTCTGTCGGTATGGTTTGGCTGCACCGGCGGACAGCACCGCTCGGTTTACTGCGCCGAGGCGATGGCGCGGTTCGTTAGCGAGAAATACGGCGCGAGGGTGCGCCTTATTCACCGTGAGCAGGGAATTGAAAAACTTTTTGAACCAACCGAGCAATGAAAGGAATGATTTTCGCCGCCGGCATTGGATCGCGGCTCCGCCCCTTCACCGACCATCACCCCAAGGCGCTTGCCCAGGTCGGAGGGAAGCCGATGCTCCGGCGGGTAATTGAGAAATTTACGGCGGCCGGGGTACTCGACATCGTGGTCAACGTACACCACTTCCCCGACCAGATTAAGGAGTTCCTCTGGGCGAGCGATTACTTTGGAGCCAATATTACCATTTCCGACGAGAGCGAAACGCTCCTTGACACCGGGGGCGGTCTGCTGAAAGCCCGACCTTGGCTCGACGGCGACGAACCAATATTAGTTCACAATGCCGACATCCTTACCGATTTCAGCATTTCAGATATGGAGACCGCCCACAAACGCTCAGGAGCCGCGGCCACGCTGCTCGCCTTCCGGCGGGAATCGTCGCGGCAGCTCTATTTCGATGCGGATGGATCGCTGCGAGGATGGCAAAACCTGAAGACTTCGGAGCTAAAGCCCTCGGGGTTCTGCCCCGAAGCGGATTTCGAGCGGCTCGCTTTCGGGGGCGTGCACATTGTGGAACCGCGGCTGTTTCCCCTTCTGGAGGACTACTCGGCATCCGCCGGAGCGGTATTCTCGATAATTCCGTTCTATCTCGCCACGCTCGCGAAGGAGCGTTACAAAGCCTTCGCTCCTAAGGCGGATTTCGCATGGCACGACATCGGCACCCCGGAGAAACTGGCCGCGGCTGAAGCTATGTTGAAAAATCGTTCATAACGACCGCACGTCAGATTTGCCCGCTTGGCGGTTATGATGTAAATTCGCGGCATAAGACAAAAAGATGGCTAACGACAATTACAATAACTCGCGACGGTACGGAAATCCGCGCGACAACCAGCAGAAACTGCTCGATTCTGAAGGGCGTATCGCGCCGCGCGATCTTGAGGTGGAAGAGGCCGTGCTCGGCGCGCTGATGCTTGAGAAGGACGCGTATACCACGGTTTGCGACCTGCTCAGGCCCGAATGCTTCTACGAGCCCGCCCACCAAAAGATTTTCACCGCCGTGCAGCAGCTCGGAGCGTCGCAGCAGCCTATCGATATGCTGACCGTGACGGAGAAGCTCCGCGCCAACGGCGACCTTGAAGCCGTCGGCGGTCCGGTGCGCATATCGGAACTCACTTCAAGGGTGATGTCGGGAGCGCACGTCGATTTCCACGCCCGAATCGTCGCGCAGAAGTTCCTCGCCCGCGAACTCATATCGTTCGCTTCTCAAATCGAAGCTAAGGCCTACGACTCGGCCAACGATGTCGACGACCTTATGCAGGAGGCCGAAGGACGGCTGTTCGAGATTTCACAGCGCAATGTCAAGAAGGATGTCACCGCGATTGACCCGGTAATCAACCAGGCGCTCACCCAGATTGAGGCGGCTATGAACCGCGCGTCAGGTCTCAGCGGACTCGAAACCGGTTTCCACGAGCTCGACAAACTCACCTCCGGCTGGCAGAACTCCGACCTTATCATCATCGCCGCCCGTCCCGCGATGGGTAAGACCGCATTCGTGCTCTCGATGGCCAAAAACATGTCGGTCAACCTTAACACCCCTGTCGCAATCTTCTCGCTCGAAATGAGTAATCTCCAGCTCGTGAACCGTCTTATAAGCAACGTTTGCGAGCTTCCCGGCGAGATTATCAAGAGCGGCAAACTGTCGCCTGCCGACTGGGATAAGCTTATGGCGGGCGTAAAGAATCTCTACGGAGCACCGCTATACATCGACGACACCCCCTCGCTATCCATTTTCGAACTACGAACGAAAGCCCGCCGACTGGTGCGCGAGCACGATGTTAAGATACTCATTATCGACTACCTCCAGCTGATGAACGCCTCCGGCATGAAGTTCGGTAGCCGCGAGCAGGAGGTGTCGATGATTTCCCGTTCGCTGAAGCATCTGGCCAAAGAGTTGAACATTCCCATCATAGCGCTTTCGCAGCTCAACCGATCGGTTGAAAACCGAGGCGATGGTCAGAGCAAGCGCCCCCAGCTCAGTGACCTCCGCGAATCGGGAGCGATCGAGCAGGACGCCGACATCGTGTGCTTCATCCACCGCCCCGAGTACTATCTGCATAGCGGCGAGGATGCCGAAGGACGCGATATCCGAGGGTTGGCCCAATTCATTGTGGCCAAGCACCGCTCAGGTAAGGTCGACGACGTTGATATGCGCTTCGTAAGCCAGTTCGCCCGATTCCAAAACTGGGATGAGAACCGAATCGCCACCCAGGAGGTGGTCGGTTCGAAGCTGAATGGCGGCGGTAGCGTCGGCGGAGCGGAAGACCCGTTCAGCGCCGCGCCTCCCGTCGGAGGCTCAGCCGACATCTCTTCCGACGGAATGGGCGGAGTGCCCTTCTGAGGCAACCCCGCCCGCGTCGTCTGTTGGCAACCCGCCGTCAGAATGTCGCCGAGAGCCGGAACCCGAACGCCTTGGATTCGCCGGGCAATGGCGCCGGTATCAGCAGTGGCTCCGAGGAGAAACACCCCGGACCGATATTTCTGCATTTGCCCGGATTGAAGTAACCCATCACTTCGTTCAAAGGGTCGAGGAAGAACGCCACTATGTGGCCGAGTACCGGCGAGCCCAGCAGCTCGTAGTCGTTGTCAACTATGAAACGCTTTGCCCTGTAGCACCCCTCGCCGAGCAGCGACCCGAGTATTGGTGTGACAAACAGGTCCTGGTATGACGGACGTTCCATACACGCCTCGATACCGAACTCCCAGCCGATGGTGGAAATCAGCGCGCTGTAGAGCATCGACTGCCAGAAGTTGAAGCCGCAGGTGCGGGCACCCATGAAGTAGGCGGCACCGGCGTAGGGGTGGAGCACATAGTTGAATATCGGATTGTCGTGGTCCCATTCCGGCCCGCGTTTGAACACGTTGCGATACCATCTTTTATAGAACGGCACCTTGCGAAGCGAGGCTCGGTTCCATGTGGTCGCGTCCTCCGGGAGAAGCTCCAACACGAAGAGTGTGCCTATGAAAGCCCCTGAGAGAACGGCTGTGTTGATCCACATCCCGTGCCAGTAAGGCTCGGAGCGAGTCCATGACGCCGGAAGGTGGTATAGCGAGCGAGGACGGTCGGGAATCATGGCAAGCGTATCGGCCCACATTCGCTGGGGAGCGCCAACGGAGTCTGGAGGAGCCTCGGGTGGCCCAATCGGCTCGTCGGAGACAACCTCGGGCATCTCTTCAGGAATAACGGTGGACGTGTTCTGAACAAGCAGATTGTCTATGGTGGCTGTAGCCACGGAGTCAGCGTTCTCCGCAGCCACGCAGGGAAGGGCTATCAGAGTCAGCACGAGAGAGAGGAGGAACATCAGCATCGCGTATTTCCACCGTAGGCTTCTGCGGATTTTAGAATTGAATTTCATTGTTCCTCAATTTTAAGCAAAGTATTATAATGAATTATCCCTCAGATGGGGCCTTGTAAGCAGTCCCCTTTTTCACCGAGAATCGAATCGCGCTCGGTTAATCTTATAACAAACATCCCCCGCAAGTTGTCAATCCTTTTAATATATTTTCATAAATTCGCGGTGTGAACGTCGCTTTATTCTTGAGCCGTCGGCTTAGACTGACGCCCGGAGACACGAACCGCCCGTCGACCAACGTGGTTATCGCCGTGGCCGGAATCGCTTGCGCGGCAGCGGTTATGCTGTTGTCGCTCAGTGTCGTGCTCGGGTTTAAGGACGCGATCAGGGCTAAGGTCGCCGGTTTTGAGGCCGCCGTGACCGTAGAGCCCGCGGTGAATGTCAGCGGTGATGCGTCGCGCCCTATCGAGATAGATGGCACTTTCAGACAAGCCATCGCCGAGACCGTGCCCGCGGCGGAGGCATCGCTGTCGGCGCGCCACGCCGGCATACTGAAAACCGACGATGATTTCCTCGGCGTTATGTTCCGGGACGTACCTCAGACCGAATCGGGAAGAAAGTTTGTACTTGGCAACATCGTGTCGGGGGCTTTACCCGCCGACAGCGCTCGCGAGCTTCTGATCTCGGAACCTCAGGCCTCGAAACTGCGACTCGCGCCGGGCGACAAGATTTTCGCCTACTTCTTTGTAGATGGGGCGCTCAAAGCACGCCGTTACACCATCAGCGGGACTTTCCGCAGCAATTTCGGCGATTACGACGACCTGGTGGCATACCTTCCGCTTACAGAGCTGCAAGGCGTTTGCGGGTTCACCGAGGGCCAGGGGTTGCGTGTTGAACTCAACGGAATTAGGGAGGATGACGTAAGCCGTTCGGCCGAACGGCTGCAACAGGAATTGAACCGGGCGTACGCGTTCGGCGAGATTGAGGAGCCGATGGTAGTCGACACCGTGCTGCGTTCGGGTGCCATGTACTACAACTGGCTCGGGCTGCTCGACACCAACGTTGTCGTAATCCTCATCCTTATGGGGTGCGTGAGCGGTTTCACGTTGATTTCAAGCGTGTTCATCCTCATACTCGAACGCGTGCGCATGATCGGCCAGCTTAAAAGTCTCGGCGCGACGGACGGGCTTATCAGACGCGTGTTTATCCTCCTTGGCGGACGGATTGTACTCATAGGGCTGATCGCGGGTAACATTCTCGCGCTCGGAGCGCTTCTGTGCCAGCAGGCGTGGCATATCATACCCCTCGACCCGCAGGCCTACTACCTTAGTTATGTGCCAGTAAGAGTAAGCTGGTGCGAGGTGGCTCTGCTCAACCTCGGGGTCATAGCCGTTTCAGCCCTGCTGATGCTTCTGCCATCGGCTGTTATAGCGAGAATTTCTCCGGCGAAAACATTGCGCTTCGAATGATTGTTTAATAAAGGTGAAAAGAGTCTGACCATCCAAGGAAAGAGCTCCCTATTTCGGAAATAATTTGTAACTTCGCAAATTAATAAATCCGCCCGTGCGCGGCGGAACGATGTTTCAACAACTTCATCCATAAGCTTTGAACAATACTCATATGACAGATACAGTGACTTTGAAGGCCGCCGGCGCCGCCAACTCGGCTGATACCGAAGCATTCGACTCGTACGTTATCGACGCGGTACAGGACCGCAAGGGCAAAGAGATTACGGTGATTGACCTTTCGGCTATCGAGGCCGCTCCCGCCCGTAAATTTATACTCTGCCAGGGCACGTCGAGCCAGCAGGTCGCGTCTATCGCCGACCATGTGCGCGACTCGCTGCTCGAAAAGCACCGCATCAAGCCCTATAACTACGACGGCTACCGCAACGCGCAGTGGATCGTCATCGACTACGGCGACACCCTCGTTCACGTCTTCACCCGCGAGGCCCGCACCCTCTACAATCTCGAAGAGCTCTGGAGCGACGCCGTGATCACCTCAATCCCCGACCTCGACTGAGGCCGCCTATTCACCAGGAAAGAATCCCCATCACAACCAAATGGCCGATAAAAACCAACCCAATAACAACGGCGCTTCGGGAGGCAAGAAAAAGACTCCCCAAATCCGGTTCAGCTTGTTCTGGATGTACGCCGTGATACTCCTATTCCTTTTCGGAGCCTACTACTTCGACGATAACTCCATTAAGAAGCAGGTAAAATACTCAGAGTTCGAGAGCTATCTCACTGATTCCGTCATCTCTCAAAATCACGGTATCACGGAAATCATAGTTGACAAGCGCAAAGGGATAGCGACCGCCATGCTTTCCGACTCGCTGGCAAAAAAGATTTTCCACGAGAGCCAGTATAAGGACGGAGGCGAGGCCTGCATCACAACCCAGATTCCCGAACTCGGCGACTTCTCCCGCAAAATAGACGCGTTGCGCCAAGCCGAAATATATACCGGCCCTGTTGACTACGAGGAAGGTACCGACCTCTCCGCCATACTTTGGACCTTTGGCCCGGTGCTTCTGCTCGTGGCTTTCTGGTTCTTCATAATGAAGCGTATGAGCGGTCGCGACGGCTCGGGCGGTGTGTTCTCAGTAGGCAAGTCCAAAGCGCAGATTTTCGACAAGGACGGGCCGGTGAAAGTAACGTTCCAGGATGTGGCCGGACTTTCGGAGGCCAAGGTCGAAATCGAGGAAATCGTTGAGTTCCTGAAGAATCCGCAGCGCTACACCAACCTCGGCGGCAAGATTCCCAAGGGCGCTCTGCTCGTGGGCCCTCCGGGAACGGGTAAAACTCTGCTCGCCAAGGCTGTGGCCGGTGAGGCCAACGTTCCGTTCTTCTCGATGTCGGGTTCCGATTTCGTGGAGATGTTTGTCGGGGTCGGTGCCTCGCGAGTGCGCGACCTCTTCCAGAAAGCCAAAGAGAAGGCTCCCTGCATTGTGTTCATCGACGAGATTGACGCCGTGGGCCGCGCCCGCGGTAAGAACCCCAATATGGGTGCCAACGACGAGCGCGAGAACACTCTCAACCAGCTCCTCACCGAAATGGACGGCTTCGGCACCAACAGCGGCGTGATCATCCTCGCCGCCACCAACCGCGCCGACATCCTCGACAAGGCCCTGCTCCGTGCCGGTCGTTTCGACCGTCAGATTTATGTCGAGCTCCCCGAGCTCAACGACCGAGTGGCAATTTTCAAGGTACACCTTAAGAACATCAAGATTGACGAGAGCGTCGATGTAGACCTTCTCGCACGTCAGACCCCCGGTTTCTCCGGGGCCGATATCGCCAACGTTTGCAACGAGGCCGCGCTTATTGCCGCACGACGCAACAAGGAGGTCGTTCAGAAACAGGATTTCATCGACGCTGTTGACCGCATAATCGGCGGCCTTGAAAAGCGTTCGAAAATAACAACCGAAGAGGAGAAGCGCGCAATCGCCTGCCACGAGGCCGGCCACGCCACCGTAAGCTGGTTCCTCCGTTACGCCAACCCCCTGATCAAGGTGACAATCGTGCCGCGAGGGAGGGCGCTCGGCGCCGCGTGGTATCTCCCCGAGGAGCGCCAGATAACCCCCTCGCAGGCCATTCTCGACGAGATGTGCGCCACTCTCGGCGGACGAGCCGCCGAGGAGCTGTTCCTGGGCCGTATTTCCACCGGTGCCGCCAACGACCTTGAACGCGTCACAAAACAGGCTTACGCCATGGTGGTATATTACGGCATGAGTGACCGACTCCCTAACCTCTCCTACTACGACTCGTCTGGTCAGAACTACGGTTTCTCCAAACCCTACAGCGACGACCGCGCGCGGCTCATCGACGAGGAAGTGTCGCGCATCATCAACGAGCAGTATGAGCGCGCCAAGGCCATACTCAAGGAGCACGCCGAGGGGCACAATAAGCTCGCCGAAGTGCTCTTTACCCGCGAGGTAATCTTTACCGAGGATGTCGAGCAGATTTTCGGGAAGCGCCAGTGGGCTTCGCGCACCGACGAGATACTCGCCGCGCAGAAAGCCGCCGCCGATGCGGGCAAACAACTGCCGCCACCTGTGCCTGTCGATGTCGAGGCCACGGAAGTATCAAACACTGATAATACGACTTCCTCGGACGACGATAAGTCGGAGAGCAAAGACAAAGATTAAAAGTAGCCAAATTGGCAACAACCATCCCGCCCATTGAGGGCTGAACCATATTGCGAGCGCCGTAAATATTAGCTATATTTGCGGCGCTTAATATTATAACATCGTGCGCCCGTCGGATGGATGGAGCGGGCGTTCGACTAATAATTTATCAAACAATCGCTTGCGATGAGCGAAAAGGTATCTTAGGGGCATCCGGGAGAGCGCGTCGGCAATAAACGCTGCCACTTCGGAAACTCGCCCGGCAGTTCCCCTCCCATTTCGCCATCCGGGCTAAAAATCTTGAATATGGAATCAGCCAACGACACCCAGACTATCAGACGCCCGAGGCGGTCTAAGGCCGACATCGAGGAAGCCATCATGAAGGCGGCGGTCGCCCAGATCAAGAAGAAGGGCTTTTCGCTGGCCCTTGTCACCGACATTGTGAAGAAGGCCAAAATCGAACCGATAGTCTTTTACAACAGGTACAAAAACCTTGAGGACTTCTTTGACGAATTTGTCAAGAAGTATGATTACTGGCTTAGCGATTTCGCCCGCGGAAACATCAGCGACCTTGAGAATCCCGACAAATACGGCGACTTCCTCGGCAAACTAATGACCGCGCTCGTCAACGACGCCGTAATGACCGAGATACTACGCTGGGAGATTTCGGAAGGAAACCACATAACCGAACGCACCGCGAAGCTCCGCGAGCTCCACTCAAAGGAGTTGCTCGACTGCGTGGCCGGGCTCGAAGGGGGCGACGAAGTCGACGCCCAGGCCTTGGTGGCCATCGCGGTGGCCGGCATATTCTACCTTGTTCTTCACAAGGACCGCTCGACATTCTGCGGCATCGACCTCAATTCCGACGAGGGGAAGAAACGGGTAACCGACGCATGCGGCAGAATAGGCGAACTCGTTTTCTGCGGCGACGCCGTGCGGCGCGAGCGCGAGCGCATCGCCGCGAACCTGCGCGCGAGTGGCGTTTCGCAGGATATTATCGACTCGGCACTGACGCGTTAAACACCGCCGTCAAACCCCACAGCGGCTCTGCCACCCGGCTTCAGACAAGTCGGATGGCGGAGCCGCTTTTTTGTTGAATGGAGGTCAACTGCGCGGCCCCGCGCCCCTGATAAGCGGGCTTTCTGCGCCTTTCCGCCTCCGTATTGGTGAAATGTCGCGAAAATTTGCTAATTTTGCTTTTAAATAGCGCCTCCGAGCCGGAATCGGCCAACTGGCGACGTATTAAACGAAAATTCAACTGATGAGCGTATCCGTAATTCTGAGGTTCGTGATTATCGGGTTGCTATGGTTGGGAATATGCGCCATACTGATTACCAGGATGGTGGCTCAGCAGATTCCGATTACGCTGCTGTCACTTTTCCCCATTATAGCTTCCGGTTTCATCATTTTCATACCACTTTACAAAAAATATGTCGGCAACAACAAACCAAACAGCAAAAAACGCGGATGACGCGGTGCGTTATCCCCTGCTGAGCCGGATTGACTCGCCGGCCGACCTTCGCGCTCTCTCCGTCGGGCAGCTGCCAGCGGTTTGTGCCGATATACGCGAATTCCTTATAAACTCCCTGTCGAAGAATCCCGGCCACTTCGCGTCCAGCATGGGCGCAGTTGAGCTTACCGTGGCTCTGCATTATGTGTTTAACACACCGTACGACCGTATCGTATGGGACGTGGGGCACCAGGCATACGGCCACAAGCTGCTCACCGGGAGGCGCGACAGATTCCACGAGAACAGGAAGCTCTACGGGCTCAGCGGGTTCCCCAACCCCGATGAAAGCGAGTATGACACTTTCTCGGCGGGGCACGCTTCGAACTCGATTTCCGCGGCGCTCGGTATGGCCGTCGCCACGGAGATGAACACCGACGAGCCCCGGCGCAACATCGTGGCCGTGATAGGCGATGCTTCGATTGGCGGCGGTCTCGCTTTCGAGGGCCTTAACAACGCAGCCAACACCCCCAACAATCTGCTGATTATCCTTAACGACAACGACATGTCGATCGACGACAATGTCGGCTCGCTACATAAGTACCTCGCCCAAATCACCACATCGAAGCGCTACAACAACCTGCGCTTCAAACTGTACCGCGTGCTGCGGAAGATGCACCTCGTTTCCGATCGCGGCCGCGGGTCGATTCTGCGCTTCAACAATTCGCTCAAGGCTCTCCTGAGCAGACAGCAGAACATTTTCGAAGGACTGAACATCAGATATTTCGGTCCCGTGGATGGCCACGACACCGCCAATCTCGTCAAGGTGTTGGGCGACATCAAGGATATGACCGGCCCGAAGATACTGCATATAAAAACCATCAAGGGGAAAGGGTTCGAGGCTGCGGAGCAAGACCCCGCGACGTGGCACGCTCCGGGAAAATTCAATCCCGAGTCGGGTGAACGCCCCGCGTCGACAGGTGGTCCCCACCCTCCCAAATACCAGGATGTTTTCGGCGAGACCCTTCTCGAACTCGCCGAGAGCAACAAAAAGATTGCCGGCATTACGGCGGCTATGCTCTCCGGCACATCGCTGAGCATCATGAGGGAGAAATTCCCCGACCGCGTGTTCGATGTGGGCATATCTGAGGAGCATGCCGTTACTTTCGCAGGTGGCCTGGCCAAGGATGGACAGCGACCCTATGTGGCTATTTATTCGGCGTTCCTCCAGAGAGCCTACGACCAGATTATAAACGATGTCGCGCTCCAGCGTCTCCCCGTGGTGTTCTGCATTGACCGCGCCGGGCTCGTTGGAGAGGACGGAGCAACGCACCACGGCGTGTTTGACCTCCCATACCTCAGGGCTATACCCGGAATGACCGTGGCCGCCCCATCGTCGGAAGAGGAACTACGCAATATGCTGTACACTTCAAGTTTGGGAGTGGTCGACGGCCCTATGGCAATACGTTACCCGAGGGGCAACGGCTCAAACCCCGACTGGAAAAAGCCCATGAAGCAACTTCCGATCGGGAAAGGCGTGGAAGTAAAGGTTTCGCCTGATGCCAAAGCCACGATTCTTTCAATCGGCACAATGCTCCCCGCGGCAGTTGAAGCCGCAGCCATCGCCGGGTCGGAAGGCGTGACCGCCGATGTCTACGATATGCGTTACCTGAAACCCCTTGACACTGAAATTCTGAGGAGTGTCGCCGAAAAGGGATTGCCGATAGTGACCGTTGAGGACGGCGCCCTCGCCGGAGGCTTCGGTTCGGCTGTGACGGAGTGGCTTAATGACAACGGCTACCGACTGCCCGTAAAGAGAATCGGCATAGCCGATAAGTTTATCGCCCAGGGATCGGTAAGCGAGCTCCACAAGATTTGCGGTCTCGATTCCCGGTCGATAGCCGACGCCGTGGTCGGATCTGTTGAACACTAACGCGCAATTGTCGTTATAACCATATGAGAATAGTCATAGTAGGTGCGGGCGAAGTCGGTTCGCATCTCGCGAAGTTACTTTCGCGGGAGAACCAGGATATCATCGTGGTCGATCGCGACAACGATAAGCTCGACAAGCTCGACGCCAACTATAACCTGATGACGAGCGTCGGGAGCCCTACCTCTTTTCGCGACCTGGCCGCTGCCGGTGTCAACGAGGATTGCGACCTTCTTATCGCCGTCACTCCGTTTGAGAACACAAATCTCATAGCCTGCACCATCGGCAAGAAGCTCGGAGCTACCAAAACCGTGGCCCGCATCGACAATTACGAGTTCCTTTCGGCTTCCGGCCGGGAGTTCTTCAGCTCGATGGGAGTTGACCATCTAATCTACCCGGAAGATCTCGCCGCCAAGGAGATTGTCACGGCACTGCGCCGTCCTTGGGTTAGGAACTGGTACGAGCTTCATGACGGCCAGCTGATAATCCTGAGCGTGCGCGTGAGGAACGGTGCCGAGATTATCGGGCGCAAGCTCCGCGACATCACCTCGTCGCAGCACAACTACCACGTTTCGGCCATCAAACGGCGCCACGATACCCTAATCCCGGGTGGCGAGGACGTTGTCCGCGACAACGACATACTTTTCTTCACAACGACCCGCGACTACGTCGACGAGATTCGCCAGATCTGCGGCAAGCGCGACTACAAGATTGAGAAAATTATGATTATGGGTGGCGGCCGCATCGCTGTGCGCCTCGCCCATATGGCCTCCGACCGCTGGGAAATGACGATTATCGAGGAGAACGCCGAAGTGTGCCGACGGTTGCCCGAGCGTTGCAGCGGATGCGATGTGAACATCATCCACGGCGACGCCCGCAATAACGACACACTGCGCGAAGAGGGGCTCGAAGGGATGGACGCCTTCGTCGCTCTGACCGATTTCTCAGAGTCAAACATTCTCGGATGCCTCACGGCCAAGGAGTTCGGCGTGAGCAAAACTGTGGCCGAGGTTGAGAACATCCAGTTCATCTCCGAGGCCGAGGCGCTCAACATCGGTTCGATAATCAACAAGAAACTCCTCGCGTCAAGCAAGATATTCCAGATTCTTCTCGCCTCCGACGAAAACACTTCGAAGTTCCTCACACTGGCCGATGCCGAGATAGCCGAACTTGAAGCGAGGGAGGGGTCGAAGATTACCCAGGCCCCGGTGATGGACCTGAAGCTCAGCAAAGAGATGACCATCGCCGGACTCATACGCGACGGCGAGGGTATGCTCGTAGGCGGACGCACCCAGATACAGCCTGGCGACCATGTGGTGGTGTTCTGCCTCTCAGGACACATCCACAAAATCGAACGACTTTTCAGCTGACCTTTCAAACAACGCATCTCAGTGAAACGCTCCGGTTTTTCCCATATTAACTGGCTGATGCTGATCCGAATTTCCGGATGGCTTCTTTTGGTCGAGGGGTTCTTTATGTCAGTTCCCCTCTTCACCTCGCTTTATTATGGGGAAGAAGACTTGTACGCGTTCCTTATCGCGATGGCATCGACACTTGGTTGCGGCGCTCTCGCGGCATTCTGCGTCAAGCCGCGGCGGTTCGATATGGGCAAGCGCGAGGGGTTCCTGCTTACGGCCCTCGTTTGGGTGGTCTTCTCTATTTTCGGAATGATTCCGTTTCTGCTGAGCACCACCAGACTCACCATATCGGAAGCATATTTCGAGGCGATGTCGGGATTCACCACAACCGGCGCGTCGGTGATGCCGACCGTTTCCGACCTCAGCCACGGAATACATATGTGGCGGTCGCTGATGCAGTGGATCGGAGGTATGGGTATCATACTCTTCACCCTCGCCGTGCTCCCGATGCTGAACTCCTCGGGGGGCATGCAGATGTTCAACGCCGAGGTGACAGGCATTACGCACGAGAAACTGCGTCCGAGGGTAAGCTCCACGGCCAAGCGCCTGTGGCTGGTTTACATTCTACTGACCGTCACCCTTATGGCCCTTTACTGGGTGGGCCCGATGGACCCGTTTGACAGCATCTGCCACGCGTTCTCCACGATGTCGACCGGGGGCTTTTCTACGCGCCCCGAGTCAATATCGCAGTGGAACTCTCTCTACATTAAGATCGTTACCTCGGTGTTTATGTTTATCGGAGGCGTAAATTTCGCCTTGATATTCAAGGCATCGATGGGCGACCTCAAGGGGGTTTGGAACAACGAGGTGTTTCGTGTTTACGTCGGCACAATTCTCGTGCTGTTGGTTCTGTTTGACATCGCGCTTGTCAACAATCCTCTTGTTCCCGACCGAATCGAGTCGTATACCATCGACCCCCTGTTTATGATAATCTCGATGATGTCGTCAACGGGTTATACGCTCAATGGCGTGGGCGACTGGGGATTGTTCATTTTCTCTCTGATTCTGATAATGATGTTCGTCGGGGCTTGCGCGGGCTCCACCTCGGGCGGCTCAAAGCTCGACCGCTCAATATACCTTTGGAAAAACGCGCGCAACGAACTCTACCGCTGCATCTACCCCAACCACATCCTGTCAGTCAGCATCAACGGTCGCACCATCTCGCCGGAAATCACCAACAAGGTGATGGTTTTCCTGAGTCTTTATGTGATTGTGATTCTCGGCGGGGGGATAGCGCTGGCCGTTAACGGCATACCGCTGTCCGATGCGTTTTTCGCATCATTTTCCTGTGTGAGCAACACGGGGTTGAGCGCGGCCGGGTTCGGCGACAGCTTCGCCATAGTGCCCGATGCGGGAAAATGGGTGCTCTCGCTGCTGATGCTTACGGGGCGTCTTGAGATCTTCACCGTGCTATTGCTCTTCACACCCGGGTTCTGGAACCGCTGAGCTGCTCCGGAATGGAGCTCACATACCGAGTTCCTCTCGGAGGAATGGCGCAGTGGGCGAATCGGTTTTAGCGACCTCTTCGGGAGTGCCAGTGGCTATGATACGGCCACCGTCGCGGCCTCCGTCTGGTCCCATATCGACGATATAGTCGGCACTTTTCACCACATCAAGGTTATGCTCGATTACAAGCACTGTGTTGCCCTTGTCAACCAGTCGGTTTAGCACGGAGAGGAGCACCTTTATATCCTCGAAGTGGAGGCCGGTTGTCGGCTCGTCGAGCACGAACAGAGTGCGCCCCGTGTCGCGCTTGGCCAATTCCGTCGCGAGCTTCACGCGCTGGTTCTCACCGCCCGACAGCGTCGACGACGGTTGCCCGAGCCGGATATACCCAAGACCTATATCCTGGAGCACTTTCAGTTTTTTTAGTATCGACGGCTGATTGGCGAAGAACTCCACCGCCTGGTTTATGGTCATATCGAGCACGTCGGCAATCGACTTACCTTTGAACCTCACTTCGAGCGTCTCGCGGTTGTAGCGCTTGCCGCCACACACCTCGCAGGGCACCAACACGTCGGGGAGGAAGTTCATCTCGATGCTCTTGTAGCCGTTGCCCTTGCACGCCTCGCATCGCCCACCGGCAACGTTGAAGGAGAAACGCCCGGGCTTGTAGCCTCGGATTTTCGCTTCGGGCAGACCGACAAAGAGATTACGGATATCGGAAAACACACCCGTGTAAGTGGCGGGATTGCTGCGGGGAGAGCGTCCGAGCGGCGACTGGTCGACGGTGACAATCTTGTCGATGTTGTCGTCACCGATAATCTCGCGGTAAGGGAGCGGCTCTTGGAGGGAGCGGTAGAATTTTTGCGATAGTATCGGCTGGAGAGTGCCGTTGACGAGCGACGACTTTCCGCTACCACTTACTCCGCATACGCAGGTGAGAGTGCCGAGCGGCAACCTGAAATCCACGTTCCTGAGATTATGCCCCTCGCATCCGAGCAGCTCGATGAACTTGCCGTTGCCCTTGCGGCGCTCGGCAGGCACCTCGATAGCCAGCTTACCTGTCAGGTATCCTGCTGTAAGTGTATCGGTCTTAAGCATTTCGGCGGGAGTGCCTTCGAAGACGACCTCCCCACCCTTGCGTCCGGCCTTCGGTCCTATGTCGACCACATAATCAGCTTCCAGCATCATATCTTTGTCGTGCTCGACCACGATGATCGAATTGCGGGCGTCGCGTAAGCGTTTGAGCGACGAAATCAGTTTTCTGTTGTCGCGCTGGTGCAACCCGATACTCGGCTCGTCGAGAATGTAAAGCACATTGACCAATTCCGACCCAAGCTGCGTTGCGAGGCGTATACGCTGGCTCTCACCGCCCGAAAGGGTGGCCGACGCTCGGTTGAGCGAAAGATAGCCGAGCCCGACATCCACGAGGAACGACAACCGGGTGCGTATCTCCTTTAGTATCTCGTCGGCTATTACCTTCTGACGATCGGAGAGATGGGCGCCGACGGTTTTCGACCATTCCAGCAACTCTGAAATGTCAAGCGCCGACAACTCGGCTATGTTCTTGCCGTCGATAAAGAAGTGCAGGGCCTCGCGGTTAAGGCGGGCACCCGAACACTCAGGGCACACCCTACGCGAATAAAACTGGTCGCTCCATTTCTGCGCCGCCGCCGATGCGTCGTCGGTCTGTTGCATCTCGATATATTTGAGCAGCCCCTCGAACGAAAGGAAGTAATTGGAGGTCGACAGAGTGTCGCTCTTGACCCGCAGCCGCTCATCAGTACCGTTCATAATGTCGTTGACTGCATCCTCCGGCAGTTCGCCAACGGGCGTGTCGAGCGAGCAACCATATTTGTCGCAGATCGCGTCGACCTGCCAGAATATCATAGAATTCTTGTACTTACCCAAAGGCGCGATACCCCCCTGGCGGATGGAGAGTGCCGGGTTAGGCATAACCTTCTCCATATCAATCACATTGACCTCGCCCAGCCCCTTACAGCGGGGGCACGCTCCCAGCGGGGAGTTGAAAGAGAAGTTGTGCGGAGCGGGTTCTCGGTACGATATGCCGCTCACCGGGTCCATAAGGCTCTGGCTGTAATGGCGCGCCTCGTCGGTATCGACATCGTAGACCATCATCTGCTTTCCACCCTGACGAAGAGTGTCGGTCACAGAGTTGCGGAGCCTCGAAGCGTCGTTGCCGTTGACCTTCATCTTGTCGACAACCAGCTCCACTGAGTGATTCTTGTATCGGTCGAGCTTCATACCCGGCGTTATCTCTCGGATCTCCCCGTCGACGCGGACATTGAGAAAGCCCTTCTTGGTAAGTTGCTCGAACAGTTCCTTATAGTGACCCTTTCGGTTATGCACCAGCGGCGCGAGAAGGCACACCTTCCGTCCAACGTAACGTTGCAAAATGAGTTCCACGATTTTCTCCACGGAGTACTTCACCATCGGCTCGCCGCTGATGTAGCTCCTTGCCTCGCCGGCGCGGGCGAACAGCAGTCGCAGATAGTCGTACACCTCCGTGGTGGTGCCTATGGTGCTTCGGGGGTTGCGGTTGATGGTTTTCTGCTCGATGGCTATCACCGGCGAAAGCCCGGAGACGTGATCGACATCGGGGCGCTCCAGGGTGCCGAGCATATTGCGGGCGTACGATGAGAAGGTTTCGATATACCGCCGCTGTCCTTCGGCGAAAATTGTATCGAAGGCCAACGACGACTTTCCGCTCCCGCTCAGTCCGGTTATCACCGAGAGAGTGCCGTGCGGTATGGTGACATCTATATTCTTAAGATTATGAACCCGCGCTCCAATTACGGTGAGATTTTCAAGCGGCTCAATTTCTTTTGACATAGGACAAACGTTCAAACTCTTAATTCCTTATTAATCTTTGGCGACGCCGCATATTGTGGGCACTCGCTTATGAAGAATAAAATCTTAATTACGACCCTTGGCCGGCAACTTCACGATATAGGTCTTGCCGGGCGCGACAGGGAGCTTCTTAGCGCGGATCCAGGGATTGAGCTCCCTGAGCACGGCGTAATTAGTGCCGTTGGCCTTGGCCCACGCCGGGAGGTCCTCGATAGTCTCGGTTACTTTCACCTCCCTGCAATCGTAAGGCTTGTAAAGCTGCGAATCGCGGAGTTGGTAGCCGAATTTAGCCGGATTCTCCATCAGCACCTTCGCCGCGAGCACCCGGAACATATAGCGCGATGTCTCTTCAACGAGGTAGAGATCGAATGCCGACTCGGCCAACTGCGACTCAAGTTCTTTGGATATGCGGCCCTGGCCACCGTTGTACGAGGCCATCGCCGACTCCCAGTTGCCATACTTAGCCTTGGCCTTTTTCAGGAAGCGAGCGGCCGCGGCTGTGGCTTTCTCGGGGTGATAGCGTTCGTCGACGTAATCGTTTACCTCAAGGCCGTATTCCTTGGCGGTCGACGGCATAAACTGCCACAGCCCTGCGGCTTTG